>JBEKPV010000034.1:0-23207 GCA_049520395.1 Tepidisphaeraceae bacterium
TATTTGCACCGAGTTTATTTAGTCTCTTTTTCCAAAAGCGACTGCAAGGGAGGATAGTTACCCTATCCTCCATTGTCAATAATAATTGCGACGGCAATGCAGGCGGCGCTACTTCAGCTCGACAGTCGCGCCCTGCTCTTCCAGTTCCTTCTTGAGCTTCTCGGCGTCGGCCTTGGGGAGAGCTTCCTTGACGGTCTTGGGGGCGCCCTCAACGAGGTCCTTGGCTTCCTTGAGACCGAGGCTGGTGGCCGAGCGGACGACCTTGATGACGTTGATCTTCTTGTCGCCAGCGGTCTTAAGAATCACGTCGAAGGTGGTCTTCTCTTCCGCCGGGGCCGCAGCCGCGCCGGCCGCCGCGCCACCCGCCGCCACCATCACCGCACCGCCCGCGGCGGCTTCAATCCCGTGGGTTTCCTTCAGATAACTGGCGATTTCGACCGCTTGCTTAAGCGTCAAGCCGGCCAGACGATCTCCCAGTTCCTTAATTTCTGCTGTAACTTCTGCCATGACCAAATCTCCAGGCCGTATCGTGGCCCAACCGTGTCGAACAAATCATCCCGCCCGAATGCCCGCATCACATCGAAGCGGTTTAACCCCTGAGGGGGCATCCTTGGCCGTCGGATTTTGTGTGCAATTAGCTCTTTGCCTCCGCAGCCGCGCCCGCAGCGCCGGCCTTTGAGGCTTTTTCTTCGATAGTTTTGAGAATTCCGCCAAGCCTTCCGCCCGGGCCCTTGATGGCCCCGGCCAATTTCCGGCCCGGACCCAGCAATGCAGCGACGATCATCGCCACGGCTTCTTCGCGGGTTGGCAGCTTGCTCACCTGCTCCACGCCTTTTTCGCCGGCGTAGATTTCGCCGTCGAAGAAGATGCCGCGGAGTTGCAGGTTTTCGTTCGCCTTTTTGGCTTCCATCAGCATTCGCGCGATCGCGGAGATGCTGGCCTTGCCGTAGATCACGGCGCTGGGACCATCCAGCAGTTTGTCGAAGCCTTTGAGCTTGGTGTTGGCCGTCGCGCGGCGAGCCAGGGTATTTTTGACGACTTTCATCGCCAGCCCTTTTTCGTGCAGTTTGCGGCGAAGCTGGTTGTTCTTCTGCCCGTCGACGCCGCTGGGGCTTAGCACCGCCACCGATTCCACGCCCGCCAGCGCCGAGGTCAGTTCTTTTTCGATCAGGCTTTTAACTTTTTTGCTCATGAATCAATTTAGTTGCCAGTTGCCAGTTGCTAGTTGCCAGAAAAGGCGAATTACGCACTTCGTATTTTCTGGCAACTAGCAACTGGCAACTGGCAACTCTCCTTAATTTACTGCACGTTGAGATAAACCGCCGGCGTCATTGTTCCTTTCAGCACGGTCTTTTTGATGAAGACGCCCTTGCTGGTCTGCGGCTTCATCTTGTGAATTTGCGCCACCATCGCGCCGATGTTGTCGAGCAGCTTTTGCTTATCGAAACTCATTTTCCCGATGACGGTGTGAACATTGCCGCCGGCGTCGTTGCGGAATTCGACCTTGCCGGCCGCATATTCCTTCACGGCGGCGGCGATATCCGCGGTCACCGTCCCCGCCTTGGGCGATGGCATTAATCCCTTGGGGCCGAGTACTTTTCCGAGCCGCCCGACAAACCGCATCATGTCCGGGGTGGCGATCGCCACGTCGAACTCCGAAAAATTCTCCTTTTCGATGGCCTGCACGAGGTCCTGCCCGCCCGCTCGCACGGCTCCGGCCGCGGTGGCGGCGGCGACGAGATGCTCCGGACAAAAGGCCACGACGCGCTTGGATTTACCGATTCCGTGGGGAAGGGAGAGCGAGCCGCGAATCGTTTGATCCGCCTGTTTCGCGTCGATTCCCAGCGAGAAAATCAGCTCGACGGACTGATCGAATTTCGTGGGCGTAAAGCCTTTGAGGAGGTCGATGCCCTTATCGAGGGAGACGGGATCCGGGACCGCCTTTTTGACGGTTTCCCGATAACGTTTTGATCTTTTGATAACGACAGGCATGTATGAACGCGCTCCTTTGGAAGCTCCCACTGTTACAGCCCGTGGTACGGCTCAAACTGGGTCTACGCCGCCGACTTTCCTCGCTTCGGGTTTCCGTTTCCGCCATACAGGCGGGAAAGCCTGGCGATGTACTGCAATTCCTGAATCTCCTCGATCTGCAGCAATTTCGACGTCGCCACCATGACGACCTTTTTGCTGGGGCAGAGCCACACGGTTCCCGGCGCCCTGACACAAAGGACTTCTCCGTCTTCCGTGTACAGGTCAAACGGACGGAACGGTCCTCCTTTTAGAATCCTCTGCAAACGCTCAAGCGTCATCTCTAACTAGACCGTACCTTCTCCACCAAACTTACCCCTCAACGGTGATTCCCATGCTGCGTGCCGTCCCGGCGATAATTCTGGCGGCATGGTCCTCATCAAACGCGTTGAGATCTTTGATCTTCTCCCTGGCGATGGCCTTGCACTGCGCCATCGTGACTTTTCCGATTTTGTTCTTGTTGGGCTCTCCACTGCCTTTTTCCGCCTTGACCGCATCCTTCAACAGAACACTGGCCGGCGGGCTCTTCAGTTCGATGTCGAAGGTTCTGTCTTTGTAGACAGTGACCAGGACGCCGATCACCTTTCCTTTCAGGTGCGCCGACATGGCGTTGAATCGCTGAATGAACTGGCCCGGATTGACGCCGTGTTGCCCAAGCGCCGGCCCAATCGGCGGCGCCGGCGTGGCCGTGCCGCCCGGGGCTTGCAGCTTGAACTGTACGGAAATCTCTTTCTTGGCCATAAGGCGTCCTGTTTAAAGGGTCGGGGATAATACCGATCCACTGGGTGGTTGACAAGTATTTTGCAGTTATTCCGCCGCCACGCCAATTACCTGCCTATTTTGCGCCGCTCGTACCACCGGCCAAATCTTCAGTGCGGCCATCGCCAAAATGACATATGTGCAGAGAACCATGGCCACCAGCAATCCGCCGCTGATCAGCGCATTGGAGACAATCCGCGCATCGGGCGTAGCCTTGGCCCATTGCGTGCTTAGCGTAAGGCAATGCCCATACAGCATTTCCAGGGCCGCGGTCGTGGTCGTTGTCGCTACGAACAAAAGGGGAAGCACCGTTACCCAAAGATATTTGCCCTTCTTTTGGTTGGCCAAAATCGCGCTAAGGACCGCCAGGGCGATCACGGCGAGCATTTGATTGGCCACGCCGAACATCGCCCAGATCGCGGCGAACGAATTGGCATTAATAAAATAGGCCCAAGCGCCAACGATGATGGCCGTGCTAAAAATAGCCCCTGGCCACCAACCCGGCTCGCCCAGTTTTGGATGAATCTTCCCCATGACTTCCTGAAGCAGAAACCGCCCGATCCGCGTGCCCGCGTCGATGGTGGTGAGAATAAATAACGCCTCGAACATGATGGCGAAGTGATACCAATACCTCCACATCGCGCGGAGCGTGGCGTCGCCGGTTTGGACAAATCGTCCCGACGCCTGCTGGAAGATGTGTGCCATACCGACCGCCAGCGTGACCGCCCCGCCGGTGCGGCCGCGGAGATTTTCCTGGGTGTAGTCGTCGTAGATATTCAAATGATCCACATCGGCGCCAATGCGAACCAATTTTTCATGGAACGCGGGCGCGGCCGCGACATCCATATTCATGGCGTAATAATCGCCCGGGGGAAGCGCTGCGGCCGCGATCATTGAGACGACGCCGACCATCCCTTCGACGAGCATCGCGCCGTAACCAATCGCGCGGGCGTCGGTTTCGCGGCGGATCATCTTGGGAGTCGTGCCGCTGCTGACCAAGGAATGAAACCCGCTGATCGCCCCGCACATAATGGTAATGAATAGAAATGGGAAAATTCGGCCGGGGACGGCGGTCGTGCCAGTGCCGACGATGGGTCCGCCGGAGGCGAAAGTCGAGTTATAAGGCAACGCCGCCAATTTGGGGTTGGCGAGGATGGTGCCGACCACCAGGGCCGCCAGCGTTCCGATCTTTAGAAAACTGCTGAGGTAATCGCGTGGCGTCAGGAGCAGCCAGACGGGCAGCACGCTGGCGACGAATCCGTAAATCGCCATCGCCCAGACGATTTGGCCGCCGGTGAGATTAAAGGCGCCGGCGAATCGGCTGGTGGCGATCCATCCGCCGGCAAACGTAGCGCCCAGAGTCAGGGCCGCACCGATGAGCGACGCTTCGATCACTTTGCCCGCGCGGATTCGATACATGTACCAGCCGATGAGCAATCCGATGGGGATGGTGCAGGCGATGGTGAATGTTCCCCAGGGGCTGCCGGGAATAACTCGCTTTGCATCGGCGGGCAATTGAAAAACCGATCCGACTTGGCGCAACTCGGATTTCGTTTGCAGCACGAAGGGCTCGCTCAGCGGCATGGAGCGATTCCCGCTATTCCAAATCAGGGTGGCGTTGCCGGGAAATTTGTATAACCCCGGCCCGATCGGCTCCGCCGCGGCGGATCGCAGAGAACTCCCCGGCGGGAACGGCGCCAATTCGCCGCCGAGCGCTTTGACCACCACCTTTCCCAAGCCGGCGAGCGCGATCACAATGATGAACAGAATCGCCGCCATGGATGCCGATCCGGCGACTTTTCCCACTTCGTCGAAGGCGATATGCGCCAGGCTTTTCCCTCCGCGGCGGATGCTGGCGGCCAGGACGAGAAAATCCTGCACGGCTCCGGCCAGACAGACGCCTATCACGATCCACAAAAGCCCCGGCATATAGCCGAATTGCGCGGCCAACACCGGCCCAATGAGCGGCCCCGCCCCGCTGATGGCGGCAAAATGATGACCGAAGAGGACCCATTTGCTGGTTGGGTGATAATTCTGACCGTCGGAGAACCGAACGGCCGGCGTTTCCCGTCGATCGTCCAACACCACGACGCGATTGGCCAGGAACGCGCTGTAATAGCGATAGGCGATCGCCATGACGCAAAGCACGACAATCATCAGAGGCATCGCATGCATGTGGGCTGAATCATAATCTGCCCTGCCGGTAATACAGAATGAAAAGCAAAAGAACGGGCGCCGAGGAGACGGAGAAATGCAAATCGGAAGAATTTGATTCCAAATTGGCGATTTGAGTTTGGCTCTGTCTGTTCTTCGTGTCCTGGGCGCCGGTTCTTTCAAATTTGAATTAGAGGGAATTTGGCGGTATTCCGGGGCTGATGCCGGTGATCTGGTCCAACGCCCATCTGCCCGCCGACGCGGCCGCCGAATTGGCCGCGGGAGTTGCGCCGCATCGCTTGCTCCTCTCCCCGACCCCCAGCGGCAGTCTCGCCACCGGCCAGGCCGATCCGCAGCTTGCCGAGGCGACCATCGCCTTCGGCCAGCCCGACGTCCGCCAGGTCATGGAGTTGCCGAACCTCAAATGGATACAGCTCACCACCGCCGGCTACGCCCGTTACGACCGCCCCGATGTTCGCCAAGCCCTGCAAAATCGCGGCGCATCGATGACCAACGCCTCGACCGTCTTCGCCGAACCGTGCGCCCAGCACGCGCTGGCCTTCATGTTCGCCCAATCCCGCCAATTGCCGCGAGCTGTGGCCAACCAATTATCCGCCCGCGCCTGGCCGCAGACGGAAATCCGCCACGCCTCGCGCCTTCTCCGCAACCAGACGGTTTTGATGCTCGGCCTCGGCGCCATCGCCCGCCGCCTGATCGAATTGCTCGCCCCCTTAAAGTTAAACGTAATCGCCGTCCGCCGCTCCCCGCGCGGCCAGGAAAAAATCCCCGTCTACCCCAATTCTGATTTACCGCGCTTGCTTCCCCAAGCCGATCACATCGTGAACATTTTGCCCTCGACGCCGGAGACCGACCGACTCTTCAACGCCGAAAAATTCGCGATCCTGAAACCCACGGCCGTTTTCTATAACATCGGCCGCGGCACCACGGTCGACCAAACCGCTCTCGCAGCCGCGCTCACCGCCAACCGCCTCGCCGCCGCTTATCTGGACGTTACCGATCCGGAACCGCTCCCGCCGGAGCATCCGCTATGGCTCGCCCCGAATTGTCACATCACGCCGCATACCGCCGGCGGCCACGCGGAGGAGTTCCTCGATACGGTGCGGCATTTCCTGGCAAATCTGAAACGATTCGAGTCCGGTCAATCGCTTCAAGATCAAATCATGCCGTAAAACCCTTCTTACCCCCTCGCCCGATACCCCGGGGGAGGGCCGAATACCAACACTTGCCGATCCAACAAGGGTGGGTCATCATCCTTCGCGACTGAGATCAAGATGCCTAAGCCCACCGGCAGCCAGGAGATGCTCGACGAGCTTTCACGTTATGTCGTGGCCGATCCCTACCCATTTGCGATCGATTTGGAGAAGTGTCACGGGGCCTGGCTGGTCACCCTGGAAGGCAAGGAAATTTTCGACTGGGCCGGCTACTTTGGCTCAAAACTAATCTCACACAACCATCCGCGCCTCAGCGAGCCGGCATACCTTAAACAATTGTGTCTGGCCGCGAATAACAAGACCGCTAATCCCGATTTTCTGACGCCGCAGTGTTTGGAGTATTACCGGCTGCTTTATGAACTAGCGCCCCGGAGCATGCGCCAGCCGCGGCTGGAGGTGTATGCGGTCAATTCCGGAGCCGAAGCGGTGGAGAACATGATGAAATATTTCATCAATCTCCACCATCAGAAAATGAAACGGGCCGGTAAGACTCCGACGGCGGGGCGGTTCGTCTATTTCGACCAGGCCTTCCATGGCCGAACCATTTTCGCCCTCAACGTCACGCAACTTTCTCACGACCCCGTCATCACCAAGGATTTTCACGGTATCGTCCGCGGGAATCTCGAGGTCCCGTTCCCTTATATTGACTCCTCCAAACCCGCGGCTGAAACCGAGAGCCGCACCGATCTGGCGATCCAAACGCTGGAGAAAATCCTCACCGCCTTCCACGACGAAATCGCGGGCATCATCGTGGAACCCCTGCAAGGCGCGGGCGGCCATCGCGTGGCGCTGCCGCGATTTTTCGAGACGCTGAGCGGGCTGGCCCATGAGCATGAGTGTTATCTGGGTTTCGACGAAGTCCAAACCGCCGGCGGGCAGACCGGAACCTTCTGGGCCATCGATCAGTTTAATCTGCCGTATCCCCCGCAAGCGGTCGCTTCGGCCAAGAAACTCGGGAACGGGGTTGTCTATATGATGCACCCCATGGACGACCACGGCGTGCTCGATAGCACCTGGGGCGGCACCCTCTCCGATATGGTCCGTTTCGTTCAGGAAATGAAAATCGTCCGAGATGAAAAACTAATCGAACAAGTCCCCGCGAAAACCGATCGCCTACGCGCCGCTTTGGCAATGCTAACCAACAAATATCCGACGAAAATTCACAACCCGCGCGGCCTGGGCCTCTACCAGGGCTTCAGTCTCCATCTCCCTCTAACCACATCCGAGTTCCTTAAGTATGCGCTTGAAAGAGAATCCCTGCTTTTACTCGGCGCCGGCGCCCGCAGCATCCGCATGCGGCCGTCACTGAGTGTCACGTTGGATGAAATCGACCTCCTCAGCGCCAAGCTCGACCGCTGTTTTGCAAACCTTTGACCATGCGCTCGATGCGCTAAATATTGTGATACTTTTTATACCGGCTAAATCATTCGCCGGATGGCGCCCGTGGAAAATCGCGTTAAGTCCGCATCCTACAGACATATAAGCGATTCGACCAAAATTATAATCTAATTTGTATTTTCGGCGCTGGGTCGTCGTGGTATATAAAAAGCGCGCGGAGTTCGGGCGGTCGCCATTGCGTTTCATTTCTTACGTGGCGGCTCATTTAATTTTTTAAAAATTGCGAAGCGTGCGCTTCGATGGCTGATTCCCTGTCTTCATTTTTTGGAGGAATTCCATGATCCGAGGATTACGCGGCCCAGCCGCCAAAGATAAGCGGCGCGCGGCCGCTCCCCTGTCGCTCGAACGCCTCGAAGATCGTTGGCTGATGTCGACGGTCTACCTGGAAGTCGGTTCATCCGAGACGTACAAGACCGTTCAGGCCGCGATCAATGCGGTGCCGACGAATAGCTCAAACAGTTATGACATCCAGATTGCCGCCGGCACGTATAACGAAGCCGACGTTGTCGCGCAGAACCAGAACAACATCACCTTGCAGGGTCTGGGCTCCGGCCGCTCCACGATCATTCAATCCGACGGCAACGGCTCGCCGGCGATCTGGGTTAAGGGAAGTAATTTCAGCGCGACAAACATCACGTTCTATAACGCCGCCACCACCGCCCAGCACGACGAAGCAGTCTATCTCGACACCAATGCGACGCACGACGATTTCGAAAATTGCACGATCAAGGGCCAGCAGGACACGTTCTATTGTTCCACCGGCGTCGTCTTCGACGTGCACAGCAGCGATATCTGGGGAAGCGTCGATTTCATCTGGGGCTACGGAACCGGATATTTCTACAGCGACAATCTCTACGACAGCAAATCGGGCGGAACGATCTGCGCGCCGGCCACGCCCCAGGGGCAGACGTACGGATTTGTGTTTGATAAGTGCAATATCGCCGCCGCGCCGGGTTACAGCGTGCCGGCGAATTCCGTTTACCTGGGCCGACCCTGGGGCCTGTACGGCCAGGCCGCGTTCATCGATTGCACCTGCAGCAACATCATTAATTCCGCGGGCTGGGAGGCTTTCGATACCCAAAATCCCGATACGTCTCGATTCGACCAGTATGGCCTCAACATCAGTACGTCCGGTTTTGTCTCCTGGTCGCATAATCTGACCAGTTCGCAGGCGGCAAGTTTCTCGCAGTCTGACGTTCTGGACGGCTGGACGCCCCCGCTCTAAAGCCTGCTACGTGGTGAGTTCTTCACAATGCTCTCCCTTTCCTGGCGCGACCTCGCGCCAGGAGGGGAGTTTTTTGTTCTAGAGCAGCGAAACCGGATCGACATCCACCGCGATTCGATCCGCGCGTTCCAGCCCCCCGCTGGTTCGCACTTCGGCTAGAAGCTGCTGGATCGGTTCGGCGGTGGCGCTGCTCAGGACGATCTGATGCCGGTAGTAACCGGCGATTCGCCCGACGGCGCAGGGCATCGGGCCGCGAATGCGCACCGGCGATTTCATCGCTTCCGCGGCCGCGTTCAATCGCTGCGCGGTTTGCGCGGCCAAATCGAGCACGGTTTTCTGATCCTGATGCCGGAGGATAATCCGGGCCATTCGCGCAAACGGCGGCAAGCCTACCTCCTGGCGATGCGGCATCTCCGCCGCGGCGAAACGCTCGTAATCCTGGCTCAAGGCCGCCCGGATGGTCGGGTCTTGCGGCAAAAATGTCTGCACCACCACTCGCCCCGGCGAATCGCCCCGCCCGGCCCGCCCGGCAACTTGCGTAATCAGTTGAAACGTCCGCTCCGCCGAGCGGAAATCCGGCAGCGCCAAAGCCGTATCGGCGCTGATCACGCCAACCAGCGTCACATTCGGATAATCCAAACCCTTGGCGATCATCTGCGTGCCCAGCATCACCTGAATTTCGCCGCGCGAAAAACGCGACAGGACGTCCTCGTAATCGCCTGATCCGCGCATCGAATCGCTGTCGACGCGCGCGAATTTCAAATCCGGGAACTTGCGGGCCAGTTCTTCCTCCACCCGCTGCGTTCCCAATCCGAAGAGGCTCAATTTCTTCCCGCAGACCGGGCAGGTCTCCGGCAACGGATTAACCGCCAGGCAGTAATGGCAATGCAATTGGCCGGTGTGCAGCCCCTCGGCGGTCGTGCCGCCCTTAACGCGGGCGTCCGCCGAGCGGTGATAGGTCATGGTCGCGTCGCAGTATTTGCACTGGATGACGTTCGAGCACGACTTGCAATAAATAAAATTCGCATAGCCGCGCCGATTCAGCAGGAAGATCGCCTGGCGTTTGGCTTCGAGGGTCGCGCGCAGCAGATGTTCCAATCGAGCCGAGATGAGATGAATTCCGCGGCGAAGCCGCTGCTCCTGGCGCAGATCGACCAGTTCCACGGCCGGCATCGCCAGCCCGCGCACTCGCCGCGGCAAGAGCAGATGATGGTATATCCCCCCCGCTTCTCCCGCCTCCACGCGGCAGCGACGATACATCTCCAGCGACGGCGTCGCGCTGCCCAGAATAATCGGCACATTTTCGATCTGCGCCCGCTTGATGGCGACATCCCGCCCGTGATAGCGCGGGGCCTGATCCTGCTTGTAGCTGGCGTCGTGTTCCTCATCGACGACGATCGCGCCCAATTTCGGCAGCGGCGCAAAAACCGCCGATCGCGCCCCCACCACCACATCCGCCTGCCCGGTGCTGATCTGTTGCCAGAATTGGTGCCGCTGCGTGGCCGTCAGTCCGCTATGTAAAACCGCGACGCGCGAAAAGCGAGCCATAAATCGCCGGACGGTCTGCGGCGTCAGCGCGATCTCCGGCACCAGCACCAGCGCCTGCCTCCCCGCCTCCACGCATTTGGCGATACACTGCAAATAGATTTCCGTCTTCCCACTCCCGGTAACGCCCTGCAGAAGATTCACGCTGAATCCCCCCGACGAAACGCGCGGCTCCAATTCCGCGAAGACCTTCCGCTGATCCTCATTCAATTCGATGGGTGCTTCATCCCCGGCCCCAAGCGGAATTTCCCGAACCAATCTGGGCAAATCCGCCTCGGCGGTAATGCTGATCAGTCCGAGTGTGGCCAATTTTCTTACCGTCCCCGGAGTAACACCCGCCTCCCCCGCCAATCGCACCAAATCGATCCCCGCCTCCGGCTCCAATTGGAGCAGCCTGGCACAAATCGCGCGTCGCTTGCGAGCCTTGGTTTTTTCGACGAAGGCCTGAATGGCCGCGCGATCCTGTTTCAAGCGAACGATGCTGGTGTATCCGAGCCCCGTGCGCCGTTTCACGGCCGCCGGGATCACGCTGTCCAGCACAATCCCCAGTGGCGTGACGTAATATTTCGCCATCCACCGTGCCAATTCCAAAAGCCCGGACCGCACGAGCACGCGCTGGTCCTCGATGGCGGCAATGTTCTTGATCTTCGGATAATCGGTCTGGTCGTGAATCGAAACGACATACCCATGCGCCGGCCGATTCGATCTCCCTAGCGGGACGCGGACACGCTGCCCGATTTGCACTTGCGACGCCAGCCGGGACGGAATCGCATAATCCAAAACCCGGTCGATCCCCTGCTCGAGGGCGACCCCCGCCAGCGGACCGCCGGCCAGGGGCGATTCCGCCAACTGTTCCTGTCCGAACAATGTTTCAACGTCGCTCACTGGTAACAGTTTAGTACCCATCTGCGCAACAACCAATTAATCTGTCTGACACCAACGATTGCGATATAATTGACCCCATGACAGTCCAAACGTTCCGGGAAATGCTTGGCCGTCGGCCGTTTCAACCGGTCAAAGTGACCCTTTCCAGCGGGCAATCCTACGAAATCCGCCATCCCGAAATGGCCCTGCTGACCCGGTCGAGCCTCCTGATTGGCGTGGATGTTTCGGACGACGGCGTCCCGACCGAATTCAAGATTCTCTCGCTCCTGCACGTCACCTCAATCGAACCGGTCACTGGCAAGGCGGCATAACCGGCGGTTTCGATCGCGCGATGTCACCCGCCGCGGCCATGCGACTTTTTTTTTCTCCCCGGTTAAACTCCCGTCCAAGACATGACCCACGAGACCGCTTTGACGCACATTGACCATCGCGTATTCGGGAGAGGCATACTCGGCAGGCCGCGCGGGGGCGCGGCTCAGGCGGTGGTGCTTCTGGCTGTAATCGCCTGCTGCGGCATCTTCGGCACGGCGGCGCGCTGGTTCCAACTGCCGGAATTGGCTCAATTCGACGGCAGCCTGCTGGTCGGCAAATCCGCGGCGGCGAACCTGCTCATCATCGCGGTCCTCATGCTTATTTGTACGCTCGTGGGGACGCTGATCGCCGGCTGCGTCCGATTCGAAGCCGGATTTTTCGCGGCCTGCGTGGGGCTGATGGTGATATCGCTCCGCAGCGGCACCATGCAGTCGGTTTTGTTCGAGGCGGGGGGAAGCCAGAGTGTTTTTGGAATTCTCGCTGGAGAAATGGTCATTCTGGCGGCGATCCTCGGAATCGTCTGGACGATCCTGATTAAGATTGGGCGGGTCAGCATGACGCCGGAGATTCCGCAGCCGAATCCGCCGCAGGATTCGCCGCCCGAAGGCGCCGTCGCGGGCATCAGTGCCCTGGTGACCCAGGCAATCGCCACGGCGCTGATCCTGATGTTCCTTTGCCAATCACAGGCGAAGCTGCAGACGCTGTGCTCGGTCTTCGTCGCCTCGACGGTCGGAACGATGATCGCCTACGGGATATTCCCCGCCCGGCCCAGCGCCTGGTTCTGGGGCGGCACGTTGCTGGTCGGATTGATCGGCTACCTCCTCGCCGCCGCCGGACAAGATACGCAATTGGTCATCGGCTACCCGCAAGGCCTGTTCGCGCCGCTCGCCCGCCCGCTGCCGCTCGACTACGCCAGCCTGGGAACGGCCGGCGCGATCGTCGGGTACTGGTCCATTCGCAATAAACATCTGGACGGAAACTGAAGCCGCCCTATGGCTGGCCGCGCTCGTGCATCAGGGCGGCCGCTAAATTTCGCTTCGCCAGCGCGAAATCGGGATCGATCCTCAGCGCCAATTGAAAATCCGCGATCGCTTCCGGCCATTTCCCTTGCCGGGCGTTAACCGTGCCAAGATTGTTCAGCGCATTGACGTTGCTCGGCGCCAGGCGCAAGACCGACTCATATTCCGCCGAGGCCTGCTGAAAATTTCCCTCGGCCAAATAAGCGTTGCCCAAATTGTTGTGCGCTGGCACCGAATCGGGATTCACTTTCAGGGCTGATTCAAATTCGGCGATGGCCGCGCCGGTTTGACCGGCCTCCAGAAGAAGCTCGCCGAGGTTGTCCATGGCCAATTCATAGTCGGGATTGATCTGAATCGCCTGTTTATAAGCGTCAATTGCCAGCTGCCTGTTTTCATCGCCCGGCATCGACCCGTAGACGCAACCCATCCGGTAATACGGCTCGCTGCGAAGTCGATGCAGCACCGGCTCATCCGAATCCGGCAGATGATCCAAAGCTTTTTGGTACCACCAAATCGCTCCCGCGTTGTCGCCGACCGCAGCGCGGCAGACGCCGATCTTGATGCAAAGCGCCCCGTCGCTCGGCCGCAATTCCAGCGCTCGGCGAAATTCCGCCTCGGCCCCCGCCCAGTCGGACTGATCGGCCAGCGTCTGCCCAATATTGGCATGCGCGGCCGCGGAATCCGGGTTCTTCACCAGCGTGTCCTTCCAAAGCGTCTGGCTGTCGTAGAAAACCCGACATCGGGCCTCGGAGGCGATGCAGCACGCAACACCCAGCGCTAGTGCCACCGGCAACGCGCCGCGGGGGAAGTATTTCCAAACAGCCGCGAAGAAAACCGCGATCGGCCCGATGCACGCCAGATATTGGAAATGATCCGCGACGAACGAATATCGCATCGGAAAGACATTGGCGAATCCCAATGCCGGGAGGAGGGTGCCGGCAAAATATAGCGCCGCCGTCAGCGGCCCCCGGCTAATGCGGCGGCAACGCCACAAAATCAAAAGCACTCCGAGCAACGCGAGGCTGAATAGAATTTGCCAGGCGTGCCCCGCCGGATCGAGATTCCACCGCGGATAGATAAAACTCAAATCGATCGGCAGAACCAGTTTTCCCAAATAAAACCAAACGGCCCACCCCGCCAGCACAAATCGCTGGAACAGCGAAAAATCAAAATCAGGCCCGATCGCCCCAACGACGTGTTTTTCCATCCAACTCGTTAGAATCCCCATCGCCGCCCCTGCCGCAAACATCGGCAGAAGCGGCAAAACATCCCGCCAGCGCAGCCGACCGTCCCTCCACCATGTCAAAAGCAGAATTGCCGCGGGAAGCGTGGATGTCACCGACTTGGCCAGGAGCGCGGCGAAAAATAACATCAGACTTGCCACATACCATCCGACGCTCGATCCTGTTTCCCCGGTATTCCCGGGGAACGGGCTTGGGCGAGGGGCCGATCGGAAATAGGCCGACGCAGACAACAGATACAAAACCCCCGACAAAACATTCTTCCTCTCCGTCGCCCAGGCCACCGATTCCACCTGCACTGGATGCACGCAAAAAATTAACGCCGCCCCCCAGGCCCCCGGAATCCCAAGTCGCAGGAGCAATCGCCAAAGCACAATCGCACTTAGCGTATGCAGAAGCAGATTGTCCAGATGATAGTGAAACGGATCCGCCCCCCAGAAGTGATACTCCACCCAGAACGTCGTATGAGTCAGTGGATAATATTGCGGCTCCGATCCAATCTGCGTCCAGATTCGCCCCAGCCCGGCCCCCGACAACAGCTGCACATTCTCCTGAATGTAATAGTCGTCATCCCAAACAAATTTATTCTGGAGAATCGGAAAATAGGCCAAGAACGCGGCCGCGATCAAACCCAAGGCCGGCAAGAACACGCGCGGAGGGCGCATCGAAGATCAGTGTAAGGCCTACTCGGCCACAATGTCGATGGGCGTGGTCGCCTCGGCAATCCGGCTCGACTGGGGATCGGTAATGGTGACTTTCAGCAAATATCGCCCGATGGTCAGCGCCTGGGGCAGCGCGACGCGGCGGGCGATGAAGAAATCGTGCCGCCGGCTGTGAGCCAGGTCCACAAACATCTCGGCATTCGATTTTTCCGGCCAGACCGCCATGCCCCCTTCGGTATAGAGCGTCATCTCCTGCCGCAGGCGCGTCTCCCACATCTGCTGATTGTTCTGCGTCGACGTGAAGTTCGCCACTTCGCAGTAGACGATGACCTCGTTGTCCTGCCCCGCCGGAAATCGGCAGGAAGGGACCGGCCGATAGACCGCGAAACTGTCCACGCGCGTGCACAGCGCCACCACGGGAATCGCCAACTCCGCCTGCTGGTGCAGCCGATCCACCATGTCCACCAGCGGCTGAATCTTCTGACCCAGCATCTGATTGCTGTCCGCCCGGACGGTGTTTCGGAAATTGTTGATCCCGTCCAGAAGCGCCGAGAGAATTTCCCGGTCTTCGGAGGTCAGCCCGGAGATCGTCGCCAGATCGGGCGTCGTCTCGTCGCGCGTGAAGCGGAGCAATTCATAATCCAATTGGGCTCCCAGATCGCGCGGATAGTCGAGCACATTCTGGTAGAGCTTTTTCTCAAAATCGTCGGTCGGCACATTCACGCCGGTCGCGTCGGGGGTCTGGGGAATATGATCCGCGCTCTCCGGCAAGATCTGCGGAACATCGTCGTTGCTGTTGTTGCTATTGACCTTGGCCGCGGCCAAGCGCGCCGCCGCGTTGGCATCCACCACGGCTGGCTGCGTCGCCGGAGCGGCGGCCGGCGCAACCGGCGCAGCCTGCGGAGCGGCGGGTTGGCTGCCTTGCCCCCACTGCACAATGGATGGCTGCGCCTCCGGCAGCGACGAATCCTGGTTATTGATCAGCGGCGACAAATCGCGCGCATAGAGCCGCGTCTTCTGCGCCAGCACACTCGCATCGTCGTCCGGCGCCGGCGCCCCCTCCGGCCCCGCAGGCACAGGAGCCACAACCACCGGCGGCGGCGGCGCGACCGGCGGTGGAGCATGGCCGCTCTGACAGCCGAACAGGCCGACCGTTCCTATCCATATTAATAAGGGGGATTTCCGGGGGTTGCGCATAAGCCGTCCTTGGCTAACGAAGTGCAGTATATCACGCCAATTGGCGTTTGGAAGCGGACTTGAAGTGCCCCGAGGCGAAACTTGACAAGGTATCCCCCACCCGTACGATTGCCCCCCTTCTCCCCTACGAGGGGGCGATTGTCGAGAGGTCGGGCGCGTGGCCCGATGGGTAGACAAGACGCGACGGATTTCGCGGTGTAGACCGACGCGTGCCCCGGGAGAAGAAGCATCGACGGTTTGCCGTCGCCGCGAAATACGCTCACGTCTGACCTGAATCGCGGCGACTAATTCCGCGAAATTTGGGCCGCCCGAGCCTTTCGCTCATTACCCGGTAGTGTAACGGTAGCACAAGAGATTTTGGTTCTCTTTGTCCTGGTTCGAATCCAGGCCGGGTAGCGTTATCTTTTGCCGCCAAAAATTGCCATGTCGCTGACCGCGATCATCCTCGCCGCCGGAAAGTCGACGCGGATGAAGTCCAAGCGCCCCAAGCCGCTGCACGAAATCTGCGGCAAGCCGATGCTCGGGTGGATTTTGGAGGCCTGCTACGCGGCGGAGGTCACGCGCGTCCTGCTCGTCGTCGGGCACGGCAAAGATGAAATCGCGGCTCAGTTTGGATCGGATAAACGGATCGTATTCGTGGAACAAACGGAACAACTCGGCACCGGCCACGCCGCCAAAATGTGCGTGCCGCAATTGCAGGGGCATCCCGGCGACGTGATTTTGCTGGCCGGAGACACGCCGCTGATCAGCGGTCAGGTTTTGAAGACACTGCGGCAATCCCACAAGGACGAGCGCGCCGCCGCCACCATGGCGACGGCGGTCCTGGACGACCCCACGGGCTACGGCCGGGTCGTCCGCGATAAGGAGGGCCAATTCGAGAAAATCGTCGAGCAGATCGATTGCACCCCCCAAGAGCGCGAAATCCGCGAGGTCTTCCCCAGCCTTTATTGCGTGAAAACCGACGACCTGTTGCTGGCGCTGTCAAAATTGACGAATAACAACAAAAAAGGGGAGTATTACCTGACCGACATTTATGCGATCCTTCGTCAAGCGGGCAAAAGGGTCGCGGCCGTGCAGGCGGCGACCGCGGAAGATATCCTGGCCCCCAACACCCGCCAGCAGTTGGCCGAGGCCGACGCGGTCATGCAGGAACGCATCCAGCGCCAGATTCGCGAGCAGGGCGCGACGATCGTCAGCGGAGTCAATACGTACGTAGAGGCGAACGTTTCGATTGGTTCGGATACGGTGATTCATCCGTTCGTCTTTATCGGTCGCGACAGTTCGATTGGGGCCGACTGCGTGATTGGTCCGTTTGCTTCGCTGCCGCGCAGCAGCCTGGTGCCGGAGGGCGCGCGGATCATGGGAACGATTGGATCGGGAATTTAAAAAGAGTTTATGGGCACGACCGACGCGAAAAATCTCAAGGTCTTCACCGGGCGCGCCAATCCGGCGCTGGCGCAGAAAATCTGCCAGTACCTGCGCATCCCCATTGGCGTCGGCCGGACGGAACTGTTCCCCGACGGCGAACTCATCGTCAATGTCGAAGAAGACGTGCGCGGCCGCGATTGCTTCGTCGTGCAGCCCACCTGTCATCCGGTCAACGCGCATCTGATGGAACTGTTTGTCTGGATCGACACCCTCCGCCGCGCCAGCGCCAAGCGCGTGACGGCGGTGATCCCCTATTTTGGTTACGCCCGCCAGGACCAAAAGCACGCCGGCCGAACGCCCATCACCGCCAAGCTTGTGGCGAATCTTCTGGAGCGAAGCGGCGCGGACCGCGTCGTGGCGGTCGATCTTCACGCCGGGCAGGTGCAGGGATTTTTCGATATTCCGGTGGATCACCTCTCCGCCGCGCCGATTTTCGCCAAATGGTTCCGCACGTTGAATCTGACCAATCACATTTTCGTATCGCCGGATGTCGGCAACGTGAAGCGAGCCCAGGCCTACGCCGAACTCGTCGGCGGGGAATTGTGTTTCATCGACAAACGCCGCAAGAGCGGCAGCACGACCGAAGCCAAGCACGTCATCGGCGACGTGCAGGGCAAAAATGTCCTGATCGTGGACGACATGATCACCACCGCCGGGACGATCGCGGGGGCGTGCAAAATCTTGCGCGACAACGGCGCCCGGGACATTTTCATCGCCGCCACCCACGCCGTCTTCGCCCCCCCGGCGATGGATCGACTCATGGAATGCGGATTCGCCAAGCTTGCGGTCACCGATTCCATCCCCATCGGCAACCGTGCCGAGCGGATCAAGGACCGCCTGGTCGTCCTCAGCGTCGCCGAATTCCTCGGCGAGGCGATCAATCGAATTCACCACAACGAAAGCGTCAGCGCCCTGTTCAACAAAGAAGCCAACGGGGCCTAGTTTTAGGAGAACGTCGCTATGTCCGTAAAAAGCGCTCAAGTCGCGGCCAAAAATCGAAGTGAACTCGGCACCCGCGCCAACCGGCGGCTCCGCGAAGCCGGAATGCTGCCCGGTGTGATCTACGGCCACAAAGAAGCCGTCGTCCCGGTCACGCTTCCCAAAAAGGAAGTCGTCAATTATCTCAATCGCGGCGCGCATCTCTTCGACCTCAATTTCGACGGCAAAAGCGAAAAGGTGCTGGTCAAGGAGGTTCAATACGACCATCTCGGCATGGAAGTGATCCACGTCGATTTCGCCCGCGTGAGCCTCGACGAAAAGGTGAAGGTCACCGTCCCCCTGGAACTGCGCGGCACGCCCAAGGGCGAAGCCGACGGCGGCGTGCTGCACCAGATCATCAACGAACTGTCCATCGAATGCCTGGTGACCGACATTCCCGACGCGATCCGCTACAACATTGCCGAAATGAAACTCAACGACGTTCTGCACATCCGGGAATTGAAATTGCCGGATGGCGTGAAGGTCCTGCAGGATGTCGATCTGCTCGTCGCGACGGTGAAGGAAGTCCTGGAAGTGGTCACGACGCCCGCCGCCGAGGAAGGCGCCGCGGCGGAGCCGGAGGTCATCGGCCGCAAGCCCGCCGAGGGCGAGGAAGCCGCCGCCGAGGGCGCCGCCGAGGAGAAGCCGAAGGAAAAAGAAAAGAAGTAGCCCATGCGCCTGGTGGTCGGACTTGGAAATCCGGGCAATTTGTATTTCGGAACCCGGCACAACATCGGCTGGGAGGTCGTGGACGACCTGGCTCGCGGGCTTGGCCTGATCGTGACGCCCCGGGATTTCAACGAGTCGTACCGGGCGAAATTCGACGGCTTGATCCTCGAGGGAGCCGTCACCGTCCGCGGCGGAACGGAAGAAAAACTTTTGCTGCTGAAGCCGACGACGTTTATGAATCGCAGCGGCAAATCAGTGGCGGCGGCGATGACGTTTTACAAAATGCCGCCGACCGACATCCTGGTCGTGCTCGACGATCTGGCGCTACCGTGCGGAAGACTTCGAATCCGCGGCGGCGGAAGCAGCGGCGGCCATAACGGCCTGAAAGACATCGAGCGGGCGCTCGGAACCGACCAGTATCCGAGAATGCGACTGGGCATCGACGCCCCGCCGCCGAATATCCCGGGCGCGGATTACGTCCTGGGAAAGTTTTCCGACCAGCAGCGTCCGATCATGACGCTGACGGTCGAACGAGCGGCTAAAGCCGCGCTGGTCTGGAGTAAATTGGGCCTGGAACAGGCCATGAACGAATTTAACGCGGAAGAAGCGTAAGTGGTTGCAGGAGCATTTTTATGGCAAAAGCGAAAAAGGCGGTCGTGGCGGCTTTGAATCAGTACGAGGCGATGTTCCTTCTCGGTTCGGCGTTCGCCACCGATATGGACGGCGCCCTGAAACTCATTCGCGGCATCGTCGAAAAGCACGAAGGCCAGATCCTGGTCCTCAAAAAATGGGACGAGCGAAAACTGGCGTACGAAATCTCCGGCCAGAAGCGCGGGCTCTATGTGCTGTGCTATTTCAAGGCCCCCGGCGCGGCGGTCACCGCCATCGAGCGCGAAGTGAACCTGAGCGATCAGATTCTCCGCGTGCTCGTGACCAAGGCCGATCATCTCAACGCCGAGGAGATGGCCGCGGTCGAGCCGCAGCCGATCATCCCGCGCGAGGAGCGCCCGTCGTGGGACCGCCCCTACGAGGATCGCCCCTCCGGCCCGCGCGGCCGGCCGGACGACGACCGCGCCCCCGCCCCGCGCGGACGCTCGCGTCATGAGGAATCAACCGAAGCCCCCATCGGCCGCGAATAAAACTACCCAAGGTGCCACATGGCCAACGTCAATAAAGTCATCCTGATCGGAAACCTGACTCGCGATCCGCAACTGAAATACCTCCCCAGCCAAACGGCCGTGGCGGAATTCGGCCTGGCGATGAATCGCAAATTCAAACTCGCCAGCGGCGAGGATCGCGAGGAGGTCTGCTTCGTCGATTGCTCCGCCTTCGGCCGAACCGGCGAAGTCATCAACCAATATTGCCGCAAGGGAAAGCAAATTTATATCGAAGGACGCCTCAAGCTCGATCAATGGGAAGACAAACAAGGCGGCGGCAAGCGAAGCCGACTGACCGTCGTGGTGGAAAACTTCCAATTCCTCGGCGGCCGCGACGGCGCCCCCGCCAGCGGCGGCGATTCCGCACCCGGCGAAGAAGACCAGCGCCCTCCCGCCAAGCAACCCCAGGCCCGCGCGCCACAGGGCGGAAAATCCCCCGCCCCCCAGGAACCCCCCATCGGCGAAGAACAACATTTTGGCGAAAGTGATATACCGTTTTAGGAAGTTGCCAGTTGTGAGTTGCCAGTTGCCAGTTAATTCCAACTAGCAACTGGCAACTAGCAACTAGCAACTGGCAACTGAGAAATATTTGGAGTTCAAATGGCTAACGTGAAACTGCTCCTGAGCACCAGCATCAAGAACGTCGGAAAAGTCGGCGATGTCGTTGAAGTTTCGCGCGGGTACGCGCGGAATTATCTGCTTCCCAAGGGCCTGGCTGTTGAGCCGACCGCCAGCAACGTCAAGCGCGTTGAAGCCCGTCGCAAGGAAATCGAGCGGCAGGAAAACGAGCGCCTCACCAAACAGGCCGAGCTGATCCAGCAACTCGCCGGCGTCGAAGTGACGCTGGAGCGCAAGGCCAACGAACAGGGCCACCTCTTCGGCTCCGTCAGCGCCACCGACATCGCCAAATCGCTGCAAGCCCAGGGCTTCGCCGTCAATCCCGACGACGTGAATCTCCCCGGCAAGCTGGATCGCATCGAGAAATATGTCGTTCGGATCAAATTCGCCGAGACCCTGACGGCGGATATCAAGGTCTGGGTCGCGCCCGACGCCGACAGCAAATCGCTGATCGACGCCGCCGCCAAGGCCAAGGCCGCCGAGCCGCCGCCGCCGAGCAACTTCGAGAACGTCAAAACGAAGTGATGCCCGCCCCATCGGCAAAGACGGAAGACGAACCCTCCCGGCGGAAGCGTCAGGCCGAAGCCGCAATTCAGGCCGAAGCGGCCTTGGGTCTGCAAGGGCGCAAAAGCCGAATGCCCATTGAATTCCGCAGCCAACTCGGCGAAGACCTCGCCGCCTGGAATCTGGTGAATCGCCAATTAAGCGGTTTCTTCATCGAGGCCGGCGCATTCGATGGTTACGAATTTTCCGTAACCTACGCCCTGGAGGCCATCGGCTGGGACGGACTGCTGGTCGAACCGATCCCGCAGCGGGCGCTCCAGTGCGCGGCTCGCCGTCCCCACAGCAAAGTCGTCAACGCTGTGTTAAGCAATCAATCCGGAGGGGCCGCCGAATTCTGGGTGGTCGAAGATAGTTACGGCGGAATGCTTTCCTATTCCAAAGCCACCGGCGCACATCTCAAGATGGTCGGCGCCCTCCGCAAGTCCCCGATTTCCATCCCACGGGTGACGCTGAACGAACTGCTCGCCGACTACCACGGCGAAATCGACCTGGTCGTTCTGGACGTGGAAGGCGCGGAACTGGATGCATTAAACGGCTTCGACCTCCCGCGTTTCCGCCCCAAGCTGCTCCTGATCGAGGAAAACGACGACATCAAGCCGCACGTCCAAACCTTCATGCGATCCCACGGCTACCGCAATCCCGGCTCCCTCTCTTCCAACGGGATTTATATCCGCGGCGACCAGCCGGAAATCGTCGAGCGATTCAAAATCATGGCGACAACTTAGTCCATGCCCAAAACGCGAGCCCTCGTCTATGATGTTGCCACAGGAGACCATCATGGAAAATGAACTAAGCCGCCGCCAGGTCATGACTCGAACCGCTTCAGCGCTGGCGATCACCGGCCTATTGGCCGCCGCCCGCCCTCTGCTGGCGGACTCCGATACCGCCGCCCCCAGCGGCTCCCCCGGATTCAAGGATGGCCTGTACGTTCTGCCCGATTTGCCCTATGGATACGACGCCTTGGAGCCGAGCATCGACGCCGAAACGATGCACCTCCATCACGACAAGCATCATAAGGCGTATGTCGATGGCCTGAACAAAGCTCTCAAGGAACTGGCCGAACTAGACGCCGCCGGCGGCGAAGGGAACGCGCCGCTTCTGGTTGGTCTGCAGGAAGACCTGAGCTTCAACGCCGCCGGTCACATTCTTCATACGTTATTCTGGACGATCATGGGCCCCAGCGCCGGCGGCGACCCCCCCGCCGCGTTGGCCGCCGCGCTGACCAGCGATTTTGGCTCCGTCGAAGCATTCCGCACCCGCTTCGCCCGCGTAGCGGCCGGCGTAAAAGGCAGCGGCTGGGCGATCCTGGCGCACGAGCCGCTCGGCGACAAACTAATCGTCTTGCAGGTCAAGCAGCACGATCTCCAATTGGCCCCCGGCGCCGTGCCGATTTTGGCGCTGGATGTATGGGAGCACGCCTATTACCTGAAGTATCACAATGCGCGGGCCGAATACGTAAAGGCGTGGTGGAATGTCGTGAATTGGCCGGCCGTCGACGCCGCCCTGGCCGCCTCGCGCGGGCATTAATTCACATCCCCAGCCGTTTCTTCCAAGCGGCCAATTGATCCTCAAACGGCTTCCCGCCCGCCGCCCCCGCGCTTTGGTAACGCTTCACCACGTTCTTGGCCCCAAGCGCGCTATAAACGTCCGCATCCACGGCGACAGAAACCCCGTCACTTTTCAGCGCCGAATTAAAATCCTCCACTTTCAACTGCGCCAGCGCCGTCTTCCCTTCTTTTTCGCATTTGGCGACCAGCGTCCCCACGACGTGATGAGCCGTGCGAAACGGCACGCCTCGGGTCACCAGATATTCCGCCAAACTCGTCGCATCTAAAAATCCCCGTTCCAGCGTCGGCTCGATGTTTTCCTTGACAAACGAGGCGCTGTTCACAATGGCCGCGGCCATGGTTAAAGAACTGTTCACCATGTCGTACGCCCGGAAGAGGATTCGCTTGTCTTCCTGCAGATCGCGGTTGTAGCCGATGGGCAATCCCTTCAGGATCGTCAGCAGCGCAAAAAGATCCCCATAAACATTCCCGCACCGCCCGCGGATAAGTTCCAGCATGTCCGGATTCCGCTTCTGGGGCATCATCGACGACGACGTGGTATATTTGTCCGCAATCTTTAAAAATGAAA
>JBEKPV010000035.1:0-22832 GCA_049520395.1 Tepidisphaeraceae bacterium
AGCGCGGGGCTGGGGGAGGGATCGACGTTTACGATTCGGCTGGCGACGGTGGAGGAGCCGTCGAGGGCGTCGAGAAGGGCGAAGCCGCCGGGGCGTCCGCGCGACGGCAAGTCGCTGCGCGTGCTGCTGGTGGAGGATCATGCGGATACGGCGCAGGCGATCGCGCGGATGCTAGAGAACTCGGGGTATCGCGTGGGCATGGCGGCGGATGTGGCCTCGGCATTGAAGCGGCTGGGGAGCGAGACGTGGGATGTGATGGTGAGCGATCTGGGGTTGCCGGATGCGAGCGGGTACGAACTGATGAAAGAGGTGCGGCAACGATATGGGCTGTCGGTGCGCGGGATCGCGGTGAGCGGGTATGGGATGGAAGCGGATCGGCAACGGAGCCAGCAGGCGGGGTTTGATGAACATATGGTGAAGCCGATCGATATGGAGCAGTTGGAGGTGGCGATTCGGAAGATTGGCGCGCAGGGGACGGAATAGCAGCACGTCTACAACCTTTAGTTCACACATTTCACGGCTGAGCGCAGTGCATTTTCTTCGCGGCCTTCGTCCCGGCGCGCCGGGACGAAGAGCGCGAAGAATGGGGAGATTGGGCGCGGGGGCTAGGTGGGCTTGGTGGGGGATCGGTGGTCGTTATACCAATCGACGAAACGTTTCAGGCCTTCGTCTAGTGTGGTTTTGGGGTGATAGTTTAGTTCTGTGGTGGCGCGGGTGATGTCGGCGCAGGTTAGTTCCACGTCGCCGGGTTGCATGGGTTGGCGGTTCAGGATGGCGGGGCGGCCGATGGCTTTTTCCAGGGCGGCTACCATTTCTTTTAGTTGGATGGGGTGATTGTTGCCCAGATTGTAGATGCGGTAACGGTCGCAGTGGGCGATGGCGGAGAGGATGCCGGAGCAGATGTCGTCGACGTAGGTGTAGTCGCGGGCGGTGGCGCCGTCGCCGAAGAAGGGGATGGGTTTGCCTTCGGTGATTAATCGCGTGAATTTGTGGATCGCCAGGTCGGGGCGGAGGCGGGGTCCGTAGACGGTGAAAAATCTGAGGCAGAAGATGGGGAGGCGGTGGAGATGCCAATAGGAATGGCAGACGAGTTCGGCGGCGCGCTTGGTGGCGGCGTAGGGGCTGATGGGCTCGGAGACGGGCTCCTCTTCGCTGAAGGGGGGGCGGGCCTGGTTGCCGTAGACGCTGGAACTGCTGGCGAAGACGAATTTTTTTACCTTGTGATTGATGGCGGATTGGAGCATGACGGTGGTTCCCTCGACATTCACCCGGGCGTAATGGGCGGGGCGTTCGATGGAGGGGCGGACGCCGGCCATGGCGGCTAAGTGGAGGATGATGTCGGGCTTGGTGGCGGCGACGAATTTTTCGATCGCCGGCGCGTCGGTGACGTCGATCTGCGCGACTTCGAATTTTCCGCCCTTGGCGATGCTTTGGACGTTGAGGTCTTTCCAGGAGCGATCGTAGAAATCGCAGAAATTGTCGAGGGCGACGACGTTGAAATCGTTTTGGAGGAGGTGCTGGGCGGCGTGGGAGCCGATGAATCCTGCGGCGCCGGTGACCAGGACGGTCTGCTTGGGCATTTCGTAATCGAGTTTAGTGGATTGAGTAGGCGAAGCAAAGCGAGGGACTAGTCCTGGGACGCCGGGCTTTTTCGGCGCGGTTTGCACCAGACGAGCTTGCCGGCCGGCTCAAACTTTTGTTCCATGGCGAAGCCGAGTTTGTCGACATAAAAGGCGGCACACAATTGAATGTCATCAACGAATTGAAGTGGGACCAATTCGCGGACGATGGCGTTTATCTGGTCTGTGATCAAGGTTTCTGCCGTCGCTTTGGAGGGGATCGGAGATGAGGCTAATATATCGAATTCGGCGCGGGAAAGCGGGCTGTTTTGATCGGATGGCACCTGGCGATGGGCTGCTTGCGAGCCCCGGCGGGATTGGTATAATCTTCGATTCGCAACTAATCGAAATCACTGGAGATCGTTGATGTCAGTCAAGTTACGATTCAAACGGATGGGCCGAAGCAATCGGTCGTTTTTCAGGTTGAATGCGATCGAGTCGCGCAATCCGCGCGATGGGCGCGTGATCGAGGAACTGGGGTTTTATGATCCTCGGTGTAAGGATGTGGCCAAGCAATTTGTGGTCAATCTGGACCGATGCAAGCATTGGCTGGATGTGGGGGCGATTCCTTCGGAGACCGTTTCGTCGCTTTTGAAAAAGAATGGACTGACGCATAAGCATTTGCGGCTGCCGAAGCCGGGGAAGCCCAAGCCGGTGGTGGCGGCGGCGGGGGAGAAGAAAGCGGAAAAGCCTGCGGAGAAGGTTGCGGAGAAGAGCGCGGAGGAGAAGCCTGCCGCTAAGAAGGAGGAGGCGGCGGCGTCGTAGCGAGAGGGTGTCATGCGGATTGACATTCTCACGCTGTTTCCGGAAATGTTCGCGGCGGTTTTGGGGACGAGCATTCCCAAGCGAGCCGCCGAGAAAGGACTGGTCCGTTATCATCTGACGAACATCCGCGACTTCGCCACAGACAAACATAAATCGGTGGACGACAAGCCGTACGGCGGCGGGCCGGGCATGGTGATGCTGTGCCAGACGATGTTCGACGCCGTGGAGGCGGTGGAACGCCGGGACGCGATCAAGGCGAAGAGAATCCTGCTGACGCCGCAGGGAAAACGATTCGATCAATCGGTGGCGGAGGAATTGGCGAAGCAGGAGCGGCTTTTGCTGATCGCCGGGCATTACGAAGGATTTGATCAGAGGATCGTGGAGGGATTGGAGCCGCTGGAATTGAGTCTGGGCGATTTTGTGCTCAGTGGGGGGGAGCTGGCGGCGATGGTGGTGGTGGACGCGGTGGTGCGTTTGCTGCCGGGAGTTTTGGGCGCCGAGGATGGCGCGGCGGACGAAAGTTTCGCCGACGGATTGCTGGAGCATCCGCAATACACTCGCCCGCGGGAGTTTCGCGGGATGGATGTGCCGGAGATTTTGCTGGGAGGCGATCACAAGGCGATCGCCGCGTGGAAATTGGAACAACGCCGTCAGCGCACACAAGAGCGGCGGCCGGACCTTTGGGAAGCTTATTTGCGGGCTTCGGTGAACTTGGCCGAGGCAAAGCAAAAGGCCCAATAGGCCGATGAATGAAGAGATTCGGAGCTGGTCATGCGAAATAAAATATTGGAACTGGTTGAGAAGCCGCATATCAAGAAGGACGTGCCGGAGTTTGCGGTGGGGGATACCGTGGACGTGGCGACGCGCATCATCGAAGGGGAAAAAGAGCGCATTCAGGTCTTCTCCGGCGTGGTGATCATGAAGAAAGGGGCGGGAGTGAACGCGACGTTCACGGTCCGGCGAATCGTGAACAACGAAGGCGTGGAGCGTATTTTCCCGCTGCATTCGCCGTTCGTATCGAAAGTGACCGTGAAGCGCAGCGGCGAATCCCGCCGGGCGAAATTGTTTTACCTCCGCAAGCGCGTGGGGAAGGCGACCCGTCTTTCGGAGAAGCGCGCGGGGACCAAGAAAGACGCGGCGGAGGATGGGACGGCGAAAGAAGCTTTGGCGGGGGCTGCTAGTTAGTCGGATTCAATTGAGAAAAAGAACTGGCACAGAGAGCACAGAGGACACAGAGAGCACAGGGAGGGAATTGAATTCAGATTTCAAATCTCGGATTTTGGATTTTGGGGTTGGAATTCGTAAATAAACTGACTTTGCTCTGTGACCTCTGTGATCTCTGTGTTCTCCGTGCCAGTTCTTTTTCTTTATGGCCGGAGCGGTGATAATCTCGGGGCATGAAGGAATGGCTCCGGGATCAGATCGAGAAGCAGCTGAAGAAATGGATGCCGGCGAATCCGTCGGATGATCCGCTGGGGCAAAGGGGGGAGAATCTGGCGGCGCGGTATTTGCGCGATCAGGGGTTCAAAATTATTGCTCGGAATTTTCGGTGCGAAGTGGGGGAAGTCGATATCATCGCGCGGCATGAGGGGATGCTGGTCTTTGTGGAAGTGAAAACACGGTCGTATGACGATCCCACGCCGGAAGATCAGGTGAATCGGGACAAGCGGCATCAACTCACCAAGGCGGCGGCGGTTTATTTGGCGCGGTATGGTTCGCCGCAGCCGGCGGCGCGGTTTGATGTGGTGGCGATCGTCTGGCCAACGGGGCGCGAGGCGCAAATCCGGCATACCCCCAACGCGTTTGAAGCGACGTTCTGATGATTGACACTCATTGTCATCTCAGCGACCCGCGACTCGCCGGCCAGTTGGAGGGGGTGCTGAGCCGAGCGGCGGCGGCGGGGGTCTTGCGGATGGTGACGATCGGGACGAAACCGAGCGACTGGGAAGCGGCGCTGGCGATTACGAAGAGTCATTCCAACGTGCGGTGCGCGCTGGGGGTGCATCCGAATCATTGTCATGAAGTGGACGTTGCGCAGATGGCCGTGCTGCGCCAGTTGCAGGGGGAGGCGGGCGTGGTTGCCGTGGGGGAGACGGGGCTGGATTATCACCATGAATTTGCGGCGCGGCGGCTGCAAGTGGATTTTTTTGAGCTTCATCTGCAAATGGCGGCGGACCTGAATCGGGGGGTGGTCATTCATTGCCGGGAGGCGGTGGAGGATTGCCTGGCGATATTGGCGGCGCAGCCGAAGGTGCGGGCGGTGTTTCATTGCTTTACGGGGACGGAGGCGGAGGCGCATCGGATTCTGGAGGCGGGATATCTTTTGGGGTTCACGGGGGTTTTGACGTTTAAGAATGCGGAAGGATTGCGGCAGGCGGCGAAGGAGGCGCCGGGGGATCGGATTCTGGTCGAGACGGATGCGCCGTATCTTTCGCCGGAGCCGATGCGGAAACAGAAGACGAACGAGCCGGCGTGGGTCATGCATACGGCGGCGGCGCTGGCGGGGGTACGCGGGGTGGAACTGGCGGAAATCGATCGAATGACGACGGAGAATGCGAAAAAGTTTTATGGGTGGGATTGAAGATCAGCCTTGCATGCTGATGCTGGCTTCCATTCGCTCGTCGGGGGCGGGGACATCCAATTGCCGGGCTTCGAGGCCGGCTTTCTGAGAGCTTAATTGCTGCAGCAGGAGGACCCAGGTTTCGCGCTGATATTTCAGCAATTTCACGGCTTCATCCAAGGGGGCCAGTTCGTGCTTCAGGTTGGCCTTGACCAGGAGTCGATAGGCGTAGGCGTAAATGGCGGCGAGATTGCCGCAGAGTTCGGGGGCGACGTCGCGCTTCAGGCCGATGGAGAGCTGGTTGACGATTTTTTGCGCGCTGGTGAGGAGCTTGTAGCTTTGCTCGAAATTCTTCTGCTCCAACGCCACGCGAGCCTGGTCGGCGAAACGAAGAGCGCCGTCGAAAAGCATCAGCTGGAGCTGCTCCGGCGTAGCGGTCAGCACCTTGGTGCGTAAATAGTTCTGGGCGCCTTGGGGATTCATTTCGCGGCTTCCACAAACGGCATCTGTTCCCGATCAATATCGGTGCGCGGCGGGGATGAGATTCAGCACGCGCACCTATCGGACGGTAGGCGCAGGAATTGCCGCTAGTTATGCGCCGGAGCCGGAGGAACTGGAGGAGCTGCCGACCGAGCCGCTGCTGCCGCTGGAACTGGAGGAGGCTGCGGATGAACCGGCGGACGAGGCGCTGACGGCGTCCTTGAGCGTGCCGAGGGATGAAATGACTTCGCTTTGGCTTTCCAAGGTCGCCAGGGTGCTTTCCATGTCGGCAAACTGCTGCTCGAGCTGATTGCGTTTATCGGCGAGGATGGCGTTTAGCTGATTGATGTTGGCTTGGTACTGGGCGATCTGGGTGTTCAAGGTGTTGGATTCGAGGGTGATGATGCCGTCCACCGGGTCGGTAAGGGAATCGGTGGCGTTGGTGATGGCGGTCGCTAAGCCGGTCTTGGCTTGGGTGAAGAGATTGCTGACGGCGGTGGGATCGGCGGCGAAGGCGGCGTCGAAGGTGGAGGAATCGAAATTGAGGGTTGGGGAGCCGGTGGTTCCGTTGCTGTTGATGGTGACGCCGATGTCGGCGAGGTCCTGGTATTGGCCGGCGCCGGCGACGACGGTGTTGACGACGCCGTAGAGGGTTTGTTCGATTTGTTGAGCGGTTGCGTCACCGAGGAGGATGCCGCCGGTGTTGTTGCTGGTGTTGAATTGCGATTCCTGGTCGATTTGTCCGACGAGGGAGTTGAAGCTGGTGACGAGGCTTTGGAGCTGGGTGGCGATGCCGGAGGGATCGCTGGTGACGCTGAGAGTGACGGGGGTGCTGCTGGCGCCGACGAGGCTGATGGTGACGCCGTTGATGACGTTGGTGATTTGATTGGTGTTGGAGGTGAGGAGGAGGGGTTGATCCCCGTCACCGCCGCCGAGGAAAACGGCGGCGTCCTGGGCCTGGACGAGATTTTGGAGTTGCAAATTGGTGTCGCCGGAATCGATGACGACCTGGCCGGCGGTTCCGGAGTTGATGGCGGTCAGGGAGAGGCGGTAGGGGGAGGAACTGGAGCCGTCGTTGATGATATTGGCGGTGACGCCGAAGCCGAGCTGATTGATTTTGGTTTCCAGCGAGCTGAGGGTGTCGGTGCTGGAGACGGTGATGGTTTTTTGAAGGGCGCCGTCGATGGTGGTTCCGGTTGCGGTTCCGGCGATGTTGAGGCTGGCGGCGGTGGTGCCGCCGAGATCGGTGACGGCTAGTTTTCCGGTTCCGCCGGCGGTGTCGGTGAGGAGGATTCCGTTGCCGTTGGCGTTGATGGATGCGGTGACGCCGATATTTTTATCGTTGATGTCGGTGATGACGTCGCCGAGGGTGGTGGTGCCGGATGCGAGGGTGACGGTGGCGGAGACTCCGGCGGAATTGGTGATTTGGAATTGACCGAGGGGGACACCGTTGCCGGCATTGTAATTGGCGAGGGTCGTGTTGGCGGAGACGTATTGGTGCTGGAGATTTCCGCCGTTGACGGTGCCCGAGGCGAAGGTGCCGGCGATGCCGAGCGCGGCGGCGGTGGTGGAATTGAGGTCGGCGACGGTCAGTCCCTGGGTTCCGCCGGCGGTGTCGGTCAATTGCAAACCGGTTCCGGCGGCGTTGAGGGAAGCGGTGACGTCGTTTCCCGCGTTGTTGATGTCGTTGATGATGTCGCTGAAGCTGGTTGCGTTGGAGAGATTGACGTCGGTGGTGCTGCCGAGGCTGTTGGTGATGGCGATGAATCCGAGTGGAATCCCGGAGCCGCCTTTGAGGGAGCTGGTGAGGACCGAATCGAGGGAGGCGATGAGGGGCCCGCCGGTGATGGAGTTTCCGGCCGCGGGGCTGGTGAGCTTGAGATCCGCCAGGGCGGGGGAGCCGTTTTCGGCGGTGAGGGTGAAGGTTCCGCTTCCGGTGGTGTTGTCGGTGAGGGCGATGCCGGTGCCCTGGGAATTGATGGCGGCGGTGAGTTTGCCCGCGCCGGCGGTGTTGATGTCGTTGAGAACGTCGCCGACGGAAGTTGCGCCGTTGAGGGAGACGCTGACATTGGTGCCGTCGGCGAGAGTGGCGAGGAAATCGTTCTGGCCGGCGGAGGTGGTGCCGACGCCGTTGCCGTCGTTGAGTTGCGCCAGGGAGGTGTTGGTGGAGATGGTGTTGATGTCGGTGCCGGTGAGGACGTTGGAGGCGACGCTGCCGGCGATGCCGAGGTCTTGCGCCGCGCTGCCGCCGCTGAGGTCCTGAACGATGAGATTGCTGGCGGTGGAGCCGGTTTCATCGGTGAGGACGAGGTTGTTGTCTTCGATGGAGGCGTGGACGTCGATGTTCTGGGCGGAATTGATCTGATTGACGACATCGTCGAGATTGATGTCGTCGGTGGTGTCGATGACCTGGGAGTTTCCGGCTCGGTCGGTGATTCGGAATTGCCCCTGGGCGACGCCGGCGCCGCCGTTGAGGGTCGCCAGGGGTGTTTGCGAACTGGCGAGCCCGCCGCCTTCTTCGAGTGTGATGGTTCCGGCTCCGACCAGCGAGTTGGGACTGGAATATCCCTGGCTGATGGTTTGCTGTGTGTTGACGAGCTGGGCGACTTGCAGCTGGTAGGTGCCGACGGCCGCGCCGACGGAGGTGGTGGCGGTGAGGACGTTCTGATCGCTGCTGTTGGCGGTGGCGGCCTGGAAGGTCTGCGGCAACGCCAGCGACTGCCCGACGCTTTGAATGGTGTTGATCTGGGATTCGAGACTTTGGTAGGCGGTGTTCTGGGCGGTGGCGGAGGCGATCTGATCCTGAAGTAGGGTGACCGGCTCGGCGTCGAGGGAGATCAGTTCATTGATGATAGCGCCGGTGTCGATACCGCTGATCAAACCGACGCTGGAAGTGATCTGTGCCATGACATTAATTAATCGTCTAAAACGCTGCCGCGATACAACATGGACCAGTCGTGATTTTCAGGGTCGGCGAGTGCGGCATCGATGGCGGCGAGGTCTTGCGCCATGCGCTGGACGGCCTGGGGATCGGCGGCGACGCGGCTGGCGGTCCAGCAGTCCAGGAAAATCGAGCACGCCTGTCTTGCCATCCGAAGGCGATGGGCGGCGGCGAGCCAGCGCGGCTTGAGGGTGTCGCCCAGACCTTCGATGTCGCCTTCAAAACCCTGGACAAAGTGCCTTCGCATGATTTTGGTTATCGGAACTTGGATGGCGGATAGTTGAATCAAAGAAGGCCGCACGTATTGATATGCGCGGGGTTGGGGCGGTAGCCTGTTGGGGATGCGAAATGATGGGCGGGCGGCGGATCAACTGCGGCCTATTTCGATAACGCGGAAATTCACGCAAACCCCTGCTGGGTCGGTGCTTTGGCAACAGGGGAAGACGGTGGTGCTGTGTACGGCGTCGGTGGCGCTGGAGGTGCCGCGCTGGTTTAAGGAGGATCGGGCGGGGGGATGGGTGACGGCGGAATACGTGATGCTGCCGGCTTCGACGCCACAGCGGAAGCCTTGGCCGAAAATGGGGTCGACGGATTCGCGGGGGACGGAAATTCAGCGGATGATCGGGAGATGTCTGCGGGCGGCCATGGATATGACGCGGATTGGGCCGCATACGCTGACGGTGGATTGCCAGGTTCTGCAGGCGGATGGGGGGACGCGCACGGCTTGTATCAGTGCGGCGTATGTGGCGCTGCGCGATGCGATCGCCACGTTGCCGGCGAAAATGCCGCCGCCGCCGGCGCCGTCGCGGAGCGATCCATCGCTTTATGATCCGGGGGCGGCGCTGGCGGATGCGGTGGCGGCGGTCAGCGTGGGGCTGGTTGGAGGAACGCCGCTGCTGGATTTGGATTATGCGGATGATTCGAGGGCGGAAGTGGATTTGAATGTCGCCTATACGGCGGCGGGGAAATTCGTGGAAATTCAGGGGTGTGCGGAAAATGGGCGGGGATTCGATCGGAAACAAATGAATCAATTGCTTGATTTAGCGGTCGCGGGGTGTGCTAAAATCATGGGCGAGCAGAAGAGAGCGCTGGAGATTCCTGTTTGAGGAGGTTTTGTGCTTGAGTCGTGCGGTTCGGGTCGGTCGGCCCTCACCCGGAGTACCGGGAGAGGGGGTTCATCAATTGGGTTAGGTGCGCGTTTATGAGATTTGTGGCGTGGATGGCGATTGCGGGGATGGCGCTTTTGGGGGCGTGCAGCGCGGCGCCCGCGCCGCAAGCGGCGGCCGCTCTGCCGCCGGCAGCAGTGTCCGGCGATTCTTCCGCAGGGGGTTCCGGCGTCAACGCCGATATGCCTGTGCCACCTGAGGGGGCGATGTTTACGATGTTCTGCAATGCGTTTACCTCGCCGACTCATATTGCGGATGCGATGCAAGCCAAGCAATATTTGATTCAGCGCACGGGGCTGAAGGACTGGTACGTGATACATAGCGCGCAGGAGAGCGATTTGTATTACGGGTTCTATAAGACATTCGATGATGCGTCGCAGACGGAGGAATACACGCGGGCGCAATCGGACCATGCGAAAGTTTCGTCGCTGGTCAATGACATGGGGGACAAGTTATTTTCGATGGTGCTGTTTGTGCCGCTGAACATGCCTGATCCGCCGGCGCCCAAGGAATGGGATTTGGCGAACAATCCCGGATACTGGACGTTGCAGATTGCAATTTATCGGGACAGTCCGCAGCGGAAAGAGGCGGCGGTGGAGGCGGTTCGCGAGGCGCGGGCGGAAGGGATCGAGGCGTACTACCAGCACGGCGCGGTTTCGAGCGGAGTTTTCGTGGGGTCGTGGCCGAAAGAGGCGGCGAATATCGCGGATACGAGCGCGCCCACGGAGGATCCGCATCAGCCGATTTTGGTTTTGTCGGGGCCGGTGCCCGGGGCGGAGGGGGCGGATTTTTACGATAAGGATGGGCAGAAGATGCACGTGGTGATGCCGAGCGTGCAGATTTTCGATCCGACTCTGAAGGACGCGATCGCGAAATATCCCTATACGTATGTGAACGGGGAAGTGGTGGGGAAGAAGAGCGAGAAGCATCCGGAGCCGATTCCGTATCCATCGCTGCTGATTCAGGTGCCGCATGAGGAGGCGGCGACGCCGGAATCGGATCGGCAGATGGACCCGGATTCGATGACGCCGAGCGTGCCTCCGGATGCGCCGCCGGATTCCAATGGGGGAGGGCAGCCTTGAAATTCATGTCGATTGGTTTTCGAATCGCAAAGGCGCGGGGCGCGTGCGGATTTTGATCGCCAGTACCAATCCGGGGAAGGTGCGCGAGTTTCGCCAGATGCTGGGTGACGCGGGGGCGGAGTTTTCCGATTTAACCGAGTTTCCCGGGATTCCGCCGGTGGAGGAGACGGGGCGGACATTTCGTGAGAATGCGTGTCTGAAGGCATCGGGGTATGCGCGGGAACTGAATAGATGGGCGCTGGCGGATGATAGCGGGCTGGTTGTCGATGCGCTAGACGGGAAGCCGGGCGTGCATAGCGCGCGGTGGGCGCAATTAAATAATGCGGGGGAGGGGGATGCGGATAACAATAGTCTGCTGGTGCGGCAGTTGGCCGGAGTCCCGGAGTCGCGGCGAACGGCGCGGTTTGTTTGTGTGCTGGCGCTGGCTGAGCCGGGGGGGAAGGTGGTTCTAACCGCCATGGATAGCGTGGAGGGGAGGATTTTGTGGGAGCCGCGAGGGGGGAATGGGTTTGGATACGATCCTCTTTTTCTGATCGATGCGCTGGGGAAAACGACCGCGGAGTTGCCGGCGGAGGAGAAGCATCGGATTAGCCATCGGGGGAAGGCCTTGACCCGCTTGCGCGGGCTGATGCGGCGCGTGAAACTGGGGGAGGGGGCCGGCGGTGGCGGAAGCGCGGAATTTTCTTTCGTCAAACCGTGATCCCGTCTACACTTCCCCCCCATGAGTCGGATATTAGTGGCGGTCAGCAGCCCGTGGGCGGCGGAAAAAGTGGTGGCGACGGTGGCGGACCTGGCCAAGCGGCTGGGGGCCGAGGTTTTGGTCGTGCATGTCTCTCGCCCCAGCGGCGGGCAAATGCGCGAGCAGGAACAGTCGGACGGCGAGGGGGCCGTTAGTTTGCTCCGGGCGAAACTCGAAGAGAAGAATGTTACCGTGCAAACGTTGCTCATGTTCAGCGAAGATATCGCCCGGGCGGTGCTGAACACGGCGGCGGAGCGACAAGTGACGCTGATTGTGCTGGGGCTTACAGGGAAAAACGTTTTCGCGCGGCTGCTGGCGGGGAATGTGCCGGTGGAATTGATCAAGAATACGAAGATTCCGGTCTTGCTGTTGCCGCCGGATTGGAGCGGGGTGTTATAGGGTGTGGGTTGTCACATTAATTTTTTAAAAGAGTTCTTTGCGTGCGGCGTGAAGGCGATATAATTCTCCCTCCCCGGGCGCGAATGGTTTTAGGCGGCGGAGGATTTTCAGGGAGTGTAAAGAATGGTCAATGGCGATGAACTCATGCCCAAGGAATGCTTTTTCACCAAGGGCGTCGGACGACACGCGCAGAAACTGATGAGTTTTGAACTGGCGCTGAGGGACGCGGGAATCGAAAAACAAAATCTGGTTCGCGTCTCGTCGATTTATCCGACCAGTTGCAAAATTGTGCCCTTGAAGGAAGGTCTGCCCAAGCTGAAGCCGGGGCAGATCACTTTTGTTGTGCTGGCGGAGGCGGCGACGGATGAGCCGAATCGGCTGATTTGCGCGGGAATCGGGCTGGCGATCCCGCGGAATCACGCGCACGGATATATTGCCGAGCATCATGGGTATGGGATGAGCGAAAAAAAGACGGAAGATCTATGCGAGGATTTGGCGGCGACGATGCTGGCGACCACGCTGGGGATTCCGTTCGACGCCGACAAGAGCTGGGACGAACGCGAGCAGCAGTACAAGATGAGCGGGGATATCATCAAGACGCGCTCCGTGGTGCAAACGGCTGAGGGGGATAAGAGCGGCCTGTGGACCAGCGTGATCTCGGCGGTGGTCTTCATTCTCGATCCGACGCCGGTGGAAAAGACCAACGGTGAAAAGGCTTCGGCGGAGAAGCCGGTCGAAAAGCCGGTCGAGAAACCGGTCGAGAAACCGGTGGTCGAGAAGGTTGTTACCGAAGCGCCTCGCGCGACGGCGGGCGCTGGGGTTTAAACCCGCGGCTGTTGCTGGCTCAGGCAGTGAATCGCGCCTAATCCCCAAATCAGTTCGACGCAGTCGATGCCGATGACCTTGCGCTTGGGTAAATGCGCCTGGAGAATATCCAGGGCGGCTCGGTCGTTTTTGCGATTCCGATAGGTGGGGACGAGCAGGGCGCCGTTGACGAAATAAAAGTTCACATAGGTTGCCGGGAGGCGCTGGCCGTCGAACTCCACGTGGCCGGGCATGGGAAGCTCGACGATTTTGAACGGGTTTCCGTCCTGATCTTTCAGTAAATCAAGCTGTTTTCGCACCTCTTTGAGGATTCGATGGTTTTCGTCCTTGGGGTCGGGTTCGATTCCGATCACGATGGTGGCGGGCGAGATGAATCGGGCGAGGTCGTCGATGTGGCCGTCGGTGTCGTCGCCGGCGATGCCGCCGGTGAGCCAGCAGATTTTCTTTTGGCCATAATAGTTCTTTAGATACCGCTCGATTTGCGACTGACTCAAATCTGGATTGCGATTTTTATTCAGCAGGCAGTCGGTGGTCGTCAGGACCGCGCCGGCGCCGTTGAAATCGACGGCTCCGCCTTCCATGACGATGCCGGGATAAAATACGGGGAGCGAGAGTCGCTCGGCGATGCGCGTGGGCACGGCGTCGTCGTCATCGTAGGGCGGATATTTTCCCCCCCAGGCGTTGAAGCCCCAATCGACGATGGCCAATTTCTTTTTTCCCGCGATTTTTTTTACGACGAAGGCGGGGCCGTGATCTCGGCACCAGCTTTCGTTGGTCTTGATGTGATGGAAATGAATGTTCGTGAGGGGGCAGCCGTGGGATTTGAGTTGCTCGGCGACGATGCGCTGGTAGTTGCCGTTGGGGACGTTGATGCAGACGCGCTCGCGCGGGGCGATGGCCTTGAAGATGCGGGCGAGATTTTCCGGGACGGTGTGGTATTTGCCCGGGAAGGAGATTCCCTCGGGGCGCGGCCAACTGAACCAGGTGGCGGCGTGGGGTTCCCATTCGGCGGGAAAGGTGTAGCCGAGGGAGGCGGGGGTGCGAGTCAGGATTTTCAGTCTGGGCTCAGGTGGCATCGACGAACCGCCTGGTCAGGTTGCCGTAGGCGTCGATGCGGCGGTCGCGTAGGAACGGCCAATGGGTGCGGCTGAATTCCACGCGCTTCAGATCGCAATCCGCCAGTAAAACCTGTTTGCGATCGGGGGAGGCTTTTTTGACAATGGAGCCGTCTGGAGCGGCAACGAAGGACTGGCCCCAGAATTCGATGCCGTCGCGGCTGACGGGTTTGCCGCGGGGCCCCAGGATTTTTTCCAGGCCGATGCGGTTGGGGGCGCAGACATAACAGCCGTTGGCGACGGCGTGGCTGCGCTGGATTAATTCCCAGCTTTCGTGCTGGGCCTGGCCGTACTCGGCCTTTTCCCTGGGGTGCCAGCCGATGGCGGTGGGGTAGAAGAGAATCTGTGCCCCCGCCAGTGCGGCGAGGCGGGCGCCCTCGGGGAACCACTGGTCCCAGCAGATCAGGACGCCGATTTTGGCGTATTGGGTGTCCCAGGCGCGGAATCCAGTGTCGCCGGGGGTGAAATAGAATTTTTCGTAGAAGAGTGGGTCGTCGGGAATGTGCATCTTCCGGTAGACGCCGAGGATGGAGCCGTCGGCGTCGATGACGGCGGCGGTGTTGTGATAAAGGCCCTGCGCGCGGCGCTCGAAAAGGGAGGCGATGATCACGACTTTATTTTTTTTGGCGATTTTACAGAAGGCGTCGGTGCTGGGGCCGGGGATTTTTTCGGCTAGCTCGAAGAATCGGTGGTCCTCGGCCTGGCAGAAATATTGGGAGCGGAAGAGTTCCTGGGTGCAGATGATTTTGGCGCCGTCTTTGGCGGCTTGCTCGATTAAGCCAACCTGGGCCTTCATATTTGCGGCTGGGTCGGGGGTGCAGGCCATCTGTGTCAGAGCGACGGTGACGATGGAATCGGAGGATTTCTTTTTGGGTTTGGCCATGATTTTTTCCCCCTCTCCCCGGTACGCCGGGGAGAGGGTTGGGGTGAGGGGCGGAACGTCGGCAGTCGCAGTTCTGCCCCTCACCCTGACCCTCTCCCCGTGGGTACACGGGGAGAGGGGATGAAATTAGGATGGGGGGCCGCTCTTCAAGCATTGCTCCAATATTGACTCCAACACGTTCTCCGTGTTGTCGAATACGTCGGTGTTAAGGAATCGAATCACGGTCAGTCCTAGCTCGGACAATCGTTCTGTACGCTTTAGATCATAGTCGATTCTTTCGGAATGTGAGTCGCCGTCTAGTTCGTTGGCGAGATTCGCCTGGGGGCAACAGAAATCCACGACATAATGGTCGACGGGGAATTGTCTGCGGAATTTGAATCCTTGTAGCTGGCGGTTCCTTAAGGCGCTCCAGAGTATCGATTCGGCTGGGGCGCTTTCGTGACGCATTTGTCTGGTTCGTTCTAATAATACGGGATTGATTTTGTTTGTTCGCATTGGTGTTGCGTTTGGGGAGCGGCCCCTCACCCTGACCCTCTCCCCGTGGGTACACGGGGAGAGGGGATCAATACTAGGCGCCTTGCGCCAGGCTTAGGATAAAACGTTCGACATTTTGCGATGCGTTGCCTACGCCGGTTTTGGTTTGGTAGTCGATTTGGGCTAAGAGGTCTACCGCGCTGCGGAGGCCGCGGTCGCCCAGGGTTTTTACGGTGTCGATGAATTTTTGTTGGTTTTCGCGGGGCCAGATTCTGAGGGTTTGGCCGATGGCGAAGGTGTTTTGGCCGGCGCGGAGCATGGCGATGGCTTTGCGGACGTTTTCCAGCCAGATGCAGAGCCAGGTGACGGCGCGGAACTCGGCGGAGGAATCGGACTGGGTGAGTTGCCGCCAGCGGGTTAGGGCTTCGGCGGCGTTGCCGGCGGCCAAGGCATTGGTCAAATCCCACATTTCCCGTTCGCGCTGGAAGGCGACGGAGCCGGCGACTTCGTCGGGGCCGATTTTGCCGGTTGGGGAGGAGAGCGCGAGCTTGGCGAGTTCGCCGTCGATGTGGCCGAGATCGTCGCCGATGCGATCGACCAGCAATCTGGCGGCGTTCGTGGAGACGGTCAGTCCGTGCAGGCGCTGGGCGCGCTGGATGGTCCAGCCGGCCATGTCCTTGGGGGGCTGGCAGGGGATGATCTGGCCGGTTTTGGAAATCGCTTTGTAAATGCGCTGATTGGATGGCAACGCCGAGAGGCGCAGGACCAGCGTGGCGCTGGCGGAGGGGTCGGCGACGTAATCTTCCATTTGCGGGCGGAAACGCGAAATGAATTCTTCGGCGTCGCGGACGATCACGAGTTTGCTGCCGCCGAAAAGGGCGAAGCTGCGCAATTCATCGAGCACGTCGGCGAGCTGCGCGGTTTCGCCGTCGACGTCGACGCGCTGCACGTCGGCGGTAAGCTTGGAAAGAATTTCGGCGATCGCCTCCTGCTGCAGAAGGGCGTCGGGGCCGACCAGGGCGTAGACGGGTTTGATCATCTATGCTGGTTTTACGCGGCCGGTTTTCAAGCGTCAATGAAACATGAACCAATCCATCGCGGGGGCTTTCCCTGCGAAAAAAAACCGGTACACTTTGCGGCGAATGAGGAGCGGCGATTTGTAGGAGCGGCCCGGAACGAGGGCTTTGGGAGAAGTCATGTCAAATCCGTACTCATCGTTCTGTGAAGACTTCTACGTCAACATGCGGGTGGGATCGCAACTGAACATGCCGCATCAGCGGGAAACGCTGCTGGCGTTCTTCGAGCGCGTGCAGAAGGAATTTCCCTCGATGACCCGGTTCCGCAAAAGCGAGAACGGGGAATATCACCTGGAAGAGGATCGAGCGGGGCAGAATTATCGGTGGGTCAGTCTGGAAACCAAGCGGCTGACCAGCGGGCACGTGAATCCGCCGACGGTGGCCGAATCGCTGCGGCTGCATCAATTTCTTCTGGAACTGGCCCCCTTTCATCTGGGGATCAGCCCGGTGGAGATCGATTATCTGGATGTGCTCTTCGGATTCGATCTTTCCTTCAGCGGGAATCATGATGAAATCATTGCCGAGAGTCTGCTGGCGGATTCGCCGCTGGTCTGTCTGTCGGAGGAATTTGGCGCCAAGGCGGTGGATGTTCAGCCGTCGGTTACCGTCGCGCTAAGCGACGATTGCCGGCTGCAGGCGCGGATTGATATTGTGACTCGGACCAATAGTTATCAGGTTCGGACGGGGGATTACTCGGATGATGTGATCAGCGTTTATTTGATCTTGCGGCGCTATTGGGGCGATCGGCCGCGGGATCCGATGGAGAAATTGCTGGTTGAATTGTCGCAAAGGGCGGAAGACCTGTGCGATCGGCACGTATTGCCCAAAGTGGTGCGGCCGATCTGGGCGGCGATCGCGTCGCGCTCGTGAATGAGTGACGCTTTTGAAGCGCGCCGGTATGATGGATCGCATGCCGGGTGAGGATGTTTCGAGCGATCAAATCCGCCTTCGGGCGGCTGAACATCTGGAAAAACTGATGGCGCAATTGCGGCGGGATGCGGAGGAATTGTCGCGGTCGCCGGAGGGTATGGAGGAACTCGGCGTCGAGGCGGGCCGGGTGGCTCTTGCCGAGGCGCTGGAAGCGGCGCGGCAATTGGCCGCGAAGATTGGGAAGTCTTGAATTGGGCGCGTATCTCGATTCTGATTTTTGGAAGGTTTGAATGACCGCTGATGCAACGACCGCCAAGCCGATTCCCGATGGGCCGATTGTGGCGCGCGCGGGGACGTATTACCGCAACACGCGGTACATCATGGCTCTTATTCTGCTGATCTATGGGGGATGGTCGATTTACGACGGGTTTTACAGTTGGCCGCAGTGGGGGATTACGACGCATCTGGATGAGAAGCCGAAGACGCCGACGGACATTATGTTCAACAAGGTGCTCGGATGCGTGCTGCCGCCCGGGGCGGTTTTGCTGCTGGTGCGGTGTCTGTACGCCTCGCGCGGCGAATATCGGCTGGAGAATGGGGTGGTGACGGTTCCCGGTTTTCCGCCGGTGCCGCTGGAGAGGATCGAGAAGGTGGATCGGGAATTGTGGGATCGCAAGGGGATTGCGTTTGTCGAATATCTATTGCCGCCGGGGAGCGCGGGGGATCCGAAGAAGGAGAAGGGGGAGTTTGTTCTGGACGATTTTGTTTACGAGCGCGAGCCGGTGGACGCGATATTCAAGGCGATCGAGGCGTCGCTGCTGAAGAGTCATCCGGCGGCGCCGGCGTCCGAAACGAAAGTCGCGGAACCGATGGCAAAAGCGCCGCAGCCGAAACCGGCCGCAGTGGCGCCGAGGCCCGCGCCCAAGCCCGCGCCCATGGCGGCGAAGCCGGCGACTGCCGCGCGGCCCGCGGCGCCGGCGCAAGCGATTCCGGTTGCGAAACCTGCCGCGGCTCCGGTTAAACCGGCGCCGGTTGCCAAGCCGGCGCCGACGAAGCCGGTTGCGCCGGGGACGCCGCCGCCGGCGGGGAGGCCGCCGCAATATCCGAAGACGCCGCCTCGGCCTCGGCTTTAACTTTGGTCTTCCGGCTGGCTAACTGTCCTTAGGACTTACTGCGCGAGGGGGCTTGGGGCGGGTTGCGCTTTTGCGGCGCCGGGCATCGTTTCGGCGAGGGGGCGCTGATAGGTCTGGCTGATCTTCCTCAGCAAATCCACAAATTCCACCTGGGCTAAATTCAGATTCTTGATCTTGATGTGAGAGACGATTTTCGATTGGAGGGACTCCAGCTGCATTCGCTGGGCGTCGGTGACGGGTCGGCCGGACTGCTCCTGCCGGGCAAGGGATTCGATCTGGCGGTCGAATTCAGCGAGCAATCGGCCCGCCTCGGGATCGTCGGCGACGGCTTTTTGGGCGGACTTAAACCGCTCGACCGCGGGGTGCTCCTTGAGCATTTGGCCGATCTTTTCGGCCATTTCGAGTATCTGCCGCGTGTCTGTCGCCATTTTTCTCCTTGTTGGAAAAGCACTATATAATCGACCGAACACTATACCGCCAAAATGGAGAAGAACAGGGCGAAATTATGAACTCGCAACCGGAAAACCTGCGGCGGTATCAGCGTCAGGAGATCCTGCCGCAAATCGGGCCGCAAGGGCAAATGCGACTGGGGCAAGCGCGGGTGCTCTTGATCGGGATCGGGGCGCTGGGGGCGACGATGGCCGAACTGCTGGCTCGAGCGGGGGTGGGGCGAATGCGGCTGGTCGATCGCGATTTAGTGGAATTGAACAATCTTCAGCGACAGGTGCTTTTCGATCAGGGAGACGCCACGCTCGAATTGCCCAAGGCGGTGGCGGCCATGCGCCGGTTGACGGCGATCAACTCGACGCTGCGGCTGGAGCCGGTTGTCGCGGATGTTAACGCAACGAATATCGAGGCGCTTTCGCGGTTTGACGGGAAAGCTGCGGATTTGATTTTGGATGGGACGGATAATGCGGCGACGCGTTATTTGATTAACGATCTGGCCGTGCGGGATGGGATTCCCTGGATTTACGGGGCGTGTGTGGGAGTTTCGGGTCGGGTGATGGGGATTTGGCCGGGGAAGACGGGGTGTTTTCGGTGCGTGTATCCGGAGCCGCCGGACGGGCGGGAAATGGAGACGTGCGATACGGCGGGGGTGCTGGGGCCGGCGGCGGGGGCGACGGCGGCGATTCAGGCGGCGACGGCGCTGCGGTTTCTTGTCGGGGGGCCGCCGGATGGTGGCGGGGCGGGCCTGCTGGCTCTGAACGTTTGGGAGGGGGAGTATCGGGTTCTCAATTCGGCCGCGCACCCGCAGGCGGACTGTCCGTGTTGCGGGAAGCGGGAGTTTCCTTTTCTCTCGACTGTGGGGGAGGATTTCACTACAACATTGTGCGGCCGAAGCGCGGTGCAGGTTCAGTCGGCTGGGCGGAAGATGGAGATTCAGCTCGCCCGAGCGGCGGAGCGATTGCGGCCGGCGGGGTTGGTGCGAACCAACGCCTATTTCCTGAGATGCCGCCTGAACGACCCGGCTGGGATCGAGTTAACCCTCTTCCCCGACGGAAGGCTCCTGGTGCATGGGACGGACGACCCTCTGCGCGCCAAATCCATATATGCAAGATTTATAGGCACTTAGGTGCAAATCAGAATCGGCTTGATGGGAATCCTATTTCCCCCTAGCATTAGTAGGAATTATGAGTTTGGCGATTTCTCCACGCTCGCAGTTGGGTAGGTCGGTGCTCGATCTGATCGGGAATACGCCGCTGTTGCGGTTTTCCCGGGTGGCGCCCGAATCGGGGGTCGAGGTGTACGCGAAAGCCGAGTGGTACAACCCCGGCGGCAGCGTTAAGGATCGGGCGGCTTTGAGCATGATCCTGGACGGGGAGCGGCGGGGGCTGATGACCAAGCAAAAGACGCTGATCGACGCGACCAGCGGGAACACCGGGATCGCATATGCGATGATCGGGGCGGAGCGGGGGTATCGCGTGAAATTGGCGCTGCCGAAGAACGCGAGCATTGAGCGCAAACAGTGCCTGCGGGCGTATGGGGCGGAATTGGTGCTGACCGATCCGACGGAGGGGACCGACGGGGCGCAGCGATTTGTAAAGCGGCTTGTCGAGGCGGAGCCGGAGAAATATTTTTATCCAGATCAGTACAACAATGACGCCAATTGGCGGGCGCATTACGAAACGACGGCGATGGAAATCTGGCGGCAGACCGAGGGACGCATCACGCACTTCGTCACCGGGCTGGGGACCAGCGGCACGTTCATGGGCGTGACGAGGAGATTGAAAGAACTCAATCCCGCGGTTCAGTGCATCAGCATGCAGCCGGACGGGCCGCTGCATGGGATGGAGGGACTCAAATATATGCCCTGTTCGCTGGTGCCGGGGATTTATGACCCTTCGATCGCGGACGATCAGATCGAAGTGCATACGGATGAGGCGCAGCAGATGGTTCTGACGCTGGCGCGAAAGGAAGGTCTGCTGGTGGGGGTCTCCTCCGGCGGAAATCTGTGCGCGGCGATGAAAGTGGCGGCGGGTCTGAAGGAAGGCGTCGTGGTTACGATCTTCTGCGATTCGGCGGCGAAATATTTGTCGGAAAGTTTTTGGCACGAAGGGGATGGGCGGGCGGAGGTTTGGCCATGAGCGCCGCGAGCCGGCTGATTCTCACGGCGGCGCAGATTCGCCAGATCGAGCGCGAAGGCTCGGCGTCTTATCCCTCGGAATGCTGCGGAGCCATGCTGGGGATGGATCAAAACGGCGCGGAGGGTGTTCGGCGGGTGGTTAAGCGGCTGGAGCCGCTGAAGAATTCCTTTGTGGCCGAGGAGCAGTTCCATCGGTTTTCGCTGGATCCGAAGGAATTGATGGATTTGGAAAAGCGTTCGGGCGAGGCGAAATTGGCGGTGCTGGGATTTTATCACAGCCATCCGGACCATCCGGCGAGGCCGAGCGAATACGATCGGCAGCATGCGTGGCCGTTCTATAGTTATGTCATCGTGGAGATCGCCGGCGGAAAGCCCGCGGAACTGACGAGTTGGCAATTGGACGCAAATAGCGAAACATTCACGCGTGAAGAAATCGTTACTGAGCAGGAAAGGAGCATTCCATGAGCACCGAATATGCGCATCCCGAAATGCTGGTCACCACCGATTGGGTCGCGGAACATGTCGGGGGGGTCGGCGTGAAGATCGTCGAGGTGGATGTGGACACGACGAGTTACGATAAAGGCCACATTCGCAACGCCATCGGGTGGAACTGGCAGACGGATTTGAACGACCGGGTTCGGCGCGATGTGGTTGATCCGCGCAGTTTCGCGGAACTCAATCGCGCGGCGGGGATTCGGCCCAGCGATACGGTTATCTTGTACGGCGACAACAACAACTGGTTCGCCGCCTGGGCGCTGTGGCAATACAAATATTACGGGCACAAGGACGTTCGGCTGATGAACGGAGGCAGGAAAAAATGGGAACTCGAGAAGCGCGAGCTGGTGACGGATCGGCCGGTGATTTCGCGGAGCGATTATCCGATTCCGCCGACCGATGAGAGCATACGGGCGTATCGGCAGCAGGTGATGGAGACGCTGAATCGGGATCAGATTAATCTGGTGGATGTGCGGTCGCCGGATGAATTTACCGGGGAGGTGATCGCGCCGCCGGGGATGACGGAGACGGCGCAGCGTGGCGGGCATATTCCGGGGGCGAAGAGCATTCCCTGGGCGAAGGCCGCCAATGAGGACGGGACGTTTAAGTCGCCGCAGGATTTGCGGGCGCTTTACGGCGAGGCGGGCGTGGATTTCGCCAAGCCGACGATTGCCTATTGCCGGATCGGGGAGCGATCGAGCCACACGTGGTTTGTGCTGAAGTACCTGCTTGGCGTGGCGAACGTTAAGAACTACGATGGAAGTTGGACCGAATGGGGCAACCTGGTAGGGGCCCCGATTGAAACCGGCGCGGCGCCGTCGGCGCTGCCGAATGTGAAGTGCGAATGAAGCGGCCCATTCCAACAGCGAGGTAGCCCATGCCATTGAAACCGCAGGGAAGAATTTTTAACGACATCACCGAGACCATCGGCGGAACGCCGCTGGTTCGGCTCAATCGCATTATCCCCAAAGAGCATGCGACGGTGCTGGTGAAGTGTGAATTCTTCAATCCCCTTTCCAGCGTGAAGGACCGAATCGGGCTGGCGATGATCGAAGCGGGGGAGAAGTCGGGGAAAATTGGCAAAGATACGGTGATCGTCGAGCCGACGAGCGGGAACACGGGGATCGCGCTGGCGTTTGTGTGCGCGGCCAAGGGATACAATTTGATTTTGACGATGCCGGAGAGCATGAGTATCGAGCGGCGGCGATTGCTCAAGGCGCTGGGGGCGCAGGTGGTGCTCACGCCGGCGGCGGATGGGATGCGCGGGGCGATTGAGAAAGCCAAGGCGCTGCTGGCGGAGCATAAGAGCAGTTACATGCCGCAGCAGTTTGAGAATCCGGCCAATCCGGAAATTCACCGCAAGACGACGGCGGAGGAGATTTGGCAGGATACGGACGGGAAGGTGGATATTCTGGTCTCCGGCGTGGGGACGGGCGGGACGATCACGGGCGTGAGCGAAGTGATTAAGCCGCGGAAGCCGTCGTTCAAGGCGATCGCGGTGGAGCCGGTGACGTCGCCGGTGATTACGCAGACGATGAAACACGAGCCGCTGAAGCCGGGTCGGCACAAGATTCAGGGGATCGGCGCGGGATTCGTTCCGGATAATTTGCATCTGAAAATCGTGGA
>JBEKPV010000036.1:0-22775 GCA_049520395.1 Tepidisphaeraceae bacterium
TCCCCACCAGCAGCAGTTCCGAGCGCCTCGCCCGCGAATCCGGACTGACCGTCGCCACGTTTTCGCAAGTCTCGCACATCGATCTCACCGTCGACGGAGCCGACGAAATCGCGCCGGGCCTGGACCTCATCAAGGGGATGGGCGGGGCCCTCCTCCGCGAAAAAATCGTCGCCCAAAATTCCCGCTGCCTGATCATCATCGCCGACCTGAGCAAGCTGGTGGCCAAACTGGGTGAAAAATCGGCCCTCCCCGTCGAGGTCACTCCCTTCGGCTACGAGGCCAGCGAGCGATTCCTAAAAGACCTCGGCAGCGTCCCCACGCTGCGGCGGCATCCCGATGGCGCCGTCTTCGTCACCGACAACGGAAACTACATCTTCGATTGCAAATTCTCCGGCATTGACGACGCCGCAACGCTCGATCGAAACTTAGCCGGCCGCTCGGGCATCGTGGAATCCGGGCTCTTCCTGCAAATGGCCCAGATGGCCATCGTCGCCGATCAGGAATCCTTCCGCACCCTTACCCGAAAAAATTTCACGGCCGAAGTTGGACCGTGATATCCCGATCGATGCTGAAATCGCGCCCGGTCAGCGCATCCGTGAAGGTCACCCGCAATAAAAGCGACGAGTGAGCAGGCGGGGTTTGCCAGGGGCAATTAAAAACATACTCATACATGAAGAGCTGCGCGTACCAATCGGAACGAGCGCGTTGCAGATCGAAATTCCACTGCCCAATGCGATTTTGGCTCGGCAGGGCCAGGTCGAACAGTTCGATTTGGAACGAACCCGCCGCCTTGATCGGATCGCCGTCCTGATCGATGGGGACGACATACACCTTTAGCATCGTATCGCCGACCAGATTGGGATCGGGATGAAACCCGCCACAGAGCCTGCCCAGCCGCAGGCCGGCGGTGGTGTAAAGCTGATTGAGCCGGCCCTCCGGCAGGGTTTCGACGACGTTGGCATTCCGCTGCAGCACGCGGATTTGCGCCTGATCCGCGTCATGCCGGCGGTTGAGCTGGTCGATTCGGGCCGATAGCTGCTGATTTTCTTTGCGCAACTGGATGTTGGCGCTGCTGGGTCCGGAACAACCGGAAAGGGCGACGGCGGCAATCCCCGCCGCGGACAGCATCGCGGTATGAAGATAGGCCCGCGATGATCGCCGGGCGATCACTCGATAGGCTCCTCAGTGGTCCGCGCTCGCGGCGCGGTATCCGGGGCGCGATCCAGGACGCGGTCCGCGCAACCATACTCGACCGCTTCTTCCGCGAAGAGCCATTTATTGCGGTCGAAATCACGGTGAATCACTTCCGCCGGCTTGCCGGTGTAGCCGGCCATCATTTTATAGAGCCGATCGCGCAGGCGGAGCATGTGCTGGGCTTCGATGCCCAGATCGGTGGCCGGGCCTTGCAGGACGCCGCCGATGAGCGGCTGGTGGAGCATCACCTGGCTGTTGGCCAAAACCGACCGTTTCCCGGGTTTTCCGGCGGCCAGCAGGCATGCGCCCATGCTGGCGGCCATGCCGATGCAGGTCGTCGCCACGTCGCAGCGGAGGAATTTCATCGTATCGATAACTCCCAGTCCGGCCGAGACGCTTCCGCCGGGGGAATTGATGTAGAACTGGATGTCGGTCTTGGGATCGTCGTTGGAGAGAAACAGAAGCTGGGCGATGATCGTATTGGCCGATTCATCGGTGACCGGACCGCCGAGGATGACGATGCGGTCTTTGAGCAGGCGGGAATAGATGTCGTAAGCGCGTTCGCCTCGGCCGCTTTTTTCGATGACGATGGGTATTAGTGAGTTGGTCATGGGTATTTGGGTTCCAGTGTATCAATTACCGGCGGTCGCTGGTCGCCGGGGAGTTCGCTGCACGATTTGTAATTCGTTCCCCTCCGGATCGCGGAACGAGACGACTTTTCCGCCGCCCGTCGCGCCGTCGATCGGGTCGAAGAGAAATTTCACGCCCGCCGATTTCAGTTGCTTGTACGCCTGGTCGAAATCGTCCACGCGCAACGCCAGGTGGCGCAGACCCGGCTGATATCGGGCAAACGTATCCGGATCGGGGCCGGCGTCCTTCACGGGCATCAATTCGATCATCGCCCCGTCGGAAACACTGTCCTCGTACCCCAGGAGGACGCCCGGCGGGGTTTGGCCGTTGGTGGCGACCAGCCGAAGGCCTAAGTTCCGGCAATACCACTCCACCTGCCGATTCACGTCACGGCAACTGATGGCGGGATGATCGATCGAGACAAATACCATTTCGCCAGTTTCCCCAAAATCACTTCTTTTCTTCGCTGCTACCGGCGGCCCCAACGACGGCGGCGGCCGCGGCGGCGGGGGAGTCTTCGCCCAGGACTTCGTCGCAGATGCCGTATTTGACGGCCTGCTGGGCATCGAAGAAACGGTCGCGCTCGCTGTCGTCGCGGATGCGCTCGATCGTCTGGCCCGTGCACTTGGCCATGATGTTGATCAGAGTTTCCTTGGTTTTAAGGATTTCGTCCGCCTGGATCTGGATGTCGGCGGCCTGCCCATAAACCCCGCCGAAGGGCTGGTGAATCATGACTTTAGCGTTGGGGAGGATGAAGCGTTTTCCCTTTTTCCCCGCCATGAAGACGATGGCGCCGCCGCTCTCGGCGCGGCCGATACAGTAGGTGGCGACGTCGCAATTGAGGAATTTCATGATGTCGTAGATGGCCAGGGTGTCGTCGACCACGCCGCCGGGGGAATTGATGTAGAGGTTGATGTCCTGATCGCGTTTGACGCTCTGGAGATAAAGCATCTGCATCATAATCCGGCTGGCCGAGACATGGTTGATCTCGCCAACCAGGAAAAGCACCCTGTTTTCGAGGAGCATCTCCTCGAGGGTCATTTCGCGGTAGCGGTTGTATCCGCCGCCTTGGGCGCCGGGGACGGCAATGGGCATTGATACGGGGATGGTTTTCGGATCGATCGGGAGCAATCGGCCTCCTATTGGTAGCTGGGCTGCGGATCGTATGCTTGCCGAGTTATAGCGTCAATGTGAAGGGGGGTTATGGGCTATTGGCAGATTTTTTGAAGAAATCCTTTGAGATAAATTTGTTGCGGTTCGGACTGTAATTGGGGCAGGGATGGCTCGGAGAATGGTGGTGACATTTCAGGTCAGCGGGGGGGGGATTTGCTGGTGCGGTTTCCGCCGACAAGGCGGCGGTCTCCACGGTCCGAAGACACGCCGGCTTGTCCAACCTCGATATGTGCCGACAGCCTTTGGTTTGATCGGACCTGAGGATGGGTATTTTGGGCCGTCCATTTAGAATCATATCCAAGCAAAGCGCTCTCATACCGGTTTGAACCCGGTGGTTTCGCTCGACAACGGCCTGAGTGAATGACAAAATGTTTTCCGACTCGGTTGACCTTCCGGGCTACCCGATGGGCAATGATATCATCCCCTACATTGAAATGTGCCGGCGGGAGAGCCAAAGTCTTCAACGTGGTATGAATTTTCAGGTCGGCGGTACGCATTCGGTAATCCTTATGTCGGTGCGCCCCGGGGCGCCTTACGATGATGAACTGGATTCAACTGGCACCACGCTGATTTACGAGGGACATGATGTCAACCGAACGCACATAACCCGGGATCCCAAGCGGCTTGACCAGCCCATGTATTTTCCAAGTGGGCGCTTGACCCAAAACGGTCTGTTTTTCGAGGCTGCGACCGAATACAAGAAGGGCAATCGCCTGCCGGAACGTGTGCGTGTTTATGAGAAAATCAAGGGCGGTATTTGGAGTTACAACGGGATGTTTCACCTCGTTGACGCTTGGCTCAACAAGAGTGCGAGCCGGCAGGTCTTCAAATTCAAGCTAGTTGCCGTCGAGGGTGAGGAGGACCTCTCTCGCCCGATCCCTAAGGAGGTCGTTGTCCGCCGCATCATACCTACAGCCGTCAAGCTCGAGGTCTGGAAGCGCGATGAGGGCAGGTGCGTTACCTGCGGTGCAACGACGGACCTCCATTTCGATCACATAATTCCCTGGTCACGTGGCGGCTCATCGTCCGATGTGGCCAACATCCAATTACTCTGTGGTCGCCACAATCTTGAGAAGAGCAATCATATTCAATGATCCTGCCTACTTCGGCGCCTACGGGCACTTTCCCGGACTAATAATTGTTGGGACGAAGGTCGGAGGTTCGAATCCGAACCCGCAAATTTACGTGGGAAGACGGTGACCTTTTGCTCTAAGTCCGATACCGGTGAACAAGGACTCCGCGGAGACACTGTGAGAGCAGGATGGTCGAGTCAAAGGGGCGGCAATCGCCACTTCCCGGATTGAGAAAAGAATTTGCACGGATTGTTATAGAAGACTTCCCTGGCCTCGCGCTGCGTGTGGCCGCGGCGGCGGTATTCCAGCATGGTATCTACCAACATATGGGGGCCGGAGTCGCCCCAGTCGCTGGCGCTATTGACGCAGAGTTTTTCGGGTCCGAATTGTTCCAGGATGTCTACGCCGCGCTCGGGCGTGACTTTGGTAATGGGGTAGATGGTTAGGCCGCACCAGAAGCCGGCTTCTTTGGCCAATCGGATGGTGTGTTCTTCGCAGTGGTCGATTAGGACTCGCTCGGGGTTGATTCTTTGGTCGTTTTTCAGGATGTCGATGATGATGCTCGTGCCTTTGTGTTTGTCCTGGAGGTGGGGGGTGTGGATGAGGATCAGTTGGTCGTGGCGGGCGGCCAAGTCAACCTGCTCCTGAAAAATGGTGATTTCGTTGCGGGTGTTTTTGTTTAGGCCGATCTCGCCCACGCCCAGGACGCGCGGGTGATCCAATAATGGGGGGATTAGTTTTATGACCTCGCGGGCCAGCGTGACGTTTTCGGCTTCCTTGGCATTGATGCAGAGCCAGGAATAGTGATCGATTCCGTATTTGGCGGCGCGCTGGGGTTCGATATCGGTTAGATGATGGAAATAATCGGCGAAGCTGCTGGGGCTGGAACGGTCGAAGCCGGCCCAGAAGGCGGGCTCAGAGACGGCTACGACGCCGGCGCGAGCCATGAACCGGTAGTCGTCCGTCGTGCGGCTAACGCAGTGAATGTGGGGGTCGATTAACATAGAGGCTGGGAACTGGAACTCATAGGGGGTCGCTGAATAACAATTGGACCCGCTGGGCGCGGTCGGGGTTTTGATCCAGGAGAATGGCGATGGCTTTTAAGAGCTTTTCGCGGCGCGGATCGGTTGCCCCCGCGCGGTCCAGGCGATCCAAATCGGCGGCCAGGGAAAGGCATCGCCAGCGCATTTCCAGAAACGATTGATCGAGTTGTTGCGGTGTGGGGGACATGGGGGAATTGTAGCAAACAATCCGTGCCGTGGGGCGAAAACGGCGGGCCCCACGGCGGGCCGCGGGCGTTCCGGGGGCGGGTGATTTACGAGTTGCCTGTGCGGATGGGAGTCGAATACACTGGCCGGGTTCTCATTTCGCCTCCTCCAAGTTGTGGATGTCTTCTTTGACACATTTGGGATCGGCGGGTTTTGGATTTGCGCGGAGGATTTGACGCCGGCGGCGTCGGGCAATTCTCGTGACTTTTCTTTGCGTTCCCATCTTCGTTACGACCGATTTGGACAAGAGTCGGCGCGATATCGCCACGGCCATCGAGGCCGGGGCGGAGATGATCGAGCTGCGCATTGATGGGCTCGAGGACACGGAATTTTTTGAGCCGTTGCTTTTGAATCAACCGGTTTCGCTGATTGTGACGTGTCGGCCGACTTGGGAAGGGGGGTATTCGGAGTTGCCGGATGATGTGCGGGCGCCGCTGCTGGCGTTTGCCGCGGAGGCGAATCCCTCAAATTATGTGGACATCGAGCTGAAGGCGGTCCGCGGGAATGAGAAGATCGTCAATTATTTGCTGGGGGATTTGAACGACGATACGCGCGGCGGACTGATTCTCAGTTTGCACGATTTTAACGGTCGGCCCGAGCGGCTCTACAACCTGGTGGCGGAAATGAATCGGCTGCCGGCGGAGGTGAATAAGATTGTTTGGACCGCGCGAACCATTCGGGACAATGTGGAGGCGCTGGAAATGCTGGCGAATCGGCAGAGGCCGACGGTAGCGCTGTGCATGGGCGAAGCGGGGGTCGTCAGCCGCGTGCTGGCGAAGAAGTTTGGAGGGTTTTTGACTTTCGCTTCGCTGAATGCCCGGGAGGCTACGGCGCCGGGACAGATCACGATACAGGAGATGAAGGATTTATATCGGTGGGATTCGATTAATTCCAAGACGAAGGTTTATGGGGTGGTAGGGCATCCGCTGGGGCATTCGATGTCGCCGGCCATTCAGAACGCGGCGTTCGAAGCGGCGGGCTGGGACGGGGTTTATTTGCCGATGCTGGTTGAGCCTAGCTACGAGAGCTTTAAGGCATTCATCGAGAGCTTTCTTCATTTTGAAAGGCTGGATCTGCGCGGGCTGTCGGTGACGATTCCACATAAGGAGCACGCGCTGCGATATCTTCAAGAGAAGGGCGCGGCGGTCGAAGAGCTCGCGTCGCGGATCGGCGCGGTGAATACGATTAACATCGAACACGGAAAACTTTCCGGGAGCAATACGGATTACGCCGCGATTCTGCAGTGCATCGCGGAGGCGGCGGGGATTGGCCTGGATCAATTTTCCGATTTGCGCGTGGGAATTATTGGAGCGGGAGGGACCGGACGGGCGGCGGTCGCGGGACTGGCGCAGCATGGCGCGACGGTGCTGGTTTATAATCGGACGCGGCGGCGGGCGGTGATGCTGGCGCAGGAATTCGGGGAGAAGGTCTCGGCCGTGGAATTGGAGGCGCTGGATGGGTGCGATGTTTGGATCAATGCCTCGTCCCTAGGGATGCATCCGAATGTTGCTGAAAGTCCCTTGGGGGATTTTCAGCCGAAATGGTCGAGTAAGACGATTGTCTTCGATGCGGTTTATAATCCGATGCGCACCAAATTTTTATCGCACGCGGAATCGGTAGGAGCGAAAACAATTAGCGGTGTGGAGATGTTCGTGCGGCAGGCGGCGCGGCAGTTTGAGATTTGGACCGGGCAGGCGGCTCCGCGCCAAGTCATGCGCGAGGTGCTCTTGAAGCGGCTGGGTAGTCAGACGACGTAGGCTACAAACGCGGTTTTTAGAACATGGCGGCTCGCTTTGCGGCGGCCAAGGACTTTCGACGGCCGAACTTGTGCTCGCAGAACGCGCCTATTTTTCGAGAGCTAATTAGCGATTACTCACTTTTTGCGCGGGGCCCTTCATCTTCTGAACTCTACCAGAATCTTTGCATGTATCCATTTACATAGGAATGTAACTACGCTTTTCCCCTATGGTTAGGCGATTGGGGAGGCGCAGCGCATTTCCGCGGGAGGCTGGGTGCAAAAAGTAATAATTAACTTGCAAGATTGTAATCGTCCGGTAAAGTCGATTTTGCTGGCGTCAAAATACAAGCCCACACAGGCGGGGATTCTGATGTCGGTGGAGTTAGTCGGAGTTGTTGTTCGCGTGGCTGGGTTGGCTTAAGGCATTGGGCCGGCTCGTTACAGGCCACTGTTTTTCTTCATTCTCGTTTTATTGCTTTGGTGTTGCGCCGATGGTGGCCCAGCACCCGTGGTTCTGGTTCGCCTTGGAGAACTTCAAGAGCGAGGGCTCTTGGTTCCTCAAGGGGGACTGCGCCGGCTTCTTTTGCCGTGCATTGATTTGCATCGCGGTGAACGCGACGCGAATTTGAATGTAAATGCGATTATCGCAATGTATGGCGCTTAATCGACAGTGGCGATTGAAGAGGGAGGGCAGCGATCGGTTTGCCGGTTGATATAGCGCGGAGGTTTTATGCTTTTGGTCACCAGGATTTGCGTTCGGGCTCGGGTTTCATCGAAATGTCGTAAATATTCGGCAATACCGCTGCTTGCGCTCAGCAGTTTTCTGGTGACGGGGCGCGCCATGGCGACGGTCATATACGATGACACCTTTGGGCATGGCAGCACGTTAATCACTTCAGGGAGCTATACCGCTCCTACGGACGGGGCGACGCCTTCGGCGAGTTCGGCGGGTTATGTGGTGGCGTCCAACTCCGCGGCGACCGGGGCCGGGGGCAGCACGATCGCATCGGGCAATCTGAATCTCATTACCTCAACGAAAACGAGTAACGGAATCAGCGAAATGGAGGCGGTCTTTACCGAAACGCCGGTGACGCTCTCGGTCGGGGGTCAAATTGACCTGTATGTAACCTTCCAGTCGAAGGCCTACGTCATGCTCTCGGGTTCGTCGACGTCGGCGGCGACGTTTTTCGGAATTTTCAACTCGCAAGCCAGCCCCGGGTATTCCAGCACACTTTTGCCTGACACGAATCTTGGGAGTTCGGGATTAAGCAGTTCCGACACCAATGATGAAACCGGCGGAGTGCAGAATTATATCGGGTATGTCGCGGAAATCGGGTTTACCGGGAACTCCCAGGGCGTCAAGGTCGATACGCGGCCTGAGCAGAACAACAGCAGCAACACCAACCAGGATCTGGTGACCGACAACGCCGGAGGGTCTTCGGTCAGCTACCAGAACGGTAAGGCGGTTGCTCCGAAGAACACCAGCGACGCCCTGACTCTGACCGCTGATACGGAGTACACGGAAGACCTGAATATCGATCTGACGGCGACGGGCACGGAGACAGTCACCACCTCGTTGTATACCGGTGGGATCGCCGACGTCGGCGTTCCGGCGGATCGGTTGGACTCAGTTTCCGGGACCGCAACCGGGACCAATTTTACGACGGGTTCGTTCGACTCGCTGGGGTTCGGCTACAGGAACACGCAAAACGATGCCGGGGCAGACATGGATGTGAACGAGATCGAGATTCTGTCCACGCCGGCGGTGCCGGAGCCGGCGTCAATCGGACTATTTGCGGTGGCGGGACTGGGTTTTATTTCCTCCAGGCGGCGATCTCGGTCGTCTCCATCAACGGACTCGGCGAGTTAGCGGCTGAGAACCGTCCGCTCGGCGCCGGTTGCGCTGAGCGAGCTGTTTAGATCCTTTGGGGGGCGTGCGGAGAGGAAGTAGAAAAGATGTGTATCGTCAATCATTCGCTGCAGAATCGGTGGAAGTGCAGAGGAACGGGCAAGGCGAGCGAATTTGAGAAGCAACCGGCGAGCCGGCGATTTGCGCTGAAGCGACTGCATCTGGCGGCGGGCATGGTGCTGCTCGTGCCGGGCGCGTTTGCCATGGCGCAGACGGCCAATTGGACGGTGACGACCCCGTACGTTCCGTCGACGGATTACAACATAACGGTCTCCAACCCCAACATCGACGGCGGCGCCGTGGCGACCGTGGGGGCCAACGATACCGCCGTTATCAATGACTTCCTCGCCTACGCGGCCGCGCACGGCGGCGGAACCGTCGAAGTCCCCGATACCGGAAACGGGGTGTTCAAATCCAACGAAATGTTCATTGGGAACAACACGAATCTGCAGGTGGACACCGGGGCGGAGCTCTTGAATAACGTTCCCAAAGACGTCTTCCTGACGAACCTGAACACCACCCAACAGAACGTCGAAATCAGCGGCGGCGGGACCCTCAACGGCGGCGGCAGCAGCGGCAACAATCACATGATTCTGCTGCAGAACGTCAGCAATTTGGAGGTTTATAACGTCACGATCACCAATGCGAGCAATGAGCATTTGGTTGTCGAGGGGGACAACAACGTTCTGATTAATGACATTACCATTTCACAACCCGGGGAAGGGGCCAATACGGACGGCATCGATTTCTCGGGAACGAATTTCCTCATCGAAAACTGCAATATTGACGATGGCGACGACGATATCGTCGCCAAGCCGGAAAATACGCATTGCGCCAATATTTATATTCAGAACATCTCGATCACCAACGGGCATGGGATCTCGATCGGCGGGCAGACGAACATGGGCCTGAACGGCATGTTCGTCAACAACGTTACGATCAATATGGCGTCGCCGTCGAACGAAAATGGGTTTGACTTCAAGGCCGGGGACGGCACCGGCAACCAATATGGCGGCCTGGTGCAAAATGTCACGGTTAACAACGCCTCGATCAACGACGTCGACGACGGGATCAACATCTCCAGCTTTTACAACACCGCCAGCGGGGACAATAGCTTTCCGGGTAAAGATGCACCGGCGTACACCCCCGACTCGACCGAGCCGATTTGGAAAGACATTACGTTCGAGAACATCGCGATCAACGATACGACCAGCAATTCGGCCAACATCTCCGGCGAGAACGTGGTCGCCGGATATCCGCCGAACACCGACGAACTGAATTTCGTGAACATCACCGGCACCAACGTCAAGAATCCGTGGGACATGTATTTCGCCAGCGATGTGTACATCAACAATTTGACGCAAAATGGGGTCATGATCAATGACGTGCAGGGGAACTATAAGCCGGCCAGCGGCGGGAACGAGGTGTCGGAGGAGGACGACGATACGTTCGATGGCACCGAGAACCCCGTTTACACAGCAAACGTGCCGACTCTGGTCGCGGCGACGGTCCCGGAGCCGGCATCGGTGGGAATTATCGGGACCGTGATGATGGTGCTGTTACCGCGACGAAATCGCGGGCCCGGCGGGATGCGGCGGGCGGTGCAGGGTTCGTCGGCGCAATCGCCCTGAGGGGGGCGAGGGCCCACGGATGCTCAAATCGATTTTGCGGCGATGGGGATGACGGTGATGCTGCGCGGCGTGGTGGGGCAATCCTGCTGGCAGATGCCGCACCCGATGCACCCGTGGGGGTTTACGACGACGCGATTTTCCTTTAATTCGATCGCGGCGCTGCCCAGCGGGCAGTGGTCGATGCAAATTTTGCACTCGCCCCCGGAGCTGCGAAGGCAGGTTTGTTCCCACCAGACGGCGGTGCCCATGTCGATGTCGTTGATCGACGTCGGCTTCAGTGCGCCGCTGGGACAGACGCTCATACATTTCAATCCCGAGCAAACCGCGCAGGCGGCGGAGTCGGCGTCGATGTAGGGGAGCCCGAATCCTTTGTTGGCGGTGGGATCGATTTTGATGGCTTGGACCGGGCAGACGCGGACGCAGTCGCCGCCGCGGGTACACGTGGTTTGCAGTTTTGCTTCGGGAATTGCGCCAGGGGGGCGAAGCCAGATATTGCTCGGCACCTTGGCGCGGGGCGTGGCGGATGTGCCCAGTTTGTTCAGGTTTTCCAGTTGCTTGGCGGCGCGCGTTAACGGGGACGCGGCCGAGGTCAGCGGGCGGAGTAAATGGGATAACCCGACGCGGAAAAATCGGCGGCGGTCGACGGGCTTGTCGGAGTCGAGTGGGTCGGGCATCTCAATGAATTGTGCGCCTTATAGGGGGATTGTGCTAGTTCAGGGCTGCCGCGGGCGTCTCAGGAGAGAGATTTGCGTGTTTTTATCTTTGGAGCCAATAGGAGCCATCGAGGGGGACCGCGCGGGCGGTGCCGGTATCCAGCGCCCAAGCGCGCAGGCGGATGGGATTTAGATCGGCCGGGAAAAGGGTTACGGGGAGCTGGATTTGCCAGCCCGACCATAAGTAATCGCGGTTGTGGAAGTCCTCGGCGACGGAGGGTGATTTGAGGCCCATTTCCGCCATGGCGCAGATGATCGATTGGCCGCGGGCGTTTTCATAGGTAATGAAGACTGCGTCGGCGGGGCGCTGGCTGTTTTGGGAGATGGCCCAGCCGACGAGGCGGATGGTATTGGCGAAATCTGGTACGCCCGCTTGCAGGCGCCCGCGGAGGTCGGCCGTGGCGAATGGATCGGATTGGCGAATTAAATTTGCGTTGGGATCAGCTATGAGCGGCGGGTGGAGGTATTGCATGGCGCTGAGTTGTTCGGCTTCATCAACGAGAATGGACGGAGCCGGAAAGACTTTCACAAGTTGCGGATTGCCGGGCAAGACGTGGATAAGCAGGATCGCGGCTTTGACGGCGCGCTGCGAATCGCTCCATTTCCGGCAAGCGCCCAGGGCGCCGGGGAAACTAAGCGCCTGAAGGGCAATGAGTGGAACGGCCAGAAGGCAGCAGGAAACGCGCAGCCGCAGATCGCGGCAGATGAATGGGACCAGGGCAATCAAGCCGACGGGCAGATAGAGGGATGAACAGACGTAGCGGGTTTCCAGCGCCTGGCGGATTCCGAAGCCGGCGCGACTGCGCGCGGCCAGAAAAGCATTGAGCAGGCCGAAGCCCGCGACAACGAACCAGGGGAGCGTGCGGACGCAGAATTCTTGACGGCGGGCATGCCAGGCGCGGAGGAAACACAAGGCCGCGATTAGGAACAAGATCAGCATGGCCAAACCGGACATAATGCAGACCGTTTCGGGGAAGCCCGGGATCGCCGTGGAGAATGGATTTCCGAGAAAGGCAAGGAAGTAGGCGATGATTTGGTCGGGGGTGCCGTGGTCGCCGGTCACGCCGCCGAAGGTTGGTGTCACGTAGTGGTGGAAATAGAGGGAGAGATTCAGGCCGGCGGCGGCGATCCAGATGAGCAGTTGGGGCCATGATTTCGAGAAGGCGAGGAAGATCGCCAGCAGCGGCCAGCAGAGAAGTCCGTTGCCGTTGGTGAAGGTGGCGGCAGAGGCGAGGAGAATCATGATCAGGAGACGCCGCCACGGGGGGATGGCGCCCAGGGCGGTCACGACGGCCGCCAGGAACAATAAGCCCGGGAGGACGTTGGGTAGGCCGAAACCCCAGAGCCACGTTTGGTCCTGATTGGGCGTGAAGAGCATCAGGTTGCAAAGAAACCAGATGACCCAGGTTTTAGGAGTAAGATCGGTATCGCGACATAGGATTTGTAAGATCGCAGCCGAGATGGCGGTGACGATGAGCCAGATGCAGATCAGATAAGCGAAGTTGTTCCAGTGGGTCAGGGTGCTCAGGAGGAGAAACAACAGGCGAGGCAGGAGCATGCGGTGTTCATTGTGCTGAGCGACGAGGTCGGCGAAGGCAAGCTGGTGGTATTGGAGTTTGATGAAAAGCCCGGCGATGCCGGGATCCCATTCGTCCCAGTAATGCGTGTCGACGCCCCAGTGGATAATCATCGCCAGCGGCAGCAGCGCCGGCGAGAACGCCAGCGGCCAGCGCAACCAGTCCCACGTTGATCGGCTCATGCTCCGCTCGATGTCCGCGGAATATAGCTTAACGTCGGCCGGTGGGCACTCTTGCGACGCCGTCGTCCGCCTACCGCGTGGTTTCAAAGCTGTTATGATTGAGGTTCACTAAAGAGGATTTCGGCATGCATATGACGGCTTTGAATAATTGCCAGCTTTTCTTCGACAACTACAGCGATGAATTACGAAAAAGTGGACAGCCGGTGCGCGTGCTCGAAGTCGGCTCGCTGGATTTAAACGGCAGTATACGACAATGTTGTCCCAAGGATTTTGAATACATCGGGGCCGACATGGTGGCGGGTAAAGGAGTGGACCTCGTTTTGGAGGATCCGTATGTCCTGCCGTTCAAGGATGAATCGGTCGATGTCGTCCTATCCAGCTCGTGCTTTGAACACTCTGAAATGTTTTGGCTCGTGTTTCTGGAGACGCTGCGCGTTCTCAAGCCTCATGGACTGTTCTATCTGAATGCTCCGTCCAACGGGAAATTTCATCGCCATCCGGTCGATTGCTGGAGGTTTTACCCGGATTGCGGAGCAGCGCTGGTGACCTGGGCGAAGCGCAATGGCCTGAGGCCGGCGCTGCTGGAGTCTTATCTGAGCTTACAAATCGGAGCGCCTTGGAATGATTTCGTGGCTATTTTCATCAAGAACGAGCAGCGGGCCTCGATGTTTCCTCGCCGGGTCATCCACACGAAGAAAGACTTCACCAACGGGCTGCTTTGGGGCGAAACGGAATTCAAAAATCGCACGGTCCGAAGCGAAGACATGGAAAAAATGCGTCACATCAAATTGATCATCGAGGATAAACTTAAGATTAAGGGCGTGCCCTCGGATCAGGAAAACTCAGATATTCTCGAATAAAATTGCTGATTGCCGAATGGGGGAATTCAATGGCTAATTATTGCGCGGCTTTTTCAGCCAGGACTGAGACGACCGCGATATTCGCAAGCAGGTCCTGGGGAAGATGATGGCGGTCGCGCAGATAGTCGGGGGAGTTGAAGGAAATCCAGACCTTTCCGTCGCTCTCCTGTGACACCAGGAGTTTCAGCGGAAGATCGATCGCGATGGTCGGGGCCGCGATCATGAGCGGGGTGCCGGCCTTGGGGCTACCGAAGATCAGCAGCTTGGTGGGGGGCATTTTCAGGCCAACTTTTTCGGCCTCGCCGCTGTGATCGACCAGGGCGAAGAGCTTGACGCCCTTGTCGGCCAGAATTTTCTGTAAGCGCGCGACGGTGTCGTCGACGGAATAATTGCTCGGAACACGGGCGATTCCGCTGGTTTCCTGCGATGCCATGGGAGGCCTTTCTTTCGGGGGAGTATATCACGATCGAGCCGGCGCCGGCGAGTTGCCAGATCGGTTGTTATCAATTTGAAGCGATGTAGGATGGCGGCATGGGTTTGGAATCATTTCCCAAGCCGTATCGGGTGCACCTGGGGTGCGGTGAGATGAAACTGCCGGGGTTTGTGAACATAGACGCGCGCCAGACGAAGGCGACAGACTTGGTTCACGATTGCGGCAATCTTGCGATTTTCCCGAGCGAATCGGTCGGATTTGTTTTTTCGCATGCGTTCTTCGAGCACTTGTATCTCGCCCAGCGAGTGCCGCTGCTGGCCGACATCCGGCGGGCATTGCATCCGGAAGGGTATGTGTACTTTTGCGGGATCCCGGATTTCGAGATGGTGGCGCGCTGCTACTTGGAGAAAACGCGAGGCAATACGAGGCCGATCTTTGATCTATTCGAGGCCTACCGTTACACGCATGGCGAGCCCGAGCACAAACCCGCCTGGTGGCTGGAGCAGTTGCACAAGTCCCTGTTCGATCAGCACGATTTGAGGAGCCAATTGCGCGAGGCGGGGTTCACTTCGCCGTCGATTTTTCGGTATGCGTTTCGGCAGGAGCCGAACCCGGTGAATTTGGGATTCGTGGCCAGGAAAAATGACGAGCCCGTCGGGGACGATTTCTTGAAACAGATGGCGGAGATGTACTCGCCGATTTATGGGAAGAATCCAATTATTCCGCTGCCGTAAAGGGGGCGGCCGGACTTCCCGCAGGCGGAGGTTATCCGAGGCGCAGGGAAACGACGATGAGGTAAATCGCGGCGAACAAGCCGATGGACGCGAGGAGGATAGCGACGGAGATGGCCAATTTGGAAGGGCGGTTGAAATCGGGGCGTCCTTCTCGGAGCCCCCGAACCAGTTGCACGTGGCGGATGAGGGCGGCGAGGTTGACCATGACGCCGATGCAGACCAGGGTCACGCCGAGCCAGATGGAAACGCCGAATGTCTGACTGGATTCGTGGTTCTGCATCGACTGAAATTCGCGCAGGAAGATGCCGAATCGGGCGAAAATGAATCCGAAACCCATGAGGGCGATGCCCGTGCGAATCCAAGCCAGGAAGGTTCGCTCGGCCGCAAGAAAAACGCGGGGATCGCCGACATCGGGGGGATTGGATGTGGAGCCGGGTTGATCCATTTGCGCATTCTACCATCGCGGCGGGTGTTACTGTTTCATGCCCTTTAAATGAATGACGTGTCTTGCCCCTTTTGCCTTCTCGATGTCGTGGTCGGCAATTTCAGAAAGAATCTCCAGAACCCGCGGCTCGTCGAAAAGGGACTCCATTTTCCGCAGAACCATCAGTGCCTCGCGCCATCTACCGCGCGCGGCGTACCCCTTTCTCCAGTGGGCCGCGGGGGCGCTGGACATCACGCGGGGTGTCAGTGGCTCCAGCACCGACTGCAATTCATCTGACGGAAGCACCCGGCAGAAATTAAAAGCGCCGTGGAATCCGAATGTGGGTTGGTCGAGCCCGCCGCTTTCAAATGAAAAGCGATGAGCCGTCGCTTCGTCGGCGAATCGGATGCCCTCCTTTTCCAGCATGGGGCGCAGCGTCACGCCGATGGCCCGGTCGTCGGGGACCGAGCAGGGGATTTCCGGGCGCGCGAGGATTTGCAGCAGGCGTCGCGAGCGAAGCGAGAATCCGCCGTTGCCGACGCGAAATCCTTCCCGGCCATTCGGCCAGACGGCGCCGATATAGTCGAACTCCAGAAAACCTTTTTCCCAGCATGGGCCGCTGAGGACGTAGCCGTCCCATTCGATCACCAGCGCGTGGGAAGTTGAGAAAACGCTCAACAGTTCCTTGGTGAGGATGCGGGAATAGTCCGCTGCCGCCGTGAAGGCGGGGATTGGGAGAAAGTCGATGGGGTCGGAAGGGGCCCCCTGGCTTGAAATGAAATCCTGGGGGGCCATGAAGACGGAGCGCGCGAATTGGCATTGCGCCTGGCTGAGGCGGATGGCGCGCAGGCCGAGGGCGGGATGGTCGGTGTCGATACAGCAAAGGGTGACTTGATCCAGCTTTGGCGGCATATCGTGCGACCTCGTCTCTCTGGCGCCGGGTTACTTTGGAAATTCCTGGCTCATTCCCATGCCGTGGATAACGTGGCGCGCCGCGTTTGCCTTCTCCAGGTCGTAGTCGGCGATTTCGGACAGAATCTCCAAAACCTTTTGCTCGCTGAACGTCGACTCAATTTTCTGCAGGACCGTCAACGCCTCGCGCCACCTGTTTCTGGCGGCGTAGCCTTTGATCCAGTGGGCCGTGTGCCTGTGTTCCAGATTGTGCGGCGGCAGCATGTCCAGCAGCGCTTGGAGTTCGCCGGGGGGGACGACCTGGCAGAGATTGAACACGCCGTGAAATCCAAAGGTCGGGCGGGGACCTTCGGCCAATTCAAATGAGAAATGGGAAGCGGTTTTTTCGTCGGCGAATTTGATCCCCTCCTTTTCGAGCATGGGGCGCAGTCCGATACAGACCGCGATGTCGATGGCGACGTCCGGGGGCATCAAAGCGGGGATTTCAGGACGGGAGAGAATTTCGAGGAATCGCCGCGAGCGCATCGAAAATCCGCCGTTGCCCACGCGGTAGGGGGGCGGGAATTCGGCCCAAACGGCTCCAATATAGTCGAATTTAAGAAACTCGGGATTCCAACACTGGCCGTTCAGGACATAGCCGTCCCATTCGATGATCAGGACGTGGGAAGTTGAAAAGAGTTCGAGCAGGTCGCCAGTGAGGAGCCGAAAATAGGTTGGGCCTTTGCCGAATGGAGGGATAGGCAGGAAATCGATTTTCTCCGCTCCGGGGGTCTGGCGTGAAATAAAATCCGCGGGACCCAGAAAGAGGGTGCGCGCGAATTGGCATTGCGCCTGGCTGAGACGGACGGCGCGCAACCCGGCGCCGGGGTGGTCGGTGTCGATGCAGCACAGTGTGACTTGATCTAATTTTGGCAGCATAACTCGGATCGAGAAATCGAATGTTTGTGGCTCATTTTACTTTGGGGGTCGATCCGCGCCTAATTAGGCTTATAGCATGCGGGGTCGGCGGATTTGAATGGCCGGCCGCGCCGCAAAACGAATTTGGTCCACGTTCATGGTTCATTTATTCCTCAAGACTTATCGCGATGCCCTGCCGGAGAGGAACGCGGAAATGGCGGAGGCGGTTCGTCGCAACAAGGCGTGCCGCTTCTTCGATCACGTGGTTGAGATTTCCGAACCGGCGGATATGTCGATCCGGGAGATGATGGCGATTGCACGGTCGCGCGTCGGGTGGGCGGATGTTACTGTCATTGCCAATGGAGATATCTATTTCGACCAGACCGCGGTTTTGATGAACCACGTCGGATACTCGGAGTGTTTTGCCCTGTCGCGCTATGAAGACGAGCAGGGGGAGCAATTGTGCGAAAATCCGCAGGGGAGTCAGTCGGCATGGGTTTTTCGTGGGCCGCCGCCCGATGTGGCAGCTGATTTCGCCCCCTATCAGCCGGGGTGCGAGCATCGGTTGAATTGGCTGCTGCGGGAAGCCGGGTACGCGATTTACAACCCGTCGCTGTCGATCAAGTCGCATCACCTGCACGCCAGCGGCGTTCGCTACATTGACGCGGTTCGGGACAAGCTGCCTGGGGAGGGTTTGCTGGTGCCGCCGTGCCGGATTGAACGGATTCGCCATCGTCCGTCGGACCGGATTCTTAAGCCCGGAAGGGTTGCGATTATTCAACTGGCGCGTTTGGGTGATATTGTCAATGCGCTGCCGATCGCCTTTGACCTTTACCGGCAGGGGCACCGGGTTTCCTGGTATGTCTGCCGCGAATTCGCGCCGCTTCTGGAGGGGGTCAGCTACGTGACGCCGGTGATCTGGGATGGCCCGGAGGACAAGCCCGCCGAGGCCATTGATGATGCCAAGGCGCGCGGATTCGATCACATTCTGGCAATCCAGTGCAACGGCAATCCCGAGCCGAGCCCGCGAAAGTTGCGCAGTTTCTCGACGGAAACCTGGGCTCGGGGGGGTTATTTGGACAAGTACCATATTCTTCCGTGTGTGTTCGATCGCGCCCAGGCGCCGATTGGGACCTGGAGGCCCGCCGGCGAGCGGCCGATCCTCGCTTACTGTTTCGACGCAAAAACTTGGCCTTATGCGCAGGATTTGAAACGCGACATGATTCAGTGGCTCCAGGAGAATTTCGGCGGCGATTTTGCTCTATATCCCATCGGGCCGTCCATCGGGCGGCCCGATGCGCTAGCGATCGTTTTGCGCCAGGCCAAAGTGCTGATCAGCCTCGACAGTTTTCCGCTGCATATGGGTTACGCGGCCGGCACGCCGACGATCGCGATTACTACCGCGCGCGGGTGGAACGCCAGTGAGCCGCGGCGAAACTGGATCGAGCGCATCGACTATGTGGAAAGCGTCATGCCGGCGGGCCGCGCGAAAATCGCCGCGGCGCTGCGTGCGGTTATTGCCGGAAAAATTGAGCCGGGACGATGTATTGCCCAGCCCGAAAATATGCCGGCCGAGCCCGCGTCGCAGCTTCGGGTTCTTTCGATCCTGATTGCGACGCTGGAGCGGGAGCAGCCGGCTTTGCGCGCGCTTTTGGATGGGCTGGTGCTTCAGCTATCGGGGCACCAGGAAATTGAGGTCACGGTCGACACGGACAACGGCCAGACGCCGCTGTGGCAGAAAAGAAACAAGCTGTTGCAAGGCGCCAATGGCGAATATTGCTGCTTCATCGACGTGGGCGACAATGTGGGGGAGAATTTCATTGCTTGGATTGGGCAGGCGTTGCGCGATCGGCCGGATTGTGTGGGGTTTAAAATGGGACATTTCGCCGGCGGAAAGCTGCAGCGAGTCGAGACGTTTTCGATTGAGGCGGAAGGCGGCGGGGGCGGCATCAGCCATCTTTGCCCGGTGCGAACCGAGATCGCTCGAAAGATCGGGTTTGGTCCGGGCGGGGATGCCGAGTACGCCGAAAAACTGGCCGCCAGTGGATTGCTGGAATCGGAGAACTTTATCGACGCCGTCATCTATGCGAAACCCGCGGATAAATGAGGAGCTTGGGATAAGTTGATTCGTTTTGGTTTTGATCGACGATTTGCCGGCGATGCGGTATGGGAGGGGATTCTCAACCTAGCCCTCTCCCGACGTACCTGGACAGGGGGCAATGGCGTTTGGGCGTAGTGGCGATTTAGTCAGGCGAATCCACTTTCAAAACGATTGCACTGTTTTTGCTGCCGAAGGCAATGCAGTTGCACAGAGCGATTTTTGCGTCCGTCGGGCGAGAGCGATGGGGAATAAAATCCAGGTTACATTGCGGGTCGGGGTTTTCCAGGTTGATGGTTGGGTGGAGTTGCCCGCTGCGGAGGGCCAGGATGGTGGCCGCAATGCCGGCGGCGCCGCAGGCGCCTTGGGGGTGGCCGATCATCGATTTGGTGGAACTCATCGGGATTTGGTCGGCGAGTGGGCCGAAACATCTGCGGATGGCTGCGGTCTCCATGCGGTCGTTCAATTCGGTGGCGGTGCCGTGGAGATTCACGTACCCGATTTCTTCTTTGGCGATTTGGGCGTCGGCGAGAGCTTTCTCAATGGCGCGGACGGGCTCGACGACGTCGGGCGCGATCTGCACCCGGTGATAGGCGTCACACGTGCACCCGTAGCCGGCGATTTCGGCTAAGACTTCCGCGCCGCGGGCGCGGGCAAATTCCAAATCTTCGAGGATGAACATCCACGCTCCTTCGCCGAGAACGAACCCATCCCGTTGTGCGTCGAACGGGCGCGAGGATTGTTCGGGGCGGTCCCAGCGGCGAGTCGAGACGACGCGCATTTTTTCAAAGGCGGTGAGGATGCCGGGGGCGACGGGCGCGTCCGCTCCGCCGCATAGAACGGCGCGGGCGAGCCTGGCGCGGATCATGAGGCGCGAATATCCGATCGCGTCGGTGCTGCTGGTGCATCCCGTGGAGATGACGTGGGACGGTCCGCGAAGATGCAGCGCGATGGACAGTTCGCTGGAGAGGTTGCCGTGGGTCCCCGCAGTGATGGAGAAGAGGGAACCTTTTCCTTCGGTGAAATAGGCTCGGTATTGTTCTTCAACGAAGGCGAGTCCTCCGCCGCCGGTCCCCAGGACGACGCCGATGTCGCGCTGGAGATCGAGATTGTCGGGATCGATCCAGAGCCCGGACCTGGCCAGGGCCTGCCGGCTCGCGTGCAGCGCCAGGGCGGCCGTGCGCGGGATTCGTCGGGCGTCGACGGAATTGAGGGTGCTGATGGATTCGAAATCGGGCACGGTCGCGGCGGCGGTGGTGCGGAGGTTGGCGGATTCCATCCCAATCAGAGGGCGGACGCCGCTTTGGCCGGATCGACACGCGAGGTCGAAGGCCCCGGCGCCGATCGCGTTGGGGCTGACGACGCCGATTCCGGTGACGACGATGCGGTGACGATCGGTTTGCGCCACGAGGCGATCTTAGACTTGGGGCGGATTGGGGCCAAGATAATTGCGGTTTTTGTAAAAGGTCGCCCGTTGGGCTTTCGGCCCGTCACCCTACTCGCTTCCCGCCCGTTCGTGCGGAGAGAGGATAAAAAAGATGCCGGCGGGGTCTTCGACAGCGATGGGGACGAACGGGAGTTCGCCCAAGCGCGCACAGAAATCGATATCCGGTTCCAATCCGGCGGCAATAATGTTGCGCCCGCCTTGCCCGTCCCGGAGGACGTCGGGGAGATGATCGGCGACGTTCAAAAACAGGCGGTGGGCGATGCGGGCGGCATCGTTGGCCAGCGCGAAGTCGCCCAGCGCGAGCAGCTCCCGGCAGACCGCGCCGCAGCCGAGAACGTCTTCCAGCGAAAATTCGCCGGAAGTGCCAGAGCAAAGGAGAAGGATATCGGCTTTGGTCCGGCTTGCGGCGGCGGCGACAAAGGGAGCGTTCACCAGGGCCCCGGCGAATAAATGCGCCGCTGCGCGCGCGGCGAAGGCGGCGCGAGTGCCGTTGGTTGTGGCTAGAAAGACGGTTTTCCCCGCCTGCTCGGGAGTGAATTGCCGGGGGCTGTTGCCGAAATCGAAACCGGGCGGGGCGACGGTTTTAATTTCGCCGCAGAGAATCGGGCGGGGATGGACAACCGCGGCGGCGGCCAGGGCGGCGGGGACCGAATCGAAGACTCGAACTTGCTCAATTCCCACCGCCAGCGCCGCGGTGATCGTTGTCGTGGCGCGCAGCACGTCGAAGACAATCACCGTCTGGCGCGACAGATCGCGCTGGCGCAGAAATTCGGGGAGAAGGATAACTTCGATTCGCATGAAAAAGATTCGTCCGGATGGCAGCCTACCGCTAGGATGCCCGGTGTAAAGGAGCGGACAATGGCAAATCGTGTCTGTGTTATCGACGTGCCGGGGCTTAGCCGCGGCCTATTGCCGGAAATTCCGGCCGATAGCGCGCTGGGGAAGTGGATCGCCGGGAAGCTGGTCTCGAATCTGACTCCGAGCTTTCCGGCGCTGACGTGCAGCGTGCAGGCGACACTGACCACCGGTAAACACCCCATCGGGCATGGAATCGTCGCCAATGGGGTGCCGACGTTTCGATCTTCGGACGATCAGGGGCTCGTGGATGCAAGCAATTTTGCGCCGTTTCGGCGGCAGATCAGTTTTTGGGAGCAGTCGAATCGTCTGTTGGAGTGCCCACGGTTTTGGCAGGACCAATCGGGAAAGAGCCGGTGGAAGACATCGCTTCTATTTTTTCAGAATTCGATGCCGGGGTTTTCACCACCTCCGCGGCCGGCGGCGGATATCGTTTTAACGCCCAAGCCGGATCATGGGCCGGATGGGAAATTGGTCAGTCTCTGCTGGTCGCAGCCGAGCGATCTGGTTCCGCGCCTTTTTGCGGAGCTCGGCCCATTTCCGCTGATGAATTATTGGGGGCCGATGGCGGGCATTGCTTCCAGCCAGTGGATCGCTAGGGCGGCGGCGATCATCTGGCGCGAGCAGATGCCGCAATTGCAGTGGGTTTATATTCCGCATCTGGATTATGACTTGCAGCGGTTTGGGCCGGCGTCGGCGCAGGCGAAACAAGCCGTGCGCGACGCCGCGACGGCTTTGGAGCCGCTGATGGCGCAGGTGATCGGCGATGGAGGCAAAATTGTTTTGCTCAGTGAGTATGCGATCAAGGAGGTGAATACGTTTTTGCAGCCCAATCGGCTGCTGGCGGAGGCGGGATTGCTCGCCACGCGAAAAAGCGAGGAGGGTCTGCTGATCGATTACGAGCGATCGGCGGCGGTGGCAATGGTGGATCATCAGATTGCGCATATTTATGTGCAAGACGAGGGAGTGATCCCCAAAGTTGTCGAGGTGCTCAATCGCCGCGAGATTGCGTCGATCGCGCCGCCGG
>JBEKPV010000037.1:0-22703 GCA_049520395.1 Tepidisphaeraceae bacterium
ACACGGGAAACGGCATCCATCGTGAAGAATGACTTGCCTTCGCCGGGCCGTCCAACCAGCAACGTGATTCGTCCCAACGGAATCCGGCCACGCCACAACCAGCGCACCTCGCGCGCCTCGATGTCCGCCATTCGCATCAGCATCGGCCCGCCGACAACATCGGCGGCATCCGTCAACGGTGTCTTGGCGGCTATCTCCTCAACTGCGGCTTTCGTCGCGCCAGCCTCGTCGCCAATTTCGGCATCGAACTCCACGATGTCGCCGCCCGGCTGTAGGTCTGGCAGGCGGACCACTTTGACACGCGCGGGCGGATTTAGCCGCATGAGGATGGCGGTTACATTCTGCGCGTAGTGTTCGCCGGCGGAATCATTGTCGGGCAATATCACCATGTCACGCCCGGCCAGAGGGGTCCAATCGCTTTTGTCGGCGGCGTTAGACCCGTGCGCGCTGGTGACAGTAGGTAAGCCAACCGACCATGCACAATCCGTCGCCTTCTCCCCTTCACAGACGTACACCGGCCCGACGGTCGGTAATTCATCTACGCGATACAGTGGCCACAATCCGAGCGGATCGCCGATGGCCCATGCGCCAATATCGAGTCGATGGACGGGCCGAAATTCCTTGCTGCCGTCTTTCAGATTGAATCGGGCGACACGCGCCACGTCGCCAGGGTATTTCCACACCGCTGCCAGTTTGCCGCCTTCGATGGATTTCCCGGCGGCCTCTGTCGCCATGTCCGCGCTGATAAACGTCGGTTTGGCGCGCGGCCGCGGCGGATCGGGGCGTAGGTGTTGGCCGTTGCCATTTACGCCCCTGCGGGTATCTCGCCAAATTTCAGATGATCCACTCCGCCAGCAGATACCGGCCCGGCCATCCGGCGCGATCCGGCACCGATTGACCTTGCCACATTTGGGACACGGATTTTCGCGCGTCGCTGTGGGCCATTTCGTTTTGTTCATTGCCGGCCCCCTTGCATCGCTTGCCAGCGGGCACGAGCCGGGCAACCGGCGCGAAACCAAGTCAACACTTCGTCCCGGTCGTATCTCTTCGCTCGTCCAAGTCGCCGCGCTTGTGGGCCGAAACGGCCCGTGCGCTGTAGTGCGAAAAAGTGGCTTACGCTAATTCCGAGCAACGTTGCGACGGCACGGGCATCAATGCCGACGGCATCGGTGAAGGCGGGAGGTTCAGCCGGCATGGTTTATCCCCTTCCGGCTTTGCCGCCGTGCGTCGATGGCGCTCAATTCGTGGCGGACCTGGGCAATGGCTTTCCGTTCATATAGCCGTAGCGTACCGGCGCGGGCAGCAGGTTGGATGTGGGTGCGGGTCGCCAGAACATGCAATACGCGATGTAGCGGGGCTTTCACCTCGGCAGCAATCACGCCCGGCGTAATCAGTCTTGGGGTGGCTTTCGTTTCGGCCATGTGAACACCTCAACCATGTGGAGGTGTTCACGTGAACAAGCCCAAATGACGTGATTATTGCCAGACATCGTCAGATTCTGCGCGCATGCGCGCCCGGGCGCGCTCACGGCTTGCGGTAGATTTTGGCCCTGCGCGGGGCACCATGACGATCATCGGCGGAATCATCCTGCAATGGGCTTGGCTCGGCATCGGCGTCCTGCTCACGGATTAGCTTGGCCAGCGATTCATCCTCGACGCCGATTGTGCGCTCCATGGCCGGAGTCAGTGAGACATTGCCGGACTTTTTCGGCTGGCGTCCCTTATCCCGCTGTTCCTTTACCGCTTGCCAAGCGGGCAGCTTACTCACCAGCCCACTTGAGCATCCGATCCCGGTTGCCAATTCGCGGGAGGTTGCATTCGGATTTTGGCGTAGAAACTCCCGGGCCTTGATGTTGGCCTCATCCTTCGATGCCTTGGGCCGCGCCAATGTCCCGCCACCCGCAGCTTGAAGCAATTGGAGGATGCCTCCCGCCATTTCCTTTTCCTTCAATGGCGGATTCGTTGGGTCTATCGCGATCAGTTCCAGAGGCCGCGGATCGTAGCCGCGTTCGCGTGCTCTCTGTGCCAACCGCGCGCACGCCCGTTGGTACCGGCTGACCGCTTCCGCCCGCTCCAACATTCCGGTCGGTGTCTGCCCCAGAATTTCACGGCTTCGCTGCTCCGAATGCGCCTTCCACATCGCCGCCCATGCGGCCTCAAATTCAGAAATCTCTGCAGCTATGATGGAATCGGTGGGCGTTTGCATGGGAGAGGGCATTGAAGTATTCGCAGAAGATTTCGGTTGCTCCGGTTGAGCTTGCGACAAATCTCGGTTCGCGGTAATTGCCCAATCCAGCAACACGCCCAAATCGTGCATCGCGTCCGCAAGCGGTGGCGGCACGGATGCCAAAGATGGATATCGCAGGCGGAGCAGCAGCGCCGCTTTTCGGGCCTCGGCTGCCCGTTCTGTTGCGTAACGGTTCTGATTGTCGCCCGACTGGTTTAGGGTTTCAGCCCACATTTGCCAAACGCGGATAGACTTCACCAAATGATCGGGTGTTCGCAATGGATCAGGGCTGTGGACGCCGTATGTCTGTTGCAGTTTGTATGAACGCCAGCGCAATTCCGACATCTCGCGTTCCTGTTCGTTCGTCAATTGCCGTTCCTCGTCTTGCTCTTGCGGTGACAAATCCTCGTAGAATTTGTCGCTCCATTTGCCGCGGCGCTGCCGATATTTCTCAACGGTAGCACGCCAATCGGATTCCAGTTGCTTCCATTGGGGATCGGCTTGTAGCGGAGCAAAGCCGGGCTGTTTGCGCATTTCCGCTAAATCTCTTTCATGCTCGATCCGTCCTTGCTCCGCAAGATCGTTAATAGCCTTACGGAATTGCTGGCGCTGGAATTCCTTGGCGGCCGGCGAAACGAAATTGTCAGGAGCCGTCGCCATTATCTTCAGGTTGCCAATCGTCAGGTCGGCTGCCGCCCAATCTTGGGACGTTGCTGCAACGGGGTCTGTAGCTACAGCGTCAACCCCCGCAGTGTCAAGCTCTCGCTCGTGCGCAGCGACGGACAGGCGTGTTCCAACAGTTTTAAGAAGGTCGGCTGTCACAGGATTGAAGCGAACCATTTTCACCGGCGCGACTGTTCCGGGATTTGCGGCCATCAAGGCCACGCCGGCAGCACTCATCTCGGATTCGGAGCGCTGAATGAACCGAACCTCGACCGGAATTTCCGGTGACAATTCGCCGGGACCATGGCGCAATGTCGATTTCGATTGCTGCCACTGCTCTATCAGCCGAAAAATCTCGTCATTGGAAATGCGTTGTGTCATTTGTCACCTGTCCTTGGCCGGGCAGGTCCCGGCGGTGTGGCCGACAGGTGACGCCAGCACCAACACCGCCAGGACCGTCGGCGTGGGATCAGCACACCGCTCCCGATCAATTCGTTCTATTTCCACTTCGCTTTTTTGAATAGCCGTCCCACCTCGCGTGCCGACAGCCCCCTCGGCGCGCCAATTTGGCCAAACAGAGAATCAAATTTGTGCGATTCCTGGCAGCTTGTGTACGTGAGGTTGTAGCAATGCCGGCAGCCGAAATACTTCCCGCCGCCGGGCAGATAGAGTTTCCGCACGCGCCGTCCGCACGCGCGGCCATCAACCACCAGGGGGCAAATAAACCACCACCGCAGTTTCCCCCACGGCGTCTTCGTGGTCGTCAGGCGGATCGGATAATCGAGCGGGATTTTCTCATCGTGGCGGGTTACGGTGTAGTTGAGCTGGACGAAACCGGAAGTATCGCCGCAATCGGATTCGTATCCGATGCTGGCGCGCTCCTCTTTCGTGTCGGGATCGGACCAAATCCAGCGTCCGCCCCGACTGGAACAAAGCGGCCGCAGAATGTCCTCCCGCTGCCAGCGCGTGGCATCGATACTGCGGCAGTCTTCAACCGTCGTTTTCGCCGAATAGAATTTGCGGCCGCTACCGTAACCACCCATGGCAAAGTGTAGTCGCGGACCATACAAAATTCCGAATTTTAAAGCCTCGCTCGTATCAGGCAACCGTCACTCTACGCCGAGCTTGACGAACTCTATTGGCGTATTACCCACCGTGATAATGCTGCCGTCCTTCAATTCAACTCGACCACGTACTACCTTGCCATCGACAGAAATAGGCCACCTTGCGCCTAAGTCCTCCACATATACTGTCTTTTGGGAAGCGACAAAGGCGCATTGTTTCGCCGAGACTTCCTCGCACTTCAACAGAATTTCTGCCGTCATTTCTTTTCCCGCTATAATACGACAATTTGCAGGCACAAAAACTTTGTGACGTTCCTTGGTTTCCATGTCTTGATAAATCAAAAGACCAACAGCGAATTGGGTTGCAACGGCCTGCGCCTTGCGAAAATCTGAAACCTGTGTTTCAGCATATTGTGTCGCAAATTCGCGCGCCCATTTCACGCGTTCTTCCCTAATTTTTAACCGGGTCGTAACGTATGCGCTAGCCGCGCCAGCTATTACGCCAACAACTGCGCTCAGAATGATCGTACCTGTTTCCACGTGCTGTGTTTGTGTTAAGCGCCCGCTGGTGTTTCCTGCATCGATCGCCTCAATATATTCTCCAACTCCCTCTCCAACATCTGCGGATCGCGGCAGACGTGGAAATGCCACATCCCCAACTCGCCCCAATTGTTCACCGCCTCCACCCATCGCCGGGCCGCGTTGTGCTTGGCCTTGGTTTGGTCGTCTTCAAAGCCTTTGATTTCCAATACTACCGTTAGATTGTTTTGCAGGCGTACAAGAAAATCCGGCTCGTAGGCGTGATCCACGCCCTGATATTCATAGGGTATGGCCAGCCCAAGGTGGTCGTTCCGGGCATACCACTTCACCGCGTCAAAATTCTCTAATCGGAAGCCGGCGCTCGATTCCCACGATTGATTGTCCAAAACGATTTGATCTATATGGCTCTTTTGCGTCGGCCAGCAAGCGCGAGTGGTTTTGAAATTCACTTCGGCCGTTGTGCCGAGCGGTTTGTAACGATTCAAGATCGGCAGCAGCGGCGGCTCCCCTGCCTCATCGTCCGGCACGATCGCATCGCGCAGGCGCTCAATCGTCCGGGTGACGTATTTCTCCAAGCCAAGTTCGCATGGATTCTCGCCACGGAAGTCCACTTTGCGCTCAACGTATTGCTCCACAGAGCGGAACACCTGGGGAAACAGTTGGTGCCGAGATTGCAACTTCAGCGCACGGCGTTTGGCATCTGACAGCGACGGACTGTTTTGGGTTAATTGATCGACGATTCCCTTGGCAATTTGAAACTGGATTTCCTGCAAATGGGTCTGGTTGTAATATGCTTGGCGATTCTGCTTGACGAATGAAAACGGGTTGGCTTGCGATGGGCTTCCCTCCCGGAATCCCACGGTCGGTTGTAGAAACGTCGCGGTCGGTTCGCGGTTTGGCTCGATGATGAGCGGTTCAATCTTTCCGATATCGCACCGAATGGCATTCCGCCGCAAGGCAAACGCATACCCCTCAACCACAGGGAAACGCATTTCCATCAGCGCGCGCGCTTCTAGTGCTTGGACGTGATTCTTGGGCTTGTCGTCCGGCTCCGCTTGTTTGACCGGCCGCCCCTTGAATGGAATCACCGAAAATGGGATACCGTACACATCCACGTATTCTTCCGTCAGCAATCCGGTCTTAGGGTCCGGCGTGTAATCCATGCGGCGCAGCCCGCGCCCGACCACCTGCTCGCAGAGAAGCTGGCTGCCAAACGCTCGAATTCCCAAAACGTGGGTAACGTTGTTCGCGTCCCATCCCTCAGTCAGCATGGCAACCGAGACAACGCACCGCACGTGCTCGCCGGGCAAGCCGGGCTTTCCCACCGTCGCCACGACGCGCCGCAATTCTTCCGCCAACTCGCGTCGCTTTTTGCTCGGATCATCGCTTTCGGCTTCCGCCAACAATTTCGTGTCGATGCGGATCGTGCGGTTTTCGGTTGCCGTGTTTGAGAAGTAATCGGAAAACACCGCGCCCTTGCCGTATATGGTCCGGGTCTTCGGCTTGGCCTTCTTTGCCGCCGGCTCTAATTCGACTTCGGCTGTTTCATCCTCGCTTTCGTTCAATTCGCGCACGTCCGCTTCGGTGACGATTTCTTCCTCCGATTCGCCGCTGATTTTCTGAAAGAAGACTTCCGCGATGTCGGTATTGTCGCAAACGATGATGAGCACCGGCGGCACGCGCTCCTGGCCCGGCGATGCCTGTTGTATGTATTGGAATCGTTCTACCCATTGTCCGGCGATTTGTTTCAGCGCCGCTTCCGCCTCCCGATACACGACATCCGGCTTGGGCCGCCCGGCCCGGCCCGGCAAACGCTCCGCCGGCTGGAGCGAATCGTTAATCGCCTTCCACAACCGGAAATATTTCGGGTCCGGCCTGCCTGTCGTATCCAGCACGGGCAAGCGCGGAATCTTCACGATGCCGCTTTCAATCGCATCCACAAGTCCGAAGTCGTTCACCAGCCAAGGAAATGGCGTGCCCTCCGGATGTCCGCTTCCTTTAATGTAAAAAGGCGTGGCCGATAGATCGACGCACAGCGCAATCCCAGGCGTCTTGGCGCCGTCGGAGCTGGCGTTGTTCAGCCGATCCAACCCATCCGCCCAAACCTTCGCTTCCTCCGCCTCATCGGTAAGCTCCCGCTTTTCATCGCCGCTAAGCGATTCATCCGTCGCCGCCGGACGCCAGCAGTGGTGCCCTTCATCGTTGAGCACCATGATCGGCATCCGGTCGTACAAATCGCCCAACACCCGCCGGGCAAACGTCTCCGGCGTCTCCGGCCCCTTGTTGACCACCGCGTAATTCCGGTCCCCCTCTTTATGCTCGGATTCCGGGGCGAAGACGTGCCAATTCGTTACCAGCACCTTGCCCACCTGCAACAGGGGCCGGTATTTCACCGGCACGATGTCGAACGCGGCATAATAATTGTCTTCCATCTCCGGGCGCAACACCTGCAATCGCTCTTTAACCGTTAGATTCGGACAACAAACGATCACCGCGCTGGGATACTCCCGGCTCGCCAAATTCTGCCCGCGATTACAGAAGGCCCACGCGATCAGCATCGACATCACGACAGTTTTCCCCGATCCCGTTGCCATCTTGCATCCCAACCGGCGCAAAGGGATCAAATCAGGATTGCCCGAAGGGTCCACCAATGTCGGAAAGAAATCCGCTGCCGAAAGCTCGAACCCCGGCTTTTCGCCGCGCAGTAGCTTGCCAAGGTCTTCATCACTGAGGGGGAATTTCTGAAACCCGGTGCGCGACGACTTGCCTGGGATACGCAGTTCCGCCAAGTAGATGATCGTCTCTGCCGCTTCGCGCTGGCAGAAGAACAAACGCCGTGGCCGATCCTCCCTGGCCCAATACCTCAGCAAGTCTTTGGTGACGTTGGTTGCCCCGCGATAATCCGCCTCGCGCCAGCGCCGCACTTCCTCGCGCAGTAGATTGACCAGTGGCAAATCGTCGCGCTCTTCTTCAACAAACAATTGCTGTTGGGCCGATCCGGTTTTTTCGGTCTTGTACCAATATCCGGCCGCCCGTCGCGTCCCGGCGTGCTTGGCTAGGCCAGTTCCTTTTTCATAAATCCAATGGTCGGCTGGCTCGATATACGGGTTGCAAAGAATCGGCCGCTCGACGGGCTGGATCGGTATGGTATCTTTGCCTTCGCTCATGGAGGTTCAAATCTCTGCTACCTCAGCAGCCGACGAATATGATCCTTGCCGGTGTCGCTAAGCTGCTCGCGGATGAATTTATCAATATCAGCGGGGGCAGGTGTTGCCAATTCCGCCTCATTAACTACCTCAAAGGTGTCGTAATCGGTCGGATCGAAGAAAGTGATTAATGTGATTCCAAAGCGCCGGCATTCTGATGTGAGGCGCTCAAAAGCCGCATGAACACTGTAGTCTGTTTCTTGTGAAGTCTGCACTAAAAGGCAACTTCGATGCGCAGATCGTGAATGCGACGCTGCTTCAAAAGCCCCCTCGATGCCAAACGAATCGAGAGGTTTCACTTCAAACGTTATTACCTCCAGAGACTTCGAGGCGGCAAAATCGTAGTTTCTCACAGCGACCAAAGTGATGTCTGGTCGAGTCCATGTGCCACCGGTTCTGCGGCGGCCCTGTCGCGCTGTCTTTTCACAAACGAAGTCAGTGATCTCATAATCGGGAGCGTAAAAAGTGCGAATAGTGCGCAGAAGTGGCTCGTAAAGGCCTTCTTCTTCGGCCGTTTCTTCTTCAATCTCGTTGGAAGCCGCCTCCCCTGAAGTAGCCCGAATAGGCTCAGCGATTACCCGGCTGACAGACCCACCTTTGCCTTGGCCCTTTTTAATTTTGCCTGCCCGCAACAGCGAATCACGCAACTTCCAGTAATCGTCTAGGTCTAGTACAACATGGAAACGCGACTTGGCTTGCTCAATTAGCTGTCGGCGAAGATTGCCATTGCCGATGGATTTTCCATCGCCAGGGATCAAGTCCCAAAGCAACGTTTGCAGCGCGGATTGCTGACTCTCCGGGTATGCCATATTTGCACCTCACTCCAACCGATGCACCCTCATCACTTCATTCCCTCTCGGATCAATCACCTTCACCGCCGCGCATTTATGTTTCCCCATCGGGAACGGCAGCGACTTCGTTCCCGATAACGCCTCGAATCGCTCCGCGTCGATGACGCCGCCCGGCCCGTTCAACGCACGGCTCAACTTCTCCCAAGCCGATTTGTCGGGGAAAAACGCCTGGGTAATGCAGAACGTACGGCCGTCGTAGTCGCCGTCCAGGAACCACGCCGCCACCTTCTCCGCTCCGGTCACGGCAATGCTGTTGTCCACCGGGTTGTAGATGTCCACCCCTTCCATCGTGATCGTAAATTGCCCGCTGTCGTCCGGCCCGGCCAGCGTAGTGCGCGGCTGCCCGAAGACCGTGAAAAACTGACTCCCCGGCTGTTCCTTCAATAGCCCGTTCATGCCGGGATTCACGTCCGGGCGGATATGGGCCATGTGAATGCGCAATCGCGGGTTGCTCGCTTCCTCGATGGTCGCCTGGGCCGGGCCGTCGAAACTGAATCCGGCAATTACCAAATCGTCATACCGCCGGCTGGCGGGTTTAATGAGTTGTTCGACCATTTGCGAAGTGACCGGTCCGTATTGCGGCCCGAAGACCACGCCGACATTGCTTGGCCCGTCCGGATCGCCGTCGGTCTCGCCCGGCGATATCCATCGGCCCTCGGCGTGAAAGCCCGATGCGCTGCCCGTCACCGGCTCAAGCCGCGTGAAAGTCTTTTGCTTGTTGTTTGGAAACCGCAATCCATCCGTCTTCAACAGACGAATCATCTGGCTTAAGTAAGCCGCGACATTCTGCGCCGATTCGCCCACTTCCACCGGCCGCATTTCAAACGTCTGCATTTTCTCCGGATCGCCATCGAAGCCCCCGCCCTGAGCCGCGTCGAAGGGCAGCGAATTTTCCGGCGTGCCTGTTGCCGCCACGTCGCCCAACGACATTTCCGGCGGCTGCACCGCTTCAACAGTGAACGGCCCGCTGACGCGCACCACGCCCCGGCGGATTTCCGGCTGATCGACCAATTCCTCCGGCTCGGCGTTGGCCGCAATGCACGCGTTGACTTCATCCATCTTCGCCCGCCACGCCGCGCGATACGTCTTGACCGCTGTTGCCAGTGCCGGCGGATAATCTTCATCCACATCAAACGGCACTTGCCAGTGTTCCCACTTGCCGGGCCTGCCCTGAGTCCCGACCGGATCGGGATCGACCGGCAATACCCACCGTCGCCTGTCGCCATCGGTGATTGATCTCTTGCCGGCATTCTTCTGCTTCACCAGCAGCTTCCGCTCCAGTTTTCCGCGCAACTCATCGCTCACTTTTGCCAACGCCTTGTTGGCGTCGGCCAGCGCGGCATCCAAGATCGGCTCGTGCTTGGCGAAGATCGGATCGAGATTCGTATTTTGCGCGATGCTTTTAAGGGTGACGTGAGGGACGGTTTTGTAAACGAATCCCCGCGCCGGTGATTCGGGATCGTTTACCGGCAGTAAGCCTTGCGGCATACCAGCTCGCTTGCCGTCTAATTTCAATTGCTCTCCGCCGATGGCTTGGGTTGCTGGCGGCTTCAACTCGTAATAGTCAAACTTGGCCGTCAAAAGCCGCTGCCGCGCGATGGAAATCGCGACACGACTGGTGTCAATAGTGATCCACCGTCGGCCCCATTGCTCCGCGACATACGCCGTCGTTCCACCGCCGCATGTTGGGTCGAGCACCAAATCGCCAGGATCCGTCGTCATTAACAAGCAGCGCTCGATGACCGTGGATGCCGTCTGCACCACGTATTGTTGGCCTTGTTCGCTGCGTGTGTCGGTCCAAATATTGTTGAATTCGATAACTGGTAAATCGGCAAGGTAACGCCGGAACATCCGCGTCGGACTGTTCCGGAGGTCGAGTCGTTCTGCCGCGTTGACTCTCAGCATATTCGCAACTGACGTTTTCCAATGGCGTCCCTTGCCCGCGAATTTCTTGGCTTCTCCGAAGTCGATCTCAACAGTGAGCGTTTTCGAGTCCTCGGGGGAGACTGCGGTGTTGGTTCTAAATACACGGTAATCCTGCGACAAGAGCTTTGGGTTGGACCGCTCCTCGGCGGATATTGTGCGACGTTCCCCATTAGGCAACTCGACCCACTTGAATTCGCCCTCAAGTTGCTCTGCAAGGTCAAACCTGCGGTACAGTTTCCGATATTTGAGGCTTGACGAATCTCTTGCGTACCAAAGCAGATAATCGCAAACCGCAGGTAGGGTTAGAGTGGCGGTCGATGTGGTTTTGGTGAAAGGTATCACGCCACAGAAATTGCCGGAACCAAATATGTCCTCAACAATATGGCGGATATGATGAAGGTTCTCGTCGCTTATTTGGACGAAGATGCTTCCAGAATCTGAAAGCAGTTCCTTCGCGGCTATCAACCGATCCCGGAGGTAGCTTAAGTATGAGTGGACGCCAAGCCGCCAAGTATCCCGATAGGCCTTCACCATTTCCGGCTCGCGGGTGAGGTCCTGTTCCTTATCCTTCACATCGCGTTTGCCAATTTCAGGCTGGAAATTGCTGGCGAACTTGATGCCGTACGGTGGGTCGATGTAGATCATCTGCACCTTGCCGGCCAGATCTTCGCGGCGGGCGAGGGAGGACATCACCATCAGAGAGTCGCCAAGGATCAGGCGGTTGGTCCAGGGGATGTTGTGTCTTGTAGAACTGGACGGCCTCGCGGTATTCCTGTTCCGGATCGGCAAAGAGAAAGTGGTCGATATCCTGCCGGGCCGCGACTTTGAGAATGGCCTGTGCGCTGACTCGCTCGTGGATGTGAAGCGCAACCGGATCGATTTCAAACGATTTGGCTTCGCGCTTCCCGGCCCATTCCAGCCAGGGCTCTTGCGTTCGCAGCGCCGCCGCCAGCTTGGCCGCTTCGTCTTTCGTCAGCGGCGATTTAGTGGCCTTTGCCATAAGCTCCGGCAACGCATCGGGCTTGCCCGAAGGATCAAACCGCAGCACCGGCGGCAATCGCGGGCTGTATTCATATTTGGCCTTGGGAATCGCCGGCACCACGCCATCGGCCGCCAGCGTCGCCGGGGGATTGTTCTTTCGCTTAGCGGATGGATAGCGGTAGTCGGTAGCGACTTCCCGCGCACCGCCGTTGCCATTGCCCCGCTTGCGTTTCTTCGCCATGAATTGCCCTCTCCCTTTTTTGCCGTCGCCAGGCCATCGGGCTGCCGTGCTCGGCCGTATCGGCAGATAGAATAGCGGATTACGCGATGGATGTGGACAGAATACGGGGCCCGGCGACAACGGGCATGGGTTTCGGCTGTCTTTTGCCGGCCCAGAACGAGCCACAAATGGAGAAGCGCAGGCCGCACCGTTAAGCTAAACCGTATGGCAATCACATACGGCGGCGGAAAGGCGGGGCAATTCGCCAAGAGCAAGGCGTTTCAATACCAGCATCAAAATATCCTATTGATTATGACGGCTGTACTCATCGGGGGTGTCTTATGCGGGTTTCTGTTGACAGTGGGCGTCGTACAACGATTTGGCTGGTTCCGATGGATAGAAACGCACAATTGGCCATTGATCGTGGTGGAGGTGGGTATCCTTGTCACTGTGATCGCGGGGCTTCGCCGGGTGGACAAATATTCCGACATTCTGGCCAGAGAGCGGATCGGTTGGTTACGCGGTGGCCAAGGTGAAGCGCTGGTCGCATGGTATCTGAATAGACTCCCAAATACTTGGCACGTGTTCCACAATGTAAAGCTTTGGGACCATGGCGATCTTGACCATGTGTTGATTGGACCCGGCGGATTGTTCTGCATTTCGACCAAAGCCTATCGCGGACAATTCACGACCGGGCCGGATGGCACCTATTTTCTAAACGGCAAGCCAAATGACGACATTCAGGAAGCGAAACGGCTGGCCATGCAATTGAAAGACAGGCTCGCAGAAAGCCTCGACACCGTGCCTTGGGTTCAAGCGGTCCTGATTGCCCCGTTGGCGCACATTGATTTTCCGACATACCAGGAGCGGGTTTGGGTGTTGCATGAGGAAAATCTTCCCGACGTATTCGAGAATGAAAAGACCGAGCTGAACGCCGCCGAAATCGAACGATGTGCGAAGGCGGTCAAGATGATTGTGGAGAACGCGCGGGGGCTTTAGTAGTCATGTTTCACGACGATTTAATAGACTTTGAGCGATCTGGACCGTTGCCGAAGGCGGGCGCGCGCCAAGTAGTTGGTTGCCGCGCACGGATTCTCCTAAATCATCGGGGATAATGTAAAAAGATGTAAAATCGGATCCGGCATTTCCCGGAATTTGCCAAACAAACCCAACGGTCTCTTCTTGCTCCTTAATTGAGGATCAGACCAAAAGGGTCAGTTTGGTGGGACGAACGCGTCTGTAGAATTCTTGACCAACTCTAATTGTACATCATCTTTCAAAATAATGAAGCATACGTACCCGTCAAAGGAACTGGGTATCTCGGGCGTCACTCGTCGTTGGACCGTTGGCATTCCGGCCGGCGTCCAAGTCACCGTGGCGCTATTTCTGTATGCTCGGCTATCCGGATAAGAGGCCGCGAAGGCACCGTCATCTAAATTGGTGATAGCGCTCTTTGCCGTCTCGCCATTTTGCGGATCGGTTTGTATCGTTACATCCTTCAAGTCATTGCCACTGCGATTAATAACAGCAACTCCAAACTGACTTGTGCAACCGCAGATGGCGAGACAGGTGAGTGCGACGAAGGTGATTGTAAGACGCATGACGCTAGATTTTACCAAAATTGCCCGAGGAAGCCCGTGGAGGCTTACGACAAATCGCCTTTCGGAACCTCGCACTCGGATATTGAGTCGCAGCCGCATTTCGTCGCTCCTCCAAACATTAGCATGGTCGTCATACCTACGACTGTTGCGGCATGGCCTTGATCTTGTTTCAAACAGGATCAGCAGATATGGTAATGAAATCTTTATGGCGGTTGGATTTGAAATCCTGCAATTTCAAATCAAATGCGAATAGAGAATGGCGGCTGAGGAGACCCAAACATGTCAGATCACGTTCGCTATCGGCGCTTATCAACACGGTTTGTCCTTGCGTTTTGGAGGGCTGCGTTAGCTTCGGCACGCGGCGTTAAGAATTTCTTTGGGGGTCGTTCGCCTGCGGCATCTCGACCGAGTGCAATTGCTGCCGATTACGTGGACGCAGTTCTTACGGAGGCCGAGCGAGCAGCGGTCCGTTACAACCGCTAGCCGCTTTTGCGGCAAAGCCGAGTATGTGCTGGGCTCTATACCTTCCACCAGGTTCGCCGGATGGCGCTTCAATTGATCTACCGTTCGTATTTGAGCGGATATTTCACTGGCGCAACGGTGGAAGTTTGGTTACGACCGACATGTTGGTTCGTAATACCGGGCAGCACGCGATCAGCCGTCTCCGCGTTCTGTTTCCGAATTCCCTCGTCGATATTCGCACCATCAAGCGTTACAAGAATGAAACAAAAGCGAGCGCAGCTGTCAATCGTTGTCGAGAGGAACAGTTGCAGCGCGTGCGCCTTTTGACGCATCAGTTTTCTTCACACACGGATCCTTCCCACTGGGCGTATCACAACGATGCTGGCCACCACCTAGAAATTAGATCGAATTTATGTGTGCCTGGCAGATTTGCGATTGCTCGCTACGGGCAGTCCCACGGCGATATCGACTTGGGCGGCTATATAAAGCAGGACTGGAAAATTTCAGCACCTGCGGGCCCTGATTCGATAAGTGACTGGTTGTGGCTTCTTTACGCGGCCAACCGACTCACCCTGTTCGATTTAATTGCACCGGGCAATCCGCAAGAGCATCTGAAATTCGACGAAAGCATGTGGATTCGGTTGGAGTTCTCTGTTCCGCCAGCCATTTACAATCGCCATTCGATTTGGCAACGTATTTTTGCAAGGTCTCTTGAGTATCAACAGGTCTTTATATCGCCCGAGGCGATCATCGAGCGTGCTAAGGGCCAATTACGCGATTTCAAAGTCGAAGACAAACACCGTTCAGACAACGTCAAATTACTAATTCAAGGGGCATTGGCAAATGCCCACACACGTTTGCCAGCGACCGCCACACCGTCTCATATACACGACTGGCGAATCCTCTGTTATCGCGAATATGGCTTGGCCATCGACAATATTCAGCATCGAGGAATAACACCGTGTATCCCACCATTACCATCTAACTATCTTCTGCCGCCGACCGCTTATCCTCGCGAAGCAAGGCGCGCACCGGCACCGCAATTCTTACAGTGGTTATTTCGAGAGTCCGTACGCGAGGCCTGCACCGAATTCTGGTTTGGGACGGATCATAATTTATCTGCCGGGTCCGGCAAGCTAATCACGCAAATCCAATTGCGTGCGACAGTATTGACGTACACGTACTTGGCGTGGCTAGGTGTTGTCGCGCTCTTCCTCAGTGTGGTCAACACAATTGCGAACTGGGGCAATATTGCCGCAGCCTGGCACCATATTTTCGCCAACCTCCTTCGGTTGTTGCGGTGATTTCAGCGGAGCAGACTCAAAGACAACATGGCGCAACGCTTCCTGTGCACTCTCCAACACGGCGTCGATAAACGCGCATGTCGTTCCATTCGGCAGGGGAATTGCATCAGAGGAAACTATCGTGGTATTTGTTGCCATAAGGACCTTTGGCGATGGACATCCACCGCCCTAACTATCGGCGAATCGAATCGCTGTCTGTCTGCATTTGATGGGCTGCAACAGCGTCCGATTATCCGCAGGCAGGTTGAGTAATCACGGGCGTTACTGACGAAATCTGGCACTGCCCTGCATAATGAGATATGTGGCAAGCTACGGGATGATCCAGGGTCGTTAATCGGGGTGCGGCAATCACAAGAGACTAGTCGGCGTTGCGAGCAGCTTCCAATGAGCTGTCGCCTCACTTCCGAAAAGTGCGAGAATTTGGTCTCAGTTTTTGCCGGAATCATCGGTGGAACGGCGGGCGATGTGGCGAAAGACGCTGCATGTGCGCGATTTTGCTAAACAAAGCCGCCGGCTCTAGTCCTGGGCTGGGCGGGACAGGTTCACATCAACGGCCATCGGCAGCGGGACTGCCCGACCGGCGCGGGCCGCTTGGCGTCGCTCAAGCTCATGCAGGGTCTTGAATAGGCTTCGTTCCAGCGTAGTTTCGTAGCGGTTGACCTTGGAAAGCGTCAGGTCGTCCGGCAGCAGCAAGGATCGGCGTTCGTGGTCCGTGTCCACTAGCAGCTTATCACGCTTTCCCTGGGCCTCTTTCAAGTTGTCGCGGGCTTGCTGAGTCATTCCGCCGATCAATTCATCCAAACCCATGCTGACTTGTTTACCCACCAATTGCATACACTCCGACAATCGGGCGGCGGTCCAATCAACGTCATCTAGGTCTGTCCCATTAACATAGTTAGGCCAGCCGCGCATTTCGTACAGGTCAACATAGGCAAATTCGGCCGCTCTTGTCAGCAGGCCAGCGGCGCTTGATTGCTCTAATTTCGAGTCTGGCGGTAGCGTCTGCAATCCCTCCATAAAATCGATCGCTGCCTGTGCAATGCCGATGGTTTGCTCCACGCGCTCAAGTTTCGGCCGTTTACGCCCTTCTGCTTGCTCTAGGGCAACCGCCGTGTCGTCGCGCTCGTAGCGCGCTACGCGCGCGAGCCTCCAAAAGAGGAGCGCCACCCGCTCAACGAGCAGCGCTTCTATGTGTCCCACCGGGGCCAGCGATTCGACCGTCTTATCGAGGTGAGATTCCCAGTCTTCGGCGGTTTCAAAACCGGGGATTACCGGCTTCCAACTCAGCAAGCCGTGGCGCATCGCATTGCAGGAAACAATTGCCTTGCCTTCGGCGGTTGTCGGGCCTGTGGAAGCCAGGGCATTTTCTCGGTTCGCGTCGATCTTCGCCTCTGTAGTCATAGTGGCCATCCTTATGTTGGCTTTGCCGATTTCACCATTGCCATGATTCCCGCGCGCAGCGCTTTCGGCAGGCTCGGCCAGGCCCGCATCACCTCAGTCAATTCGGGGTGATTTATCACGTTTAGTGACAAGTCAGCTGACAAGTGATTTTGGCTGGATTCAGAAGTGCCGACTATATTTGCGGTTGCGTCATCATACTTCCGGTTTTGTAAACCGGCGGTTTCCAGTTCAACTCTGGATCGCGGCTCTTCAGTTTCAGGCCCGAAGGATGATATGAAATCCTCGATGCCCAATCCGCTCATGGCATTTTTGCCGGCCGCCCTCTCGGAGAATATCCAAGGGCCGCATTCAAAACCGGATCGCGGCCTGCCAGAAAATCGCCGAGGGATCGAGATACGAAAATATCCGGATCAAGCGACGGCGGATCCGCATCCGGGATGGGAGTGAAATTTTTGATCGAGTACACCACCTGCAATTGCGATCGGGGCAGCTTGAAAGTCAGAATGTCGCCATAACAGTTCGGCTTGCCGCCGGTTGGTTCCCCAATCAGTATCGCATGAAGGCTGTCTTGGAAGTCCATCGCCGCCGACAATCCCGAAGAAAATGTCGCCGGACCGATCAAAACATATACCCGGTTCATTCCCGCCAGTGCCTGGCGGGCCACCAACCCATCGATCAACGGCCGCACGATTTCGGAGTTTCCGCCGTTGTTGTACCGCAAGTCCACGATGACTCGATCCACCGGATGAGCGTCTGCAAAAGCGAATAGACCCTTCGTGAAATCTTCAAACCCAATGCGTGGGTCTTCCCTGCAGACATTATATTGAATATAGATCGCCCGCGAGTCGGCGAGATAGTCATACCAGTAATACGAAAACGGATGCTTCGAATGCAGTGTGGGTGGGATATGCAGCACATCGCTCGCCCTTTTCGCCGGCGCGGGCAATTCCCCACCCATCGGGATGGCCTCAGGTAAGACCGTTAACGTGTATAGACGGCCGTCCGTTTTGGCCAGCGTCAACTCTAAATTGCCGTCCGCGCCGACAATCTTCTCCTGCTGCATCAATTCTTCGCATCGCATATAGGTGGGACTTCGGACGCGCAGCCACGCATCATTCTCGTGGGAGATATACGGAGCGAGGATTTGCTCGACTTCCCCGGGCGCTCGTCTGCCGATGCGCACGACGTAATCGCCCAGCGCGGACTGGTATTCCGGCGACGCCCCAACAATTGCCAATCCATCGGAAAACCATTCCATGCTGATGGGATAAACGTGCAATTCAATGGCTGACGGAACCAGGGTCAACTGCGTGTGTGCCACACCCAGGCTCGCCACAATGCGCAGGAGTCGAAACGTGATCTGAGCGTCGGAAAGCTGTGACACCTTCGACTTCAGGTCGGCAATCTGATTCTCAAAGTCATTTTTGTCTATGAGTTTGGAGAAATCGATGTGAACGGCTGGAAGCTCTTTGGCAAAATAGTCGATATCTTCTTGCCACCGGGCATCGCGCGAAATGGATCGATTTGCGGCAGTCGATGTTCCCTCAATATGCCTAGCCGTCGTAGCGCATCCTGACAGAAGACAAATCGACAGGACTGTCAGAGCCGTGGCATAGCGACAATTCATGGGAATAAATCCTCTTTGGTGCCATTTCGCCCAATTCGCCACCCCTCCGCATTTTCCTTTCCCCCCAAAAACGCCCCGCAAGAAAATGTAACATTCCCACCCCCTTTCTGTTAAATTCCCCCAAAGTTCGATCTGGCGAGGAGCGTCATGACCAAGCATTCACTTTTGACCGTCGCAATCGCCGTCTCATTTCTTTTGCCCGGCGGCCGATTCCTGTCCGCCGATGAAAACCAGCCCACAACACGGGCCCAGCCCACCACGCGCCTGGCCGTCCCCGATCCCGCGTCCTGCAAGGCGGCCGACAAGGACATCAAGGAAATGTTCAAGGATCAGTACCACCTCATGACCGAACACGACCGCCGCGAATTGGCCAAGGCCATGATCAAAGAGGCCAAACAGCTCACCGACGATCCCGCGTCCCTCTATATGCTCCTCTGCGACGCGCGCGACGCCGCCCTGGACGTCGGCGATTTTACCCTCGCCGAATCCGCAACCAAGAAAATCCACGATGCCTTTCTCGTCGACAAGGTCGACGCCCGGTTTGACATGCTCGATCGCGCTTCAAAAAAAATATACCCGGACCAGGCCGCCGGCCAATTCGATTCCGAACCTCCCGACATTCGCTACTCCCTCCCCGACGAGCTGACGCGCGGCAACTATCAGGAGTCACTCGCTCTAGGTTGGCTCACCTTCGTCGATGAGGCCCTTGCCTCCGATCGCATGGACCTGGCGCAAAAAGCAACCGCCCAGGCCGCCCTCGCCGCAACCCGCGTCAACGATCAGGATTTGCAATACGCCGCCAGACTCGCCTCCGACAATATCACCGATCTCGCCAATCAGATGCAGATCATCCCCACCGCCAAGGCCGCCCTGGCAAAAAACCCCGCCGATCCCGACGCCAATTTGATCCTGGGAAAATATCTCTGCTTCGTCAAAAACGATTGGGATTCCGGCCTCCCCAATCTGGTCCAAGGCTCCGACCCCACTCTCCAAGCCCTCGCTCAGAAAGATCTCGACGCCCAGAAAAATGCCGCCGATGGCATGACCGCCGCCAACGGCTGGTGGGATTTCTCCGCCCCCGCGCAGGACGGCCTCGACGCCATTTCCGGCAAGCAGCGCGCCGTCCATTGGTATCAGCAGTTATCCCCCACCCTCACCGGTCTAAAACAGGCGATGGCTCGCCAGCGCATGGCCGACTACGCCGCCGCCGCGGCGGTCCCCTATCACAATGAAGTCATCGATCTCCTCGCCCTCGTCGATCCCAAAACCGCCATAAGAAAGGGAAAATCCTGGAAAAAAACCCCTGACGGGCTCGCATCCTGGAAAGATCACTACTACATCCTCGTCCCCTATTCTCCCCCCGCCGAATATGACATTTACTTCGACTTCATCCGCGACACCGGCAGCGACACCGTCTACCTGGTCTTCCCACTGGAAAAAGGCTTCGCCGCCTGGGTATTCGGCGACCAGCAAAACACCCAAAACGGCATCACCGAAGGCAACAACGGCTGGAACGTTCTTTCCGGAAACAACATCCCCATCCAAAATGACACCCTCTATCACACCATCCTGAAAGTGCGCAAAGGTCACATCACCGGATTCCTAAACGGCGAATTGATCTCGGACCTGCGCACCGATGGCGACGGCATGAGCACCGACGACGACCCCAGGATGAACAACCAGCCCGTCTTCGAACTCCGCACCGCATGGGCCTCCGCCACCTTCAATTCACTGAAAATCGTCGAAATCACCGGACAAGGAAAAGTAATCACCCAACCCGCGACCCAACCGTAATCGTCGCCCGTTTGCTCGCGCCCGCATGGGCCCCCGCCGGCGCCGCATGCAACAGCAACCGGCTCAGCGAATACTTCAAGAGCTCCCCCAAGTCCCAGGTCGTCACCATGTGCGGCGGGGTGAATCCTAGATACAGATTTTATGCCGCCAATTTTTCAAGCGCCGCGTCATACCCCTCCACCCCCCGGATCAGCCTGATAAGTTCCCCTATGGCGATCTTCGCATGATCCGGATTCCCCCCCTCGATCGCTTCTTCCGCCGCCGCCGCTAGTTCCGTGATTCTCGGGAATCCGTACAGACTACCCGTCCCCTTAATCTGGTGGATCATAAACGCGATTTCCGAGAACCTCCCCTTCTTCATCAGCCGTTCCAGTTTCGCCACATCCCCCGGAAGTTCCGCGATATATTGCTCCAAAACCCGTTTCCGCTTCGGATTGTCAGCCAGCTTACTTCGATAACCCCCCGCCAATTTTCCCGCCGGATTCGCCGCGCTTGCCAAAACCCCCGCGGCGTTCGAACAGCAAAGATATTTCGCCACCATCTTCAGGAAAGCGTTTATCTCAAACGGCTTGGTCATATATTCGCGGCACCCCGATTCCAGCGATTTCGCCCGATCCTGCGCCGTCGCATGCGCCGAGAGCGCGATGATCGGAACCCCCGGATTCCCCGCGCGAATCCGCGCCGCCGCCGCGTACCCGTCCAGCACCGGCATCTGAATATCCAGCAGAATCAAATCGAACACCTGCGATAGCGCCAGCCTCACCGCTTCTTTGCCGTTCAGCGCCGTCGTCACCTCCGCTCCCGCTTCCGTCAAAATCGCCGAAATCAGCCTCTGGCTGTCGCGCCCATCCTCCGCCAAAAGCACTCTCCCTAGAAGAGAAACCACACCCGACCCATCCGACCCTTCCGTTCCTTCCTCCGCCGTCGGCGGCATCTCACAAAGCGTCTGCCCATCCGCCGCCGCCTCAGCCCACAAAGCCAGCGCGAACGTGCTCCCCACCCCCAATTCCGAGCGCACCGTGATCTTCCCGTCCATCATTTCCGCCAGCCGCCGGCTGATGGTCAGCCCCAGTCCCGTCCCGCCAAACTGCCGGGTTGTCGATACATCCGCCTGCGTAAATGGCCGGAACAGCTTCTCGATCTGCTCCGCCGTCATTCCGATCCCCGTGTCCGAAACCTCAAACCGTATCTCAATCCGCTCCGCCGGTTCGTTCGCCTCTCCCGCCGACGAGGTCAATCGAACCTCCACCCCCCCGGCTTCCGTGAACTTGATCGCGTTGCCGATCAGGTTCAGCAAAACCTGCCGAACCCGCAATCGGTCCGCCTGGATCACCCGCGGAAACCGACCCACCGATGTAAACCTGAATTTAAGACCCTTCGCCTCCGCCTGCGGACGCATCATCTGATTGATGTCCCTCACCAGCGCCGGCAAATCCACCGGCGATTTTTCAACCACCATGTTATGCGATTCGATCTTCGACAAATCCAGAATGTCGTCGATCAATTCCAGCAGATGCCGGGCGTTGCGATCGATCGTTTCAATGCAAACGGTCGCGTCCAGTTTCCCGCGCGCCGAATCCCGCGAAACCGCGCCCAACGAAAATGGACATTTCTTGAGTTGATCCGCATAACCGATCACCGCGCTCAGCGGCGTGCGAATCTCGTGGCTCATGTTCGCCAAAAACGCGCTCTTCGCCTCGTTGGCCGCCTCCGCCGCCTCGTTAGCGCGGCGAAGATCCCCCGTCCGCTCCGTCACCATCTCTTCGATCCGCGCCGTCCGCCCCGTCAGCACCAGCAAAAACCCGCCTAGCAAACTCGTGAACAGCAGCCCCCGCGCCAGCACCAGCCACGCCGTCCACGAAGGATGCGCCACCAGATATTCGTTGCTGCGAACCGCCCTCAGTTCCCATCGATGTCCCGCCGCTTGGAATGAGGTGACATACACCAGTCCCGCGCCCCCTGTCGCCGATTCACCGGGGCCTGAGGCGCCGCTTTGATCGCCCAGCACGATTCTCGGCGCCCCCGGCGTCGATTGGTCCAGAATCGAAAAATCGATCCCCTCCCGGTCGAGGCCCCCCAGCGAGATGTCGGCCAAAACATCGAACTTAAAAATCATGTTCACGTATCCGGCAATATTCTGACGGCGCTCCGCCACCGACCCGTGAGCCTGACCCGCGCGGTAAATCGGCACGAAGATCGCCAGCCCCATCGGCCGAGCGTCATCGACAATCAGCTTCACCGGACTCGTGGCGAACGCCTCCCCCGAATCCCGCGCCTGCCCCAGCGCCTCAGCCCGGACCGGATCGGAACTCACATCGAACCCCAGAATCCCCGGCTTGGGGTCCACCGATTCGGCATAGCATATTGGAACGTATTCATCCCGCGCCCCGGCGCGCACGAACCGACCCCGGCCGTCTCGCTGCGTGATCTGAAATCCCTTGATCCCTTCCGATCGAATCGCCCGTTCCCACGCCTCGCGATCCGAACCCGCCACGCACGGAAGCCACCCAAACGCCTGAATCTCCGGATGCCGCCAGAGCGGTACCGACAGAAAATCGTGGAACTGTTTCCGGCTCACCCCGCCCGTCACCGAAAGCAATCCCTGCACCGAGCGCTGCACGTCCAGATCGGCCTCGATCTGACGCTGGATCGTCTGCCCCAGAATCTCCGATTTATGCTCAAATTCACCCCGCGCGCGATTCATTTCCAGCGAACTGGCATAAACGAAGATCAACACCGCCGCCGCGAACGTGATACACAGCGGCACCCCCACCGAGATGCGCCTCGATCGCCAGATATGCGCCGGCTTGCCGAAAAAAAATAGCGTGAACGGGCAG
>JBEKPV010000038.1:0-22650 GCA_049520395.1 Tepidisphaeraceae bacterium
AACCGCAAAAAAAACTCGCTTTGTCAATCTGGAAAAGCTGCAGTTATCCACATTTCCGCCCCCGGCGATTCACGGAAAATGCCCCATTTACCAAAGGAATCGTTTCAAACCAGAATTTCATGCCGGAAAATAGCGGCTTTTTGCGCCCTGCGGCCATATCTCCATCTTCTACAAAGGAATACGATCCGCACTCGTCCTTTCGAATATAAAGACCTGATTGAGCCGGCGCGAAGATATCCTCGAGATTTCCAATCCGAGGACGATTTGGTGCCTCACTACATGATAAGCGCCCTGGACTTGTCCACGAGTTGTCCACAAATTCCGGGCGGGCTTGATTTTCCGCTCCCGCCGGGCACACTCCAAACCCTCTCGAAGGCCCAAAAACAGCATGAATCTATTGGAAGTGACCAAGCTGGTGAAGATTTACAACAACCGGCAGGTCGTCAACGACGTCAGTTTTGTCCTCCGCCAGCAGGAAGTCGTCGGACTCCTCGGACGCAATGGAGCCGGAAAAACCACGACTTTTCGCATCATCCTCGGCATGGTCGAGCCCAACAGCGGTGCCGTCGCCTTCGACGCCACCGACATCACATTCATGCCCATGTATAAACGGGCGCGGCTGGGCATCGGATATCTCTCCCAGGAACGCAGCGATTTTCGCCGCCTCTCCGTCGTGGACAATCTCCTGGCGATTTTGGAAACGCTCCCCCTCGGCCGCCGCGAGCGAAACCTGCGGGCGGACGCCCTGCTCGATCAATACGGCCTCACCCGTCAGCGCCGGCAAAAAGCCGACACCCTCAGCGGCGGCGAACGCAGAAAACTCGAAATCGCCCGTGCCCTCGTCACCGATCCCAAACTCATCCTGCTCGACGAACCGTTCAGCGGCGTCGACCCAATCGCCGTCGAAGATCTGCAAAAAGAAGTCCGTCGCTTGAAAATCGAATTCGGAAAAAGCGTGCTCATCACCGATCACAATGTCGCCCAGACCCTGCGCGTTTGCGATCGCGCCCTGATCATCAACGACGGCCATGTTTTCAAGGACGGCACGCCCCAGCAGATTGTCAACGACCCCGAAGTCCGCCACGCCTATCTGGGCAACACCTTCCGCGGCGACGAATTCGACACCCCAATCCCCGCCGCCGCCAAAAATCCGGGCGGCGCGTGATTCCGTAGCCTATCATCCCAGACAACGCACCCATGAAATCGGCCCTTAAACTCTTATTCGCGGCCTGTTTCGGACTCCTGACCGCCGGCGCGGCCCCCGCGGTGGTTTCCCCCGACGCCCAAAAATTGCTCGACCAAATCCGCCAGGCCTATGCCTCTGTTAAAACCCTCACCGTTTCCGGCACCGTCGGTGGACACCTCGATATCGACGGCCAAACCGCCGATCCCAACGGCCAATTCGCCGGACTCTACGACCACGGCAAATTCCGCAATGAAGTGAAAGACGACGCCATCGTCGGAAACACCGGCGCCACCCTCTATCTCTATTTACCCGCGGACCATCGCTATTTGCTCCGGAGTCTCTCGACTGATTCCGACCGACTCGAATTGATGGACCCCGACATTGCCGACGTTGTGCGAAAGCAGGACCCCTCGCTAGCCCTGGCCCTGGCCGCGGACGCCGCCGCGGAATTGATCGATGGCGCAACCGCCGTCGAGCGAGCCCAGAACGTGACCGTCGACGGCGCCTCCCTCCCCGCCCTCAAGATCACGCGGCCCGATTGCGACATTGTCATCATCGTCGACGATTCGACGCACCTTCTCCGCCGCCAGACGGTCGATGTCACCAAGCAAGCCCTGCTCCGCGGCGCCCACACCGTCAAATCCGCCCTGATCACCTTCGACATGACCGAGCAGCCCGGCCAAGCGATCGATCCGGCGCGATTCGCTTTTTCCCCGCCGCCAGGCGCCCAGGCGTTGCAGCTAACCGTCGGCGAGGGAAGCCAGGCCCCCTCCTTTTCCCTAACCGGCCTCGACGGCTCGCAGGTCTCCTCTTCCGATCTCCATGGCTCCGTCTACGTCCTCGATTTCTGGGCCACCTGGTGCCCGCCCTGCATCGCTTCACTCCCCAAGCTGGATGATCTCCATCAAAGCATGAAGGATACCGGCCTAAAAGTTTTCGCGATCAATGAGCAGGAAGATAAGGATACGATCCAGAAATTCATGGACTCCAAGAAATTGACGCTGCCGGTGCTGATGGATGCCGATGGAAGCACGCTCCAGGCCTACGGTTCGGATTCCATCCCCCATCTGGTCATCGTGGGCAAAGACGGCAAGATCCTAAAGGTCCACGAAGGGGTCGCGGACGAAGACGCCATCCGCCGGGAAGTTCAGGATGCCTTAGCCGCGAAATGATATTGCGGTCGCCGGCCGGAAACGCAGCATAATTCCACATCCTATAATCACGCCCACGGCTTCCTTCCCCGCAGGGAGGAGGCGAAGGCGACTCGTGATCCGCAACACAAAAGTGCACATCGCCGCAAGCCGATGATTCGACAGAAACCCGCATTTCTGCGGCGGCTTATCGGTCCGGGAACCGTCGATGAACGCACAACTCGTTGAAAAGATTCGGCAATGCCCGAATCTCCCCTCGCTCCCCGCCGTAGCCGTCCAGGTCCTGGACCTGGCGGGCAAAGCCAACGCCGACATCGCCGAGATCGCCCGCGTCATCTCCAAGGACCCCGCCCTCTCCACCAAAATCCTGCGCACCGTCAACAGCAGTTTTTACGGCCGAAGTCAAAACGTCGGCACCGTCAGCCACGCCCTGGTCATCATGGGCCTGCAATCCGTCAAAACCCTGGTGCTCGGCTTTTCGCTGGTGAGCAATCTGAGCAAATCCAAAAGCAAGGGCTTTAAACATCTGACCTACTGGCGGCGCAGCATTTACGCCGCCACCGCCGCCCGCACCTTCGCCACCAAACTGAATCTCGTCCAGCAGGAAGAGGCCTTCCTCGCCGCTCTGCTGCAAGACATCGGCATGCTGGTGCTCGATCAGGTCATCGGCCCGCAATACGGCGCCATCTGCGAAAAAGCCCCCACTCACGGCGACTTGATCCAGCATGAGAAGGAAGAACTGCAGATGACCCACGCCGAGGTGGGCGCATTTCTCGCCGAAGAGTGGAAGCTTCCGCCGCTGCTGGTGATCCCCATCGGCGGCAGCCATAGCCCCGCTTCCGTCGCCGATCCCGCGCTAAAAGTGCTCAGCCAATTGGTGCAACTCTCCGGCTGGTGCGCCGACATTTTCGTCGATGAAACAGCCGCCTCCTCGATATCCAATGTCCGATCGTTTTGCTCGGTCAATTTTAAGATCGACGAAGCCACGTGCGACCAGTGGCTTCAGGACATCGCCGCCAAGACCAAGGAAGTCGCCTCCCTATTCGAGATCAACCTGGATGGCTCCGCGGATTTCGAGGGGATTCTCAAAAAGGCCAACGAAGCGCTGGTTGAAATCACGCTGCAATCGCAAATGCAAGCCACGCAATTGCAGGAACAGAATCACGCCCTGAAAAAACAGGCGACCACCGACGCCTTGACCGGCCTGAACAATCGCGCAACCTTCGATCAATTTCTCGCTGAACAATTTGAACTTGCCAAGAGCCAGCGCAAGACGCTCACGCTCCTGATGATGGACGTGGACCAATTCAAATCGATCAACGACCGCTTCGGACATCCGTCGGGTGACGAGGTTCTGGGCGCCCTGGGCAAACTCATTCGCTCCGCCGCCCGACCTCAGGATATGGCGGCGCGCTATGGCGGGGAAGAGTTCGCCCTCATCCTCCCGGCAACGACGCGCGCTTTCGGCACCTCCATCGCCGACACCATTCGCCGCGCCATCGCCGCCCGACCCGTTATTTCCGGAGCGAACAAAATCCCCCTGACCATCAGCATCGGCGTCGCCACCTACGAGCCGGGCGGCTCCCTCCGCGAGGCGGCCCAACTCATCAAAGCGGCCGACATGGCCGTCTACGCCGCCAAACGCGGCGGCCGCAACTGCGTCAAAGTCTTCGCCGTCAAAGCCGCCTAAGAAGCATGGCTCGCGCACCATTCTTCCCAAACCCGCCTGAACCCCCGCTCCACCTCCCGAGCGAAACCAGCCGCGTCCAGCAGCGGACTGTTTTTCATCCGTTCACGCAGCGCCGCCCGCAGATTCTCCAAACGCTTTAAGTCCCCCGCCAGTTCCACCGCCAGGCGCACATACTCCGCCGGCGACTGCGCGATCCATTCGGCAAGCCCCAGATTATTCAGAACGCTCGCCCCCAGACGCCCGCAGTGCACCTCTCCCGCTAAAGTCACGACCGGCAACCCCATCCAAAGCGCATGGCAGGTCACTGTATGCCCGTTCACGGGAAACGTGTCCAGATAAATATCCACGCGATGATGCAGCGCAAAATAGTCCGCCAGCGAGCATCTTCCCAGCAGTTCCACCCGATCCTTCTCCACGCCGTGGCGATCAAATCGCTTTTGAATTTCCTCCTGAAGTTCCGCCGCCTGCAAACCCGCCGCCGCGATCACAAGGCGAGATCCGGGCGTTCGCTGCAATATTTCCGCCCAGCTATCGAGCAAAGCCGGCGGCGTCTTGGCCAGCGTCGTGAATCCGCCGAAGGTCACCCCCCCACTCGCCAGCGCCGGGAGCGGCGTAACGTCCGTCGCCTCCGCCGGAGGACGATAACACGCAAACGCCCGCGGCAATCTCAGCAGCTTCTCGCTGTAAAATTGCTCCGTCTTCCCCGGCGGATCGGCGTACCCATCGGTCAGGCGATAGTCCATGGCCGATAGTCCGCTCGTATCCGGATACCCAAGATACGTGATCTGAATTGGGGCAGGTTTGCGCGCAAAGGCCAGCAAACGATTGCCCGACGTATGCCCCGCGAGATCGACCAGAATGTCGATCCCATCCTTGCGGATCAATTCCGCCACGGCTTGATCGTTCATGCCATTGAGGCTTCGCCACTGGTGAACGTATTTTCGCAATCTCTCCGTGACCGCGTCGGGCCGCGCTAAATCCGCGTAAGCAAAAACCTCCACCTCCGCCGCATCGTGAGCGCTCAGCAAATTCTCCAGAAAAAACGTCACCGAATGCAGATGAAAATCGGGCGAGACATATCCGACGCGCAATCGCCGCTTCGGGTCGCCCGTGTTGGCATGAGGACGAATCTCGCCGGCCAGACGCCTGGCATGCCGCTCGTCCCAAAGCCGGTGTTCCTGGAAAATCCCGGCCGGATCGGCATCGGGCAAATAATGCAAAGCCATCAGCAGGTTATCGTTTGCGAAGGGAATCTGAACCAGCGGCTGCAAAACCTCCACCGCCTCCGCGGCCCGCCCAAAATCCATCAGCGCTTTGCCGAAATTCGATCTTGCCGCCGCGAAATCCGGCCAATCAGCCAGCAGACGCCGATACGTTTTGATCGCTTCGTCGAGTTCCCCGTCCTGGAGCAGGCAATTCGCCAGATTATTCAGCGCCTCCGGGATGTGTTTGATCGCCGCCGATTTTCGAAAACAATTTTTCGCCCCGGTCGAATCGCCCGTGGCGCGCAGCGCGTCGCCCAGGTTGTACCACGCCTCGGCGTAATCCGGATTAAACACGATCGCGCTTCGATAGCACGCCGCCGCCTCCTCCCATTGCTGGCGTCGCCCGCTCAAACACCCCAGGTTGTACCACGCCTCCGGCCACTTTGGACGCAGCTCCAGCGCCCGGCGGCAAGCCGCCGCCGACTCCTCGAATCGCGACACTTCCAGCAGCGCCGTCGCCAGATTCAATTGAAAATGCGCATTGCTCCCGTCGATGCTTGCCGCGCGCTCCAGCAGCGGCACGGCCTCCTGTATCCTTCCCATCTGGAACAGCAGCATCCCCATCAATTCCAGAGCCTGCGCGCTATTCGGCTCCGACTGCAAAACCTGCCGGTAAAGCTGCTCCGCTTCGCGCAGACGGCCCGCCTGGTGGTGCCCCGCCGCCAGACTGAGCGTCGCCTGTGTCATCCGCAAGACTTTAGCCACTGGCTCCACATTTGCCGATACCCCGCCTCCACCTCCCGCGCAAAACCCGCCCCATCCATCAGCGGCGACGATCTCATTCGCCCCCGCAATCCCGCCCGCAATCCGGAAAGACGCGGCAAATCCCCCGCCAATCTCGCCGCGATTCCCACATATTCCTCCGGCTCCCCGGCGATCAATTCCGTCAGCTTCAAATTCGTCAGCAGACTCACCCCCACCCGGCTCGCGTGCCGCCGCCCCTCCAGCGTCACCACCGGAACCCCCATCCACATCGCCTCGCAACTGGTCGTTGTCCCGTGATACGGAAACGTGTCCAGCGCGATGTCCATCTCCTCGTACATCTTCAAATGCGCCGCCTGTGTCTGCACCTGCGGAAGCAATTTCACACGCGACGCCTCAATCCCGCCGGCCGAAAAACGCTCCAGCATTTCCCGCTTCACCAGATCATCGAACAATCCCGCATTCTTGATCAGGATTCGGCTCCCCGGAACCTCGCGCAGAATCCGGCACCACAACGCCACGATCTGCCCATTCATTTTCGTCAGCGCGTTGAACGACCCAAACGTCACCCACCCCCGGCTCAGCGCCGGCAGCGCGCTGACTTCCGGCGCTTCCGCCACCGGCTTGTAACAAACAAAACTCCGCGGCAATCGAACCAGCTTCTCACTATAATATTTTTCCGTCATCCCCGGCGGATCGGCATACCCGTCGGTCATCCGAAAATCTATCGTCGAAATTCCGCTCGTATCCGGATAACCCAGGTAAGACACTTGAATCGGAGCCGGCTTGCGCGCGAAAACCAGCAACCGATTTCCCCCCGTATGCCCCGCCAAATCGACCAGGATGTCGATCCCATCCGATCGGATCATCTCCGCCACTTTCTGATAGCTCATCCGCGTGACGTTCCGCCACTGGGGAACCAGGGTTTGCAGGCGAGCCGTATATCCATCCGTCAAATGCATATCGGCATACGCGAAAACTTCGACCTGCTTCGGGTCGTGATTGGCCAGCAGATCCTCCATGAAAAACGCGACGGAATGTTCGCGGAAGTCGGACGAGACGTAACCGATGCGTAAACGCCGGTTTTCCTGGCGGGAATTGTCGTGCGGGCGGATTTCGCCGCTCAGCGGGTCCGCGTGCTTCTGGCCCCATCGCAGGTGCTGGGCAAAAATCTCCGCCGGGTCCGCCCCCGGCAGACATTGCATCGCGTAAACCAAATTCCCCATCGCCTCAAATTCATCCGGGCGAATTTCCATCGCCCGATGGAAACTGGCGACCGCGCGCTCCGGATCGCCCGTTTCCATCAAACAATTGGCCAGATTGAAATGAGCTTCAAAATAATCCGTCTTAAGCTGGATCGCCTGGCGGTATTCCGCCTTGGCTCTGCCGCGCAGTTTCAGCTCCGTCAGAACGACGCCCAAGTTGCAATGGTAAGCCGCCTGCCGCGGATTCAAATCCAAGGCCCGCCCGATCAATTTCAGCGCCTCCAAAGGACGCGATTGCTGCTGCCGAATCACCCCCAAAAGATGCAGTACATCCGGCTGATCCGGCATCAGCGACAGAATCTCCAAATAAAGCGATTCCGCCTCCGCCACGCGCCCGGCTTGGTGGTGCGTCGTCGCTAAATCAAGTTTCTTCTGAAGTTCCACAGGCGACATGAACAACCGTCCAGGGGACCGCTCGGAAAAATCTCGCGCGTGAGGCTCTAAAACTGCTCGTGCCCCACATGATCGCGCTCGCAATCCGGGACTCCCCGATATTGGTGAATCGATAAGCCGTCGACATTCTGGAGGATGATATTCGGCCGTCCCGGCGCATGCGGGGCCTTGATATGCGTGAAATCCGCCTCCTTCACGTCGTCCAAGTAAAACGCCGGCCGCATATCCTGTTTAACATAGCTCAGGTCGATATCGGTCAGATCGATTCCGTTCACATGCCGGATGAAAAACCCATACGCCGGCATCCCGCGGAACCGCGCCGGCTCCGGGTACTGGTTCGCCTGCTCCTCCGGCTGGGTCGCCGCCTGTTTCAGCGTCACACCGCCGGGATAAAGAATCTGCATATTGCTGATATGCAGATCCTCGATGTCATGGCCGGGAATCCCGGTGATCAGCCCCGCGAAGCGCGCCGCCGAATTGACCACCACGATATTGCTGATATTCACACGCCGGATCGCCCCGATCACCGTCTGATCCTTCGGCCCGCGCAATCGCGACCCCAGCCGGATAAAGATCGGATTGTTCACGATATCGCGCATCGTCAGATTCGAGATGGCGACATCCTCTATAATCGCCCCATCGACGCTTTCCAGCGCCAATCCCCCGCAATTATCGATTACGCAATTCGAGATCGCGATATTTTTAAATCCGCCGTTGGATTCGGTGCCGAATTTGATTCGCCCCGTGCGGCTGGCGCGATGATCCGGGCTGTAATCCAGCCCGATCTTTTTATACGTCCCATCCAGCATCGTCCCCTCTTCATATCCGCCCGTGACGAAGCAATTGGTGATGGTCACGTTTTCCGTCGACCGGTTATACCCCGGCCCAAAACTGCTCTTCAGACACAACCCATCGTCCCACGGCGAATTGATGCTGCAATTGGAAACCCGCACGTTCCGGCAACAGTCGATGTCCATCCCATCACGATCGGTATCGAGTTTGAGATTATCGATCGTGAGATTATCCACCGCCGTCAGCAGCAGCGCGAAATGCCCCCCGTTCAAAATCGAGAAATCGCGCAAGATGACATTATGACAATTCTTCAGCGCGATCGTTTTATTCGCCACCCCCGCCGGCAGCGCATCCTTCGGATTCGGAAATTCCGGCTCCGCCGAAGGCTTGGTCGTCGCATCCACCCCCGCGTCCTGCGTCAGCCCGTACGGCCAGAGCTTTCTCTCCGGATGCAAATTATTCCCATGGCTCAGCCCCCGCCCCCATATCATCCCCGGCCCCTCAATCGCCACGTTCTGCAAATCCTCCCCCCAAAACAAACTGTTGTGCCAATGGCTGTGCCCAAAATCCATGTAATGGTCCCACGCAAACGGCTCCGGCGGATCGAATTGCCCCGCCTTATTCGTCCCCGCCGCCACAATTTTCACTCCCTGATCCAGGTAAATCGTGGTGTTACTCCGCAGATGAATGGAATAACAAAGGTATGTCCCCGCCGAGAATCGAACCGTCCCTCCCCCCGAATCCGCGGCGGCGGAAATCGCCTTATTCACCGCATCGGTATCCAGCGTCTGCCCGTCGCCCCGCGCTCCGAATGAGCGAACGCTGTAAATGCCGTCCGCCGCCTGGCAACCACCCACCAACAACAAAATCGCCAGCAGCGGCCAAAGCCGCATCCCGATTCGCTTCATATTATGGGTTCCTGACTACTCCTCGGCCGGGACGAGTATACTTAAACTCAGGCAAGATTAACAAAAAAACGCCCCGCGCTTTCACGATTGGGTCAGCACAATCAGCGAATACGGCCCAATCCCCACGTTCCCCGAATACGGCATTCCGTCATACCCGCCCGGCCCCGCGGTCGTGTTGTAGCTGTTCACCGCCCCAAAATCCCCGAAATCGCTGTAGTCGTTGGAATCGCTGTTGAGCCGAACATACCACGTCCCCGCATATGGAAACCCAATCGTATAACTCGGAAACGACGTATCCGAAAAATTCGCCACCACCACCACGTCGTCGATCCCCGACCCCTGGTTCCACCGATGATAAGCCAGCACTTTCGTGGTCGCATTAGCCTCAAAAACATTTAAACCACTCCCGCAAAGCCCCGGCCGAGCGATGCGCAGCCGTACCATATCCCCGTAAAACTGAAACAGGTTCGGATACTTTGTCGGAATCAGAACATCCATCATCGTCGGATTAGGCTCCCCCGGATTGAACGGCCGGATATCCAGCAGTTCCGCCCCCTGAAAAAACATCGGAATCCCCGGCGTCGTCAGCACCACCGCAAACCCCAGCATCGACTTCTTCCTCGCAAACCATCCCGTCGGCTGACCCGGATCCACCATCACCGGCACGCGCTCATACTTCGCCTGATCGTGCGACTCCAGATAGATCACCCGCTTAAACACGTCCCCTTCAAATGGATTATTCATCGCATCAGCGATCGCCCCGACATCCACATTCTCATCGAATGCCTGCGTGATCGCGGCAATGAGCGCATTTTGCAAATCGGTGTCCCACTGCGCATCAAACCCCGCCCCCCCGCCCGATGTCGGCGACGTAATCGCCGCGTTCCCATCCAAATCTTCCGCGATCGTCAACTTCCATGGCTGATTCACCTCCACCAGATTGTTGATAGTCTGCATCAATTCCCATCCGAGATTTTGCCCAAACCCGATGTCCGTCCCACAACACGTCGTCTTACAGTTACCCTGCCGCTTGCGAATGCAGATCGTGGAATCGAACCGAACCCCGTCGACCTGATACTCCTCCAGCCAAAGCATCGTGTTATCGCTGAGAAACTGGCAAACCGCCGGCCGCCCGTAATTCGGCCGCGGCGCCGCCCACGGCGTATCCATCTGGTCGTCCCCATAAAAATAAATCCCGCAAACATCCCCGCTCCACCCATCATAAATATCCAGCGAATAGGGATACGGCGGCGACGTCGCGTTGTCCGACACGTCAATATGGTTGTAAACCACGTCCACCAGTACCGCCATCCCCGCCGAATGAAACGCCTGCACCAGCCGCATAAAATCCTGCGGCGACCCGTAATCCCTCTCCATGGCAAACGGCAAAACCGGATCGTACCCCAACGACAACGGCGCCGAGAATTCTATAAACGGCAAAAACTGCACCGCATTGATCCCCAGCGATGTCAAATACGGAATTTGTAAAATCAGATCGTCAATTTTATTCGCCCCGCCCCTGGTCGGATCGAAAAACGTCCCAATGTGAATCTGATAAAGCACCATTTCCCGCCATCCCGGCGCGTTGAATGTCTTCCCCCAATTAAAATCCCGACTGGTGACCACCGACCGCGCATCATCCGTATCCTGCGACGCATCCGTCCAATTCGGATAAACGATGCTCCTGGCGTACGGATCAACTCGATCCACGGGCCCGCCGGGACAGCTCACCGTAAACCGATAATTCGTCTCCGCCGTCACTCCCGGCACAAAGACCGACCAAACGCTCGTCCCGTACCCCGCCGCGCTGTCGGCAGCCATCGGATAGGACGACGTTGTCCCATTCGAGTTAAAAATTTTGACCGCCATTCCCGTCGCAAACATCGCCCAAACGCGAAACGAGCATCCGCCATTGCTCAAAAAATTACCCATCTCGTCCGCAATCGGACTGGGCGCGGTAACGCTATTGATGGAACTCATAAACCGATCCCCTTAATTTTCAGCGCGATTTGGCCAACTCGAGCGCGAAGCCTACCCCGCGTCCGACTTATTGGCAAAGCAAAAATTACGAATGTAAGGTGATCGACCTTAGAACTTGCAGGTCATGCTGGCCAGAAACTGCGTCTCTGGATACGGCAGCGTAGCCTCAAACTGCTCGAAGCTTGCCGAGTGCGGAAGTTGTGCCCCGTTGGCGAACAGGTTGTAAACCCCCATCTGAAACGTCCAATTCTTAAAGACATGCTCGGATGTAAAGACGATGTTGGTGATATACGTCGCCCGGGTATATTGCCCCAGGTCCGACTTCATCGGCCCGACAATCTGCGGCTCAACGGACAGGTAATTGTCCCGGTTAAACGGCAGCACGACGGCGGCTCCCGTGATCCAGGCCGGCGATAGCGGCGGAAGCGTCCCAAGCTCCTGCGCCCATGTATACGTACCGTAATACCGGAAGCTCGCACGCGTATCCCAGCGCTTATCCACTTCCGCTTCAATCCCCCTGGCCGTGCTCGACCCCACGTTTTGCGTTTGCACCGAACCATCCCCCAGGGTCACGTCATCCATCGCGTTTCTCATATGCCACAAATATCCGCTCAGCGATGTCCCCCATCCGTTGGCGTATTGGCGCTCCCAATCCAGTTCGTACGTATCAATCACTTCCGCCCTCAACTCCGGATTTGGCGTATTCGACCCGGGGCTGTCGTAGAACAATTCATAAAGATTCGGCTCCCGAAACGCACGCCCATAAAGCAATTTGAACGTATCCTGCTTCTCCGGCGTCACGATCGCCGCCAATCTCGGGCTGTTATTCGTCCCCAGCCGTTGCACCCAGTCCGTCCGCCCCCCCGCCGTAAGGCTCAGCCAGTCCGTCGCCTGCCATTCGGCCTGTGCGAAAAGGGCGTATTGGTTGTACGAATTGTTGATGTTCAGCACATCCCCCTGAAGCGTATCGTAATCGTGCTGATGGGCGTAAATCCCCTCCGTCCCGTCCGCCCCGGCGAGCAAGCGCAAATTTTTGGTCACTTGCCAGTCGTAGTGCACATCTTCCCCATACCAATCGTCATACGCCGTCGTCGTATACTCATAAGCCGGCGTTGGCGGCGCCGCGGCATATCCAAAATCCTGCCAATATCCATAGTGCCCGTAGTACACCATCGCATCCAGAGTTTGCCCGCTCCCCATATCGTGATTGATGCTCAGCGTGCCGTTGATTCTGTGTTCGTCCATCGTCCCCGGATTGGTGAAATCCGTCAGATACGTCGCGGCCTCATTCCCCTGCGCCCGGTCTTCGAAATCGAATTCCGCCGTGAACTCTCCCTTCGACGCCTTGAAGAACCCTTCGTCGTTGGTTCCTTTGTCCTTGTTGTCGATATTCCCGAAATTATGCGCCGCGTCATCCACGCCGTCGTAATGAATCCCCGCCTGCCCATCCGTCGAAAATCCGGTCAAATCCCCCAGAAAATCCCAGCCGCCCGCCGTAAAACCAACCAGCGCATTTCCATGCACCGTGTTTTCAGTGCCCCCCTCCAGTTTCACTTCCGCGCCGTTAACGTCCGAGCCGTCTTTCGTCACCGCATTGACCACCCCAAAGACCGCATTGGTCCCGTACAGCGCCGACCCCGGCCCGCGGATGATCTCCACTTGCTTCACCGCCTCCATCGGCACGACAAAGTTCATGTCGATATGGGTTTGCCCGAAGATGATTTCATTCGTCGGCCGATCGTCCACCAGAACCAGCATCCGCGCGTTCCACTCCCCTGCCCTGAGAAACCCGCGCGTCCCGGCGAACCAGTTCAATCCATCCGTATCCAGATAAAAACTCCGCTGATTCCGCAGCACGTCGGCCAGCGACTGGTAATTAAATAGCTCGATATCGTCGCTCGTCACCACGCTGACCGACGCCGGCGCCTCGTGAATGTTTTGATCGTATTTGGAAGCCGCGACGACGACCGGAATGTCCTGATACAGCCCCAGTTCCGGCGAACCATCCCCGGTATCCCCGCCGAGGTCGGCACTGTTGTCGATTGGCTTGGTCGCAAACGAAGGAACGGTGTCGGGAAGAGGCCCAGACGGCTGCGTGCTGGGGCGCGTGGTCGCGGCGCTTGCCCCCGAGATGGCAAACAAGACCACGATCGTGATGTAAATCACTGCCTTTGGCATTCCTCAAGTTCCGAGTTTGCCGCTTGTAGTGATTACATCGGCGGTACCGCGCCTGCGGATTATGACGGGGGGCGTTTCAATCCGAACAGCCGCCAAAGTAAGACTTTCCGTCAGAACCCGCTTAAGCCCTAACGTCTCCAACACGATGTAAAGGCGGGCCTGCTCTTCCAACGTCCCAAAGAGCACGCACTGAGTCCGATAATGTGCAACCGGAAACCGATGGGATGACTTTGGCGATGCACACCGCAGCGCATCCTCGCGCGGCCGCCGGCCGCGTGCACCGACGCTTCGTCATCATTGCGATGGCGCTGGTTCTCCTCATCTCAACTCAAGCCCGCGGCGGCGAAGTGGTTATCGTCCTCAGCGGCGACGCAACCCCCTACCTCCAGGCCGAGGCCGGATTCAGAGACGAATTCGCCGGCAAACGCGACGTCCGCACCGTGCAACTACGCGACGTTAGCGCAGGCGGCGTCGAAGAAACCATCGGAAAAAATCCCGACGCCGTCGTCGCCGTCGGCACCCTGGCGGCGAACTATCTGCATCGCCAGTTACCCGAGCAAACGCCCCTGACCTACTGCATGGTCGCCGATCCCGCCCAGGCCGGTTTATTTGACGGACATTCCATTCACGGCGTCACGACCACGGTCTCCGACTCCGAGCAGTTCAACCTCATCGCCGAGGCCCTCCCCCACGGGAGGTCCGTCGGGATCCTGTACAGATCCGACACCGCCGCCGGCCGCGACCTGCTCAAAAGAGTGCACGACGCCCTCCCCAGCGGCTGGCGACTTGAAGCCGTCGCCGTCGACCAATATTCCTCGGTCGCCGACGCCATCGACGATCTGACCGCGCGCAAGGTCGATCTAATCTGGACCAGCCTGGACGCCGGCGTATACGACAACGCGACGGTTCGCGCTCTCCTGCTGGCGGCTTTGCGAAATAGCATCCCCGTCTTTGGATATTCCCCGGCGTTCGTAAAAGCCGGTGCGATGATCGGCATCGGCGTCGACCCCCACGACCAGGGCAAGCAGGCCGCCGACATCACCTCGCGCGAATTGGACCGCCCCGGCGAAGCCGCCCTGCCCGGCGCCGACCCGCCCGAAAAATTTCAGATCGCTTTGAATCTCATCGTGGCCGACCAGATCGGCATTGAGTTGCCCCAGGAACTGATCGAACGTGCGACCTACCTCTTTAAGGAAAGCAAGTGACGCCATGAAGAAGAATTGGCACGACGCCTTCAGTCTCCGTTTTAAGGCCACCATCGTGGTCCTGACCGTGACCATCTTGTCTCTGGCCATCGCCATCATTGCCGCCGTCATTCAGGGGCGTCATTTAATCGCCGAGGACGAGCAGCGTAACGTCCAGTCCGTCGTCCAGGGTCTGGCGCACGCCTCCGAATTGCCCCTGGCCGTCCAGGACGAACGCGAACTGACTCACCTGGCCTCCCGCTTTTTGACCAACGACCAAATATTATTCATCGCCATTTACGACAAATCGGGAAAGATGATCGCCCACGGCGAGCGTGACGACGCCGCCTGGTCGGACTATCTGAATCACACCGTCAATCCCAGCGGTTTTGTGCTGGGCAGCCAGGAAGTGGACATCGCCGCCGCCAACCCCGATTTCGGCGGCGATGCCCTGGAACCGGTCGGCGCCTCCACCGCCGCGCCATCCAGTTCCGCTCCGGAAAATTCCACCCGCGCCGGTGAAGTGGTCGCCGCCATCTCCACCGTGCCCGCCCAGATCGCCGTGACGCGCCAGGCGCGGCTCACCATGGCCATCACCATCGTCGCCATCGCCTTCAGCGTTATCCTCACGTTCTTCTCCGTCGGAGCTTGGACCGGCCGATTGAACCAGCTCGTCGACGCCAGCGATCTGATCGCCCGAGGCGACTTCAGCCACCTCGTCCCCGATTTTCGAACCGACGAAATCGGCCGTCTCGCCCGCGCCTATGAAAAAATGCGCCGAGCCCTCCGCCAGCGCGAAACCGAACTGCGCGAATTCAATGACACCCTGCAAAATCAGATCACCGAGCGCACCCAGTCCCTGCAAGACGCTCTCAAGGCCGCCCAGGCCGCCGATAAGGCCAAGAGTCTTTTCCTGGCCAACATGAGCCACGAAATCCGCACGCCCCTGAACGGCATCGTCGGCATGGTCGACCTCCTCCGCGGCACCACCCTCGACGAAAACCAGCGCCGTTTCGTCCATGTCGCTCGCTCCTCCGCCGACGCCCTGCTCGGGGTCATCAACGACATCCTCGATTTCTCCAAAATCGAAGCCGGCAGAATCGAGCTGGAAACCGAGGAAATGGATCTCCCCACCGTGATCGAGAATCTCGCCGAGGCCGCCTCCCTCATCGCCGCGCGCAAGCAACTCGAAGTCAGTTGCCTCATCGCCCCGGAAGTTCCCGACAAGGTCATCGGCGACAGCGTGCGCCTCGGCCAGATCATCACCAACCTCACCAACAACGCCATCAAGTTCACCGACAAAGGCCAAATCGTCATCCGCGCAACCCTCCTCGAAGGCGACGCCCAATCCGCCCTGGTGAAATTCACCGTCTCCGATACCGGCATCGGGATCCCGCGCGATCGCCTCGATCGCATGTTCCAGTCCTTCTCCCAGGCCGACGCCTCCACCACCCGAAAATACGGCGGCACCGGACTCGGACTGGCCATCAGCAAACGTCTCACCGAAATGATGGGCGGAACCATCGGCGTGGACAGCGAAGTCGGCAAGGGCTCCACTTTCTGGTTCACCTGCCGATTGAAAAAGACCGCCCACCCCGATTTATCCGCCGACAACAATTCCAAGCTCGAACGGGCGCGCCTCGCCCGCGTGCTCGCCGTGGATGACAATGCCGTCAACCGCGAAATTCTCACCCGGCAATTGGCCGCATGGAATATCAGTCTGCAAACCGCCGACAACGCCCCCGCCGCCCTGCAAATGATCCGCCAGGCGCACGACGACGGCAAACCGTTCGACATCGCCATCCTCGACTGGCACATGCCCGAAATGGACGGCATCGATTTGGCCAAGGCCATCCACGCCATGGAGGAATTCCGTTCCCTCAAATTGATCATGCTCACCAGTGTGGAAGACAAGGTCCAGGCCCGCGAGCTCAAGGACCTGGGATTCGCCGCTTACCTGGTGAAACCCGTCCGCCAGTCGCAGCTTCGCAAGGTGCTCATTGAAGTGATGGACAGAAACGAGGCCATGGAACTCACCCACGAAGAGCCCGAGGGACTTCACCACTTCCACTCCACCCCTCACGATCCGCGGTCGGCGTCGCCCGCCCACATCCTTCTCGCCGAGGACAACGAGGTCAACCGCATGGTCGCCGCCGAAATTCTCAAAAATTCCGGCTACACCTTCGACATCGTCGAAGACGGCCAGTCCGCCTTCGAAGCCGTCTTCGCCAAGCAGTACGACCTGGTCCTCATGGATTGCCAAATGCCCAAAATGGACGGCTTCGAATCCACCAAGGCGATCCGCACCAGGGAAAAAGAACAAAGCATCTCCGGCATCGTCGCCCCGCACATGCCAATCGTCGCCCTCACCGCCAATGCGGTTAAAGGCGATCGCGAGGACTGCATCGCCGCCGGCATGGACGATTACGTCTCCAAGCCCATCGACCCCGCGAAATTAGTTCGAGCCATCGAGGGACAACTCACAGGCCGCAAACGCGTCGCCGTCGCCCCTCCCGCCCAACCGCCCACAACCCCCGCTGCCCCCCCCGCCCCGGCAGTCGAGATACCGACTCCCGTCGACTACTCCTCCCTAATTCAGCGCTGCATGGGCAATTCCAAATTAGTCGGCGACCTGCTGCAAAAATTCCACGATTCCATCACCGCCGACGTCGCCAAGCTCCAGGAGAGCATCACCTCCGGCAACGCCGAGTCGCTCGCCCGCCTCGCCCACTCCCTCAAGGGCAGCGCCGCCAATCTGTCCGCCGAAAACGTCCGCTCCGCCGCCGCCGAACTGGAGAAAATTGGAAAACAGAAAAATCTGGACGACGCCCAATCCAAGCTGGAAGAATTGAAAACCCAAGTGGACGCCTGCGTGCGGTACATCGAGCAGATGCAGTACAAGCCGGTGGAAGCCTCCGGTCCGATAAAGGGAATCCCCCGCTTGATGAGCGACGTGATCTCCCCGGACCCGCGGGTCGCGAAAACGCCGGATTATCAGACGCAGGCCCCGTTGGACATTACCGATGTGCTCCAACGTTGCATGGGAAATGTTGAATTCCTTCAACGACTGCTCGGAAAATTCCGAAATCGTTTGGAGGAGGACTTCGAGAATCTCGTTAAAGCCGTTTCCAACAAGGATAAGCAGCAAACCGTCCGCCTGGCGCATTCGTTGCGGGGCTCCGCCGCCAACGTCTCGGCCAAGCGGCTTGCCGTCCTGTCGGCGGAATGCGAAAAACGCGCCGCCGCCGGCGACTTCAGCCACAGCGACGAATTGGTGCAACAACTACGCGAGGAAGTCGATCGCTGCAGGAATTATCAGCCGGACCTAAAGGCCTTAATTTCCGCCGGCACGAAAGTTTGATCGCATGAACGCCCTAATTGTCGACGACGACGAAATCTCGTGCGAAGTCGTGGCCAACGCCCTGCAGCAGCTCGGCCACACCGTCCAGATCGCGCGCAACGGCCGCGAAGGCCTCGAAATGCTCCGCACCGAGACCGCCCGCCTGGTCATCACCGACTGGGAAATGCCCGAGATGAACGGCATCGAGCTTTGCCGCGCCATCCGCAAGGAAGATTTCACCGGTTACATCTACATCATCATGCTCACCAGCCGCCAGGGCGAGCGCGAGGAAATGGAAGGCATGGACGCCGGCGCCGACGACTTTTTACATAAGCCCTTAAAACCTTCAGAACTGCTGGTCTGTTTGAAAACCGCCGAGCGAATTTTGTCGCTGGAGACGCGCGATTTGGCGATGTTCGCCATGGCCAAGCTCGCCGAGAGCCGCGACCCCGAGACCGGCGCCCACATCGAACGCGTACAAAGCTTCGCCCGCGTCCTGGCGCAAAACTTGTCCTCCCAGGAAGACCACCGCGCAACCGTCGGCGGCGATTTCATCCGCCTCATCTATCAAACCAGCCCCCTGCACGACATCGGAAAAGTCGGCATCCCCGACCGCGTCCTCCTCAAGCCCGGCAAGCTCGACGCCAACGAATATTCCCTCATGAAGACCCACGCCGATCTGGGCGCCCAAACCCTCGATGCCGCCCTTCAGCGCTTCCCCAACGCCAAGTTCCTCCACATGGCGCGCGACATCGCCCTGAACCATCACGAAAAATGGGACGGCTCCGGCTACCCCAAAGGCCTCGCACGCGAGCAAATCCCCCTCTGCGCCAGAATCGTCGCACTCGCCGACGTCTACGACGCCCTCACCAGCCGGCGAATTTATAAGGAAGCCATCTCCCACCACGAAGCCAAGTCCGTCATCTGCGCCGAAAGCGGCCGCCATTTCGATCCCGCCGTCGTCAAGGCGTTTTTGGCCGCCGAACAAGAATTCATCGCCATCAAGGAATCCCTCGGCGAGCAAAAAATCGAGCGCCGCTCCACCCCCCCCGCCGCGCCGATCACGCCGGGAGAGCCCTTTAAAATTCTGGTCGTCGAGGATAATCCAGGTCAGCTCGAATTCCTGGCCGACTTTTTAAATTCCACCGACCACGAGCTATTAACCGCATCCGATGGGGCCGAGGCCTTGCGACTGTTCGAGGAGCATTCGCCCCGCGTGGTGATTTCCGATTGGAACATGCCGGGAATGAGCGGCCTGGAACTCTGCCGCAAAATCCGCGCCGCTCGCAACGGAAAATACGTCCACTTCGTCATGCTCACGGTGCGAACGGATCAGGCCAATATCATCGAAGCCTTCGATGCCGGCGTGGATGATTTCGTCGCCAAGCCGTTCAACCAGCAGGAATTGCTCGCCCGAGTGCGAGCCGGCCTGCGATCCGCCTGGCTCCACGACGAACTGGCCCGCAAAAACGAAGGCTCCGTCCAGATCAACCTGCAACTAGCCCGACTGAACGAAAGCCTGCAAAAAGCGGCCGCCACCGATGAATTGACCGGCCTCCCCAACCGCCGCAGCGCACTGTCTCGATTGGACGAACAACTGGAACTGGCCGACCGGTATTCCGGTTCCCTGGCGGTGGCCATCGTCGACGTCGACCATTTCAAAACAATCAACGACACCTTCGGCCACGATGCCGGCGACATCGTCCTCAAGGAAATCTCCCGCATCCTGCTCTCCAGCGTCCGCGCAACCGACAGCGTAGGCCGAGTCGGCGGAGAGGAGTTTCTGCTCATTTTCCCCGCCAGAACCGCCCAGGAAGCCGCCGTCTGCGCCGAACGCTGCCGCACCGCCGTGGAAAGCCATGTCTTCACCTTCAATGGCGCCGAAACCCGCATCACCATCAGCATCGGCGTCGCCGGCCGAAAATCCGGCACCGTCGAAAGATCAGAACTCCTCAAGGCCGCCGATACCGCCCTTTACGCGGCCAAACACGCCGGAAGAAATAACGTCAACCTGGGCGAAAGCGATCTGAATAATCCAGCCCCCGCGATCCAGCAAAAAAAACTGGCCAGTTAACCCTCCTTCGCCCCGGAAATACCCCGATTCCGAAAACTTTCCCCCCCGCCGCGCGTCTATCAATTGATGAACCTTCCACGCCCGCTACTCGCTTCGGCAATACTCCTCCTGCTCGGTCTCCCCGCCGTTTCGTTTGCCGCCGGCGACGATCCCGATGCGGCTCTTCCCCAATCCATCAACCAATTTGCCTTCGAGTTATACCCGCATACCGGACCCCCAGACGCCAATCTCATCTTCAGCCCCTTTAGCATTCATCTGGCCCTGGAGATGACCACCGCAGGCGCCGCCGGCGACACCCTGACTCAGATGCAAAGCGTCCTGCATCTAACCGCCGATTCCACTTCCGCCAGCGCCGGCCGCCTGATGGACCGCTTGCAATCAGCCGGGGAAAACTCGATTCCCATTCTCAAAGTGGCTAGCGCCATTTGGGCTCAGCAGGGTGTACAGTGGAATCCCGATTTTTTTCAGACGGTCCAAACGGATTTTCGCGGCCAGGCGGAAACCGTCGATTTTCAGGATCCGTCGCGGGCGCGCTCGACGATCAACGACTGGGTGGCCGCTCAAACGGACGGGAAGATTTTGAACCTTCTACCTTTGGACGCGATTCAGCCCCATGTCACAAAGTTGATCCTGACCAATGCGGTCTATTTCAAAGGGGATTGGGCCGATCCGTTCGAGGCCGCCCGCACGGCCACCGGCCCGTTTCACGTTCCCGCACGCACAGACCCCGTGCAGACGGCCATCATGCACCAGACAAGCAGTCTGCCCTATATGGAGACGGATTCCTTTCAGGCGATTGAGATGCCCTATGTCGGCGGAAGCCTGTCGATGCTGATCCTGCTGCCCAAGGGGTTGGATGGACTATCGAAACTGGAAGCGAATTTGAACGAAAAGATGCTGGCGGACGTAGATCAGCGATCCACGCCGCAAAGGGTGGCGATTTCATTGCCGAAATTCAAATTCCGGCAAACGATCGATCTGGTCCCGGCTCTGAAAATTCTGGGAATGGACAAGCCATTCGACCCGCACCAGGCCAATTTCTCCGGCATGGATTCCTCCCGCGATCTATATATCTCCGGAGCGGTGCATCAGGCTTATGTCGAGGTGAACGAAGAAGGCACAGAAGCGGCCGCCGCAACGGGAATCACCATGGGAATCACCGCAATGCCGGCGATGCCGCCGGAAATTTTTAACGCGGATCATCCATTTCTCTTTCTGATTCGGGATCGTGCGACTGGGCTCGTCCTGTTTCTGGGGCGAGTGATGAATCCGCTGAATGATTAGCACTTCGCGGGGCTCAGGGCACGCCCTCCGGGTCTTTTTCGAAATGAATTTGTTTCAGTGATTTTGTCGCAGTTCGAACTCGCGTCACAAAGCGGCAGTGAGAAAAGTCAACCGTTTTGAATTCCCGCGGATTCTGGGACGCAATGCTGCTTTGATTGACGCAGGCGTCACTTTGGTTATTGAATACGGATCAAATCTTGGCAGCCGCGGTGTGACGATGCCGCAAAAGAAGCAATCCGAATCCCAACAGACCGACATATGAAGAGGGCTCCGGCACGGTTGAGACTTGAACCGTCATTGAGCCGGAGTTGTCGCTGTAGAGGCTGTCATTAAAGCCAAGCTGAAGCTGAGATGCCCCGGCGGGCACCGTGTCGATTGACGACATACCGACGGGAAAGGGCATCCCGACGATGTCGCCGCCGGCGTCTGCAAACGTCGCAACTAACTCCATCGAATAGACGGGATACGACGTAGACGGCATATAGTAGCTAGGCCACACGTTGCCGCTGTTATCTTCGCTGTTGTTCTCGGCAAACTCCGGGTTACCTGCCGCGTCGAGGTATGGCCAGCCTGCCCCCGCAGACACGCCGCCATTTAAATATGCGATTTGGATTTGTTCACCGGGCTGGATTTGCTGGCCGTCGATGCTGGATACGATTGATGGCGGGGCCTCGTCACCAGTGCCGTAGAAAAATACGGAATTGATACCGGCGTGTTGGCTCTCCCACGGTCCCGAATCACCGTTGATTGAGATAATCGCTTGACCAAATGCGGCGGATGAGGCACCGATCAAGACGCTATGGAAAAAGACGACGGCTCGATTGATATTCACGGCTGCCCCGTGGCGAGTGGCAGATTATCTATCGGAAGGATGCCACGCGGACCTGCAATGGCATTGCCGACACATCGCCGCTACGTAGCAATCAGCAGTTTTTATTTGACACATGGCAGGCGTCTTGGCGGTCACAAAGGGGTCGGCGGTCACAAAGGGGTCGCGGTCACAAAGGGGTCGGTCACAAAGGGGTCGGGAGTCTTTGAGTTGAGGGCGGGCGCCGGCTATTCCCGGAGGTCAGGCCAAAGGCGTTTGCGGGCATCGACAGGCGATTTCCCGCGCGGGCGACAGCGAGTCCGTCCAATCAAAGACTCCCGACCCCTTTGATTTTTCCGACCCCTTTGATATTTCCGACCCCTTTGATTTTTCCGACCCCTTTGATTTTTCCGACCCCTTTGATTTTTCCGACCCCTTTGATTTTTCCGA
>JBEKPV010000039.1:0-22571 GCA_049520395.1 Tepidisphaeraceae bacterium
CCCCGCGCGGCAAACGCCCCGCCCAAATCACCTAAGGCCGCGCTCGCACGTCCCATAATTGTCCCTCCCCCTGTCCAAAATCCCCCCGATTTTTACAATTGACGAAAATTCGCACCAGCCCATAAGTTTGTTCGCAGTTTCGCGCTTTCCTTTTGCGGCTATCCGTCCGCGAAAACGCGTTACGGATCGATCGGATGAAATCTTATCAGCGAACCGTCCGCGACCCGCACCCAGATTCGCCGCTGACCAGCGGAACCAACCGCGCCATGGATCGGCTTCTTAAATTCAGTCTCTGCACGGAGTAAACCACATGGAAGTCGTACTCTCCGCGGGGGCCTTTCACCGGCCTACCCTCGTCTTCATCCTCAGCGAAAATCGCAGCGGCTCCCAATGGCTTGCCTACGTCCTCGGCAGCCACCGCGGCGCCGCCTACCTCGGCGAATATCGCCGCTGGTTCACCAAGCCCGACCGCACATTTTGCAATCTCTGCGCCGCCCGCCACGCTCCCGACTGCGAAATCCTCAGCGGCATCAGGCAAATCCCCCGCGACCGCGCTTTCGATTTCGCTTTCGATCGCCTTGGCCGGTCGATCCTGATCGATTCCAGCAAACGCCTCGACTGGGCCGCTCATTTCGTCAATGACCCCCGCTATCAGGTCCGAATCGTCCACTTGCTCCGCGATCCGCGCGGATGGTTCGCCTCCGAGCGCCGGCGAACTCCCTTTTCCGCCTCCGCCGCCGCCCGCCGTTGGGTCCGGACCAATTGCCAAATCTCCGAATTCATCGCCTCCCGCCGCCTCGACGCCACCAGCGTCTTTTATGATGATCTGGCCGTCGATCCAGAACAACATTTCTCTCCCCTCTGCGATTTCCTGGGATTCCGCCACGAGCCCGCGGCACTGGAATATTGGAGCACGGATCATCACGGCCCCGGCGGCAACGGACCGGCCCTCAACGTCACCGGCGAATCCAACTCCGCCAACATCACCACCGGCGACGACGCCTTCTACCTCGCCGCTTTCCGCCGAAGCTTTTATGACACCCGCTGGCTCGCCCAATTGAGCCCCCGCGACCGCGACGCCATCGAGCGATCGCCGATGATTCAGCGCCTGCTCACTCGCTACCGCCGCGATTTCGCCCACTTCGACGGCCTCCTCGCCGCCGCCGATGCCACCGCCACCGCGGATTGCAACCAAACGTAACGCCCCCGAAATAAAGTTAAGATTTCGTTATCATATGGGCCGGCGTCCCGCAGCCCGTAACATACCGCCCCAACCGGGAGGTCCATGCTCCGCCGAAATGTTTTTCTCCCCCTCGCCCTGAGCGTGTTTATCGCGCTGAGCGTCGGCGCGGCCAAGCAACTCAATTTTCTCGCCCCCAGCGCCCTGAATGTCATGCGCCTCCTCCCCGATCCGCCAACCCTCAATTCCGAGGAGGGCGGAGCCGAGATCGACACCCTCCTCCATCTTTCCAGACACCGCACCGATGCCCAGAAAGCACGCATTCTCAATGAAGACGAATTTTCCGTTTTTACCTTCGCCGACGTGATCGGTCCCTGGTTCACCGCAGACAATTGCCCCAAAACCGCGGCTTTTTTTGATAAGGTGATCGGCGACACCAAAATCTTCACCAACATCGCCAAAAAACACTGGGCTCGCCCGCGCCCCTACATCAGCGTCCCCACCCTGCAAACCTTCGGCCAGCGCGAAAAGAGCGACTCCTATCCCTCCGGCCATTCCACTCGCGCCACCGTCTGCGCCGAAATCCTCGCCCAAATCTTCCCCGATAAACGAACCGCCCTCCTCGAGCGCGGCCGCCAAATCGGCTGGGACCGCGTCATCGGCGGCCTCCACTATCCCTCCGACATCGCCGCCGGACGCGTCCTGGGCCACGCCCTGGTCAAAGAGTTTCTAGCCTCCCCCGAATTCAATTCCGACCTCGCCGCCGTCCAAGCCGAATTGCAATCCGCCACCCACACCGCGACCACCCAACCCGCCGCCGCCACAGCCCCGTAGCAACGAGCAACGGCGACTATCGCCTCTTCTTCTTATTCCGATCCTTCTTCTCCATGAACCCCGACTTTTTGGTTCTAAGCATCGGCCCCCCCGGCTGCCCAAACGCGCTCGCCCCGCCCGACATCAGATTCTTCATCAGTTTCATCTTCCCCATCATCCCCATGCCGCCCACGGCTCGCATCATGTCCCGCGCCCCTTCAAATTGCTTGATAAATTGCCCCACCTCATTCAGCGGCACCCCCGCTCCCGCCGCCACTCGCCTGCGCCTCCCCGAATCCAAAATCTCCGGCTTCTTCCTCTCCCCCCGCGTCATCGAGTCATAAATCGCTTTCATGTGCGACATCTGCTTCTCGACATCGCCGTCGTCCATATTGACCTGCTTCGTCAGATCGCTCATCCCGGGAATCATGCCCATGACTTTGCCGATGGGTCCGAGCTTTTTGATCTGGGTCATCTGCGCCATGAAATCGTCGAGCGTGAATTGCCCTTTCTCCATCTTCGCCGCGAGCTTGGCCTGCTCCTCGGCATCCACTTTCTGCTGGGCCTCCGTCACCAGCCCGATGATGTCCCCCATCCCCAAAATCCGCGAGGCCATCCCATCCGGCCGAAATTCTTCCAGCGCATCCAATTTCTCCCCAACCCCAAGGAATTTGACCGGCTTTCCCGTAACCATCTTTGCCGAAAGCAGCGCTCCGCCGCGGGTATCGCTGTCCAGCTTGGTCAGGATCAGTCCGTCGAGTTCCAATTGTTCGTTGAAGGCTTTGGCGCTGTTCACCGCGTCCTGGCCGCTCATGCTGTCCAGAACCAGGTAAATCTGCTGCGGCTGAAGCTGGCTGTTGATCTCCCGCAATTCCGCCATCAGCGGCTCATCGACGTGCAACCGCCCGGCCGTGTCCAGAATAACCACATCCAAGCCGCTCGATTTCGCCTGCGTCACCGCCGCCCGGCAAACCGCCACCGCCGCCCCGCGCCCAACCGTTCCATGCTCCCCGATCTTCGAATCATCCGCATAAACCGGCACCCCCACCTGCTGCCCAATCACTCGCAATTGCTCCACAGCCGCCGGCCTCTGCAAGTCCGCCGCCGCCAGCAGGGGATGATGCCCTTTGCCCACCAGATATTTGGCCAATTTTCCGCAGGTCGTGGTTTTTCCCGAACCCTGCAACCCGCACATCATGATCAGCGTCGGCCCCGGCTGAACGAAGTAAATCCGCGTATCCACCGGCCCCAGCAGATTCAGCAGCTCGTCGTAGCAGATTTTGACCATCATCTCGCCCGGCCGGACGCTCTTGATGACCTCCTGCCCAATCGCCTTCTGAATCACATGGTCAATGAAATCATTCACCACCTGGACATTGACATCCGCTTCCAATAGCGCGGTGCGCACCGAGCGCATGGACTCCCGGATATTTTCCTCGCTGATTCGGCCCCGCCCGGAGAGCCCTCGGAAGACCCCGGTGAATTTGTCGGTTAGCGCGTCAAACATCGTGCTCGATAGTTTAGCATCAAGATTTACTTGGCCACAGCTTTTTCAATAACCCGGTTTTTTTCGGGGGTTTTTCCCCCACGATCCAGGCGTTAAGCGTGTGCTGCCAGCGCCGATACTCCCCGAGCTGCGCTTTGGAAATCGGAATCCCCATCCGATGCGCCAATTGCCACGCCAGCGGCGTTTTCTCCGGCATGTGCCGGCGAAGAGCTTCCTCTTCCTGACGGGCAAGAAGGCTCAGGTATCGCAAAACATGGTTGCGCAGCGGCAAATGGTCCGTATATCGCCATTCGTGGTCGATCGGCACCAGGCTGTCGCCGACCACAATGAGATTTCGCGGCTGGCAGTCAAAGAACTCGGGTTTCAGCGCCGAAGCGTAAAGATCATCCGATTTCTTTTCGATCAAACCATTTTCCACGACGAAATCGAGCCAGCGGGAAAGGCCGGAGATCATCCCTTCCCAATCCCGGCTTTGAATCGCGGCCGCGATTTGCGTCTCCAGTTGCGGTCCGGGTTGGTACGGCTCATCACAGGGAGAAAATACAATGTCGATTCCCGCCGGGGGTGTTTCCGGAGTCAATCGAGTTTTGTGTACCGCGATTCGGCCCAGCGAATCGGCGAGGATTTTGGTCTGTGTGTTAAAGCAATTACGCCGTTCCAAAGCGCAGCCGGCGGCTAGCAAGCCGTCATCGGATAGATCCTTGCCGGCCTGGATTAGAAACGAGTTGGATAAATCGGGGACCAGGCCGTTGCGGTGGAGGGCGGGCCAGATTCGCCGCTCGTCGGCCGGGAATGCGGTGATCGCGCCGTCGTGAACCGGATTGATCGTGCGAAGAATCGCGCAGGGGTCGAAGGATTGGGTCTCGAAGGCTTTTTGCGTGAGTACCCAGCGGGGGAGTTTGTAATCCGGGAACGGATATTGGAAACGCGGATCGGGAAATTCGGCTTCAGCGAGCAGTTGAATCAATTCCGATCGGCCGCAGGTTTTCGGGCTGTTTTTTTCGTAGCGCGATTGGATCCCGTCGAAGGGTCGCCCGGTGTGGTCTTCGGGGGCGGAGCAGAAATATTTCAGCCCCAATTGATTTTCGATGGCGATGATCAGTGTCCCGCCGGGTTTGAGTAATGATCGGGCCAGTCGCAGGCACGCCAGTAGCGGCGCTTCCGATTTGAAAAAGACGGGGGCGTATTCGAGGACGCCGATGAGCGTGACGATATCGAATTGTTCGCCCGTGGGGAGCTGCTCGAAATGGCAGGAAACGACGCGGACGTTCTCCAGCGTGCGGACTCGAGCGGCGGCGCATGCGGCGCGGGTGGGGCTGCCTTCAACGGCGCAGACTTCAGCCCCGGTTTCGCCGAGCTGGCGGGTGATAGCACCGCAGCCGGCGCCCAGTTCGAGAATCGTGGAATCGGACGGGAATTTCAGATGTCGCAGAAGGTTATGCCGCCGCGGGGAGAAGTGATACATCGTCGGCCAATCGGATATTTGCCGGGCCAGCGATTTGGAGAGGCAGGAGATATCCTCCGTCTGCCGCAGGATTTCCAGCATCCGTTTTTCGAGGTCGGCGCCGTCGCTGTAGTCGAAATGGCGGTGGGAGGGATGGGTCCAAACCCGGGAATCTGGATCGAATGTGAATCCGCGCATAGGACGTCGGAGGCGGATGTTAAGCGCTCGGGGCGGTTACGACCACCAGAAACGCGGCAGCGAGGTGCAGGTGAACCACAGGAGGGATCGGATATTGGCGGTGGTGCGTTTTCGTTCGTTGGCTCGGCCGCGTTCCCAGTGTTTGAGCCATCGGACGCCCAGGACGCCGAGGCGGAGGGGGATGTCCAGCGTGGTGACCAGCTTGTAAAACCAGGCCGAGGTTCGCCCGTGGTGGATTCTGAGATATCGCGCCCAGCCGCAGAAATAGCCCCGGCTGACGAGGTTCCGATTGGCGCGGGAACTGACGCGTCCTAAATGGCGGATTTGCGCGGTGGGGAGATAGTAAATGGTTCCCAGCGGGGCGAGGCGGGCGCAGAGGTCGACATCTTCGACGCCGAATTCGTACCCTTCGTCGAATCCGCCGCATTTCTCGAAAGCGCTGCGGCGGATGGCGAAGCAGGCCGCGTCCAGCTGAGGCACCGGACCTTCGCGGCCGGCGTCGCGCCCGCCTTCGCGATAGGCGCGATACGACCGTCGCGAGCCGCGGGTCCATTTAATTAGATGGACCGAATGCAGCAGCGCACTGAGGTTCGGCAAATTTCGGCCCGAGCTGTGCGGATTTCCATTGCTGTCCAAAGTCCTGGGTCCCACCGCAATCGCGTCCGGATGCTCCCGGAGATACCGCACCAGCGTTTGCAGCGACTCGTCGAGGACGACCGTGTCGTTATTCAGCAGAATCAGAATCGGCGCCTCGGCAAGTTTGGCCGCCTGATTGTTGGCGCGGGCGAACCCGACGTTTTGATCGTTGCGGATAAGACGAACCTGGGGGAATTCTTCGGCGACCATCTCCGCGGAGGCGTCGGCGGAAGCGTTGTCCACGACGATGGTCTGCGCGCGCAGGTCGCCGCGGTTGGCTTCGATGGAGTCCAGAAGACTCCGCAGCATCTCCTTGCCGTTCCAATTTACGATCAGGATTGAGACATCCGCCGTCAGCGGGCTGGATAATTTGGGTGCGGAATCCGCGTCCGAGAGCGATTGCTCGAGGGGTTTAAGTTGGGCCGCGGAGTTCAACGTATAGACTCCAACGTGGGAGTAACCCCCTTTATTTTGCGAAAATTCAACTTCCCCATCATAGTACAACTCGGGCCTGGAAGGGAGCCACGTCAAATATAACTACCGAGTCGAATTGCAGCGTGGGTGCGCCACGGCGGCCCCCCGGGGCGTTGATTGCGGAAAACGGACCGATTACCCCAATAAAGCCGCATTTTAGCGCCGGCGTGGGGTGGCGGCCTGCCGCGCGAATTTCTTTCGTTATGGGCTGATTTTTGGTACCGTTACAACCCCATGCACTGTCCTTTTTGTGACGCTGAAAAGGAGAGTTTGAAGGTCATCGACTCCCGCACCTGTGACGGGGGGCGGTCGATCCGCCGTCGCCGCGAATGCACGGCCTGCGAAAAGCGATTCACCACCTACGAAAAGATCGAACAAAACATTCGGGTCAGCGTCGTGAAAAAAGACGGACGGCGGGTTCCCTGGGACCAGAAGAAGATTTACTCGGGTTTGGAGCGGGCCTGCTTTAAGCGTCCGGTTCCGCAAACCGAGCTCCAGCGGATTGTGGATGAGGTGGAAGAGGAGATTTTTAAGGCGTTTGATCGCGAAGTTCCGTCCGGGGAAGTGGGTCGGCTGGTGACGGAGCGGCTTCGCCGAGTGGATCAAGTCGCCTATGTGCGATTCGCCAGTGTCTATAAACAATTTAAGACGCTGGAGGAGTTGGTGGACGAGGCGCGGGCCGTCATCGATGCGCGGAGATACGAGGATCCGACGCAGGGACGGCTATTTATCGATGTCCAAAGCCCGCGGGCGGCGGATTCGGATGGGGAGGCAACGCCTCCCGCACCTGGGTCTGGCAAGCGGAAAAAACGGGTGGTTTCCGCGCCGACGGAGCCCTCTTCCGCGCTGACTTCCGAGGTTTAGTGTGGGGTGGGTCGAGGAAATGGCCCATGGCGGCGCCGTGGGCGCTGTGTGTGCGAAACCGACCCGTTGCCACAGGTTTAGCGTTGTTCTTCAATAGGTAATCAAGCCCAGCGGCTCACTGGTCCGATAAAAGCTGGAGGTTTATTTGATGCAGCACCCAAGCCGTCATCGCGGAGCCGTCGGGCGATGGAAATCGCCTCGCGCAGGCGTTCTAACCGCGATTCTGGCGGCGTGGGGCCTGCTAAGTCCGCTGGGATGCTCGACCCCCCCGACGCCTCCCCCGACCGCACAGTTGCCTAAATGGCCGACGTTGCCGCTGGCGAAGGTGCCCGAATTCATGCACGGGACGATCCAGGAGCGCGTCCGTTTCGGTGGTACCGAGCCGATGCGCGTTTATGGGTATTCGGTCGTGGTCAATTTGCACGGGACCGGCGACAGCACGGCCGCGTCGTGGGTGCGCGAATACATCGCCAAGGAAATGCTGGTGCATGGGTTTGGCAGCGCGCAGATGCACACCTATGCGGACATGACGCCCGAGGAGATTTTGGATGATAAGCGAGTGGCGATCGTGATCGTGGAGGGACGGATTCCCGTCGGTGTGCATGAGGGCGAGCGGTTTGACGTGATCGTTCACGCGTTGCCGCATAGTTACACGACCAGTTTGGCCCATGGCGAGCTTTATGAAACCCCCCTGAGCGAACATGGATTGCAGGATCCGTTTGGGACTGGCGCTCATCCCGAGGCAGTGGTGGCGGGGGGGCAGGTATTTGTGAATCCGGCCTATGCGCTCAGCGAGGGAAATCCCAGCGTCGCCGGCGCGCGGGCGAGTTTGCGGACGGGTGTGGTGCTGGACGGCGGGTTTGCGAAATTCACCAGGCCGATTGATTTGCAGCTTCGTCAGCCGCAGGCAAGCACCGCGCGCCGGATCGAGGAGATCATTCAGCGGCGCTGGCATGGTTCGTCGCCGATCGATCCCAGTGAGGATCGCAGCAAGGTGGTGGCGGCGGCGCAGGATGAAGGACTGGTGCAGGTTTACGTTCCGGATGATTACAACGGCGATTGGAAGCATTTCATCGGCGTGGTTTCGCATTTGTATATGGACAATTCAGAGCAATTCACGATCGCCAAGGCGACGGAATTGGTCGCCGAGGCGCATAAGCCGGGCGCGCCGCTGGCGGATATTTCACTTTGTTGGGAGGGAATGGGAGAGGACGCCTTGCCGATTTTTGAGCCGCTGATTTCCGATCCCGATCCCAATATCGCGTTTGCGGCGGCGCGCGCGGCGGTGTTTGTCGGGGATGAGCCGGCGCGGCTGGCGCTGTTGCAAATGGCATCCGATGCCGGCAATCCGAATCAATTGGACGCGGTTCGGACCCTGGGCGCGCTGCCGAGCACGCCGGAGATGCGGCATATGCTGCGATCCCTTTTGGACAGCGATCGCGCCGAAGCGCGCATCGAGGCGTATCGCATTTTGGCGAATTCGGGGGACGCGGACGGGGTTATTACACGGGCCATCGGGGACAATTTTTTCCTGGATATTGTCGAGAGCGACGGACCCCCGATGGTTTATGCGACGACGACCGGCGTGCCCCGGCTGGCCATTTTTGGGCATGATTTGCAGCTGGACACGCCGGTGACCTTTATGGCCATGGATAGTCGATTGAGCATTTCATCCAGCGATGATACGTCGCTGCTCACGTTGTTTTACCGTGATCCGCAGCTTTTGCAGCCCAAGGATGTGCTGAGCCATAACGATTTGGCGGAGATTTTGGCGCGGCTCGGAGGCGAGGGACCCGACCCGGACGATGCGTTCAATTTTAATTTCAACGACGTGGTCGCGGTTGCGCAGCAGCTGGTGGCCTCGCACCATGTTTACGGCACGCGTCTATCCGGGGAGAAGGTGGCGTGCATATTCCAATTGGAGCATCAGCAATTGGAGGCCGATCAGTGGAACAGCGTTCCCAAGAACAATCCGGCGGGTCGCCCGCAGGGGACGCAAACCCAGACCCCGCAGGCGAGTCCCGCGGCGGCTGGGCAGCCGGCGGCGGGGGGGTCATGAGAGCCGCGGCACGGGCAAATTGCGCTGGGTGGACGGGGAGCAGGGCGAACTATATTATTGCCGCTGGCCGAGGACATGATGTCCCGGCTGGTTTGACAGCGGTCAGGGAGGACCGAACCACATGCGCCTGAAAAAACTCATCCTTCATGGTTTTAAGAGCTTTGCCGATCGGACGGAGTTTGTCTTCGATTCTCCGATCACGGGGATTGTCGGGCCCAACGGGTGCGGCAAATCGAATGTGGTCGACGCGGTCAAGTGGGTGCTCGGAGAGCAATCCGCCAAGAGCCTGCGCGGCGACGCGATGCTGGATGTGATTTTTAATGGGTCCGCGGCGCGCAAGCCGGCGGGAATGTCGGAAGTGGTGCTGGTATTTGAGAATCCGGTTCGACCCCAGGGCGGGCGCGCCGTGAATCTGGAAACCGATGAAGTCGCCGTGGGGCGCAGACTCTTTCGGGATGGAACCAGCGAATATCAACTCAATAATGCGCCGGCGCGGCTGAAAGATGTGCGCGAACTATTCCTGGATACCGGCATCGGCGTCGATGCTTACAGCGTGATCGAGCAAGGCCGCGTCGCCGCCATGCTCGAGGCGAACCCCGAGCAGCGGCGATTGATTTTTGAAGAGGCCGCGGGGATTTCCAAATTCAAGGCCCGCAAAAAAGAGGCGGAGCGAAAACTAGAGAAGGTGGACGCCAATCTGCTGCGCGTCGGCGATATCGTCGAGGAGACCGAGAAGCGCCTGCGCAGCGTGAAAATTCAGGCCGGCAAGGCCCGGGTGTATCAGGAACATTCCGTGCGCCTCTCGGAATTGCGGCTGAATTTCAGCCTGCATGAATATCACACCCATGCAACTTCGCTCAAGGAATTGGAATCCGCGGGGGAGGACGCGCGGTTTCGACTCGACGACGTGCAGGGGGATCTGGCCAAGGCGCAAAACGAACTGGCGCAGAAGAAGGATTCCCTGGAAGCGCTTTCGCAAACGCGGCAACGGCTGGAATATCAGCAGGTGCAGGCGCAGGCGCAAGTGCAATCGGCGCGGCAGCGGCAGCAATATGCACAGCAGCAACTGGAGCAGATGGCCGAGCAGGCTTTGGGATTCGAGCAGGATCAGACCCAGATCGCCGCGAAGCTTCAGGAAATAGCCGCGGCCCTGGAAAGCGAGAATAAGTCGCTGGCGGCGCTGACGGCGGAATTGGAGGAACATCGCCGGCTCATCGAGGAGCGGCAGCAGTCGTTTGCCGATGGCCAACTTCAACTGAATGCGGCCGCGCAGCAAATCGAGCAACGGAAGACGGAGATTCTGGATTTGATGCGGAAGCTGGCCTCGGTCGGCAGCCGCATCGGCGCGATTGAAATTGAACGCAAGAATCTGGGGGCGCAGCAGGAACGCCTGTCGGGCCGTCGCGGGCAAGTCGAGCAGGAACTGCAGGTGCTGCAGGCCGCGGCCGGAGAGTTGACGGGCAAATTGGAAGCGGTGGCGGCGAAAATCGCCGATCAGCAGCGGCATCTGGAAGAGCGCCGCGCCGACGCAACGGCGCTGGGGGCGCGGATCGCCCAGGTCGGCGAGCTTTTGGGCGGGGCCAAGGAACATCGCTCGGGCCTGATTTCCCGCCAGAATTTGCTGCGCGATTTGGAAGCGCGCCGCGAGGGCGTCAGCGAAGGGGTCAAATCCGTATTGCGCCAGAGGGAGACGCGCTTCCCGTTCATTCGCGGTTTGGTCGCCGATGTGATGAGCGTCGATGTGGAATATGCGACGATCGTCGAAGCGGCCCTCGATGGGCGCGATCAATGGTTGATCACGCACGACTCCCCGGCCGCGCTGGCGGCGCGCGAATCGCTGGAAGAACTAGAAGGGCGCGTGAATCTGCTGTGCGCGGATCGGCTGTGCGCGCGCGATGATTCGTACGACTGGTCCCGCCATGGGCAGGCGGTGCGGCCGGTCATGGGGCTGGTGCGTTTCGCCGCCGGCGACGAGCCGATCGTGCGGCATCTGCTCGGACGCACGATGCTGGTCGAGGATTTGGCGGCCGCTTCGCAAATGCTTTCGGAAGGACCTGCGGGGTATCAATATGTCACGCGGGCCGGCGAGATTTTGGGCGACGGCGCGCTGCGGGCCGGCCCCCTGACCGCGGCAATGGGTTTGCTTTCCCGGCGATCGGAATTGGAAGCGCTGGGGGCGCAGATTCTGGATGTCGATTCCCGGATCGAACAGCTCGGGAATCAATTGGCCGAGGGGACCAGTCAGGCGCGATCCCTGGATGAGCAAGTCAGTGCGTTGCGAACCGCCATTTATCAGTCGAACACGGAGAAGGTCGAGTGGAATAGCGCCGCGGCGCAAAACTCGGATCGACAAAGCGCGCTGCGCCGCGAATCGGCCGTGCTGGAACGCGAGCTGGCGGCGCTGGCGGCGCAAATGGAACGATTGGCGGCGGAGGAATCGGAATTGACCGGGCGGCAGCGCGAATTGGAAGTCAGCCAGCAGAGGGCCGGAGATGAAGTTGAGGAATTGACCCTCGGGCAGACGGCGCTGGCGGAGGAATTGCGACAATTGGGCGAGCAACTGACCGCTTCGCGCGTCCAGCTCGGGCAGGTGCAGGAGAAGCAATTGGCCAGCCGGCAGGCCGTGCAGAGGCAGACGGCGGCGCAAGGCGAATTGCGCGAACAACTCCAGCGGCTCGATCGATCGGTCGCCGCGCTCGGTGATCGACGCCAGCAAGTGGAGCGGGAAATGCAAGCCGCCGCGGCGGCGGAGGCTGGGCTCATGCGGGCCGCCGCCGAACATGAAGCGCGCGTGAAGGAACTGGCCGGGCAGATTGCCGAAGCCAATGCCGTGGTGGGTGAATTGACGCAGAAAGTCGAATCGGCGCGCTCCAGCCGCGATTCGATCGAGCGGGAACTGCATGAAGTGGAATTGAAATTGGGCGAGCTTCGCGTGCGCCTGGAGACGCTGGCTCAGCGGACGCTGGAGGAATTGCAATTGGATTTGCCGGCGCGGTATGCGGAGCTTTGTTCGGGCCCGGCGCCCTATCAGCCCGCCGAGATGGATTGGGACGCGGTTTCCAATGAGATCAAGGAGTTGCGCGAAAAGATCCATCGGCTGGGGAACGTGAATGTCGAAGCCATCGACGAACAAAACGAATTGGAACAGCGCCAGCAATTCCTAAACGCGCAGGTTTCCGATTTGACCAGTTCCAAGACGCAGCTTCAGCAATTGATTGGCGAGATCAATGTCGAGAGCGGCGTTCGCTTTGAGCAGACGTTTAATGCGGTGCGCGAATATTTTCAGGGGATGTTCCGCAAACTGTTTGGCGGGGGCAAGGCGGATATTTATTTGGAGACCGAGCTCGATCCCCCGAAGAATGCGCCGCCGGTGATCGGGCCGGATGGCCAGGAGATGCCCGCGGGCAAGATCAAGGTGGATATTCTGGACGCGGGGATTGAGATTATCGCCCGCCCGCCGGGAAAACAGCCGGTGACGATCAGCCAATTGTCCGGCGGTGAAAAGACGATGACGTGCGTGGCGCTGCTGATGAGCATTTTCAAATCAAAACCGAGCCCGTTTTGCATTTTGGACGAAGTGGACGCCGCCCTGGACGAGGCGAACAATCAGCGCTTCAACATGATCGTCCAGGAATTTTTGGAACAGAGCCAGTTCATCATCATCACGCACTCCAAGCGCACGATGCAGATCGCCGATGTGCTCTATGGCGTGACGATGCAGGAGCAGGGGGTTAGCAAGCGCGTCGCGGTGAAATTCGATCAGGTCGATTCGCAGGGTCGAATCGCCGAGCACGCGGCCGCTTAGATCTGCTCCAATGGTTCCGGTTCGGGTTTGGCGTCCACCAGCGATCCGAATTTCCCCACCTGCGGCCAGATGGACGTCGTCGCAAGCACCACCAGAATCGTCCCAATTCCCCCGCCCACGACGGATACCACCGTCCCGAACAAACGCGCGGTCAAGCCGCTTTCAAATCCGCCCAGTTCGTTGCTGGCTCCGATGAAGATGTTGTTCACCGCCGAGACGCGGCCGCGCATGGAGTCGGGAGTCAGCACTTGTACCAGGGTATGCCGGACCAAAACGGAGATGTTGTCAAAGGCGCCGGCCAGGAAGAGCATGACGATGGACAGCCAGAAATTCCTGGAGAGGCCAAAGACGATGGTTGCGACGCCAAAACCGGCCACCGCCCAGAGCATGGCGCGGCCGGCCCGTTTCATCGGCGGGATGTGGGCGACGAGCAGACCCATGCACAGAGCCCCGATCGCGGGCGCGGCGCGAAGCCAGCCGAATCCGACGGCGCCCACATGGAGAATATCCTTGGCGAAAATAGGCAGGAGATAGGTCGCGCCGCCCAGCAGCACGGCGAACAGGTCGAGCGTGATCGTGGCCAGAATGATCTTGGTGTTATAGACGAAGCGGATGCCGGCGATGAGGCTTTTGAGCGTCGGGGGTTCCTTGGAATGCGAACTGGAACGCGGGCGCAGTCCCGCAAGAGAAACCGCGAAGACCACCGAGCCGATCGCGGACACGACATACGCCGCCGGGACCGAGAATCGTACGATAATTCCTCCCAGGGCGGGCCCGGCGGTGGCGGAGGTTTGGAACGCCATGCTGTTCCAATTGACTGCATTGGCAAAATCGTGCGGCTCGACAAGGCTGGGCATGAGCGCCGAGCGCGCCGGCCACCCGATGGCCTTGCAAACGGCGGCGACCAGGAGGATGGCGTACATAGCGCCGATGGGACCGCGCGAATGCGAGATCATCGCCAGCCCCGCCACGCACAGGCCGCGCACGGTTTGCGAGAAAAGGACGATTTTTCTGCGGTCGAATCGATCGGCGAGATGTCCGGCGGGCAGCGCCAGAAGAATAATCGGGGCCGCCGACACCAGCCCCACCCAGCCGAGCGACATCGGGTTGCCGGTTCTGGAATAGATATCCCACCCGACCGCCACTTCGAGAATCTGATCGCCGATGACGGCGACGATCCACCCGGCGAGGTAGGCGCAAAAGACCGGGTAGCGCAGGGCGGCGTAAGGATCGCGATTTTTTTTGGGTGCTATGAAATCGGGCATACGCTGCCGCCTCACCCTTTTGCTGCCGGCGAATCGGCCAGGGCAAGGCTGAGGGCTTCGACAAAAAAGAATTCTCCCCACATGACGCTTTCATCCACACCGAGTTGTTTGTGGATGTGGTAGACGCCCCGGCGGAGGATGCCTTCCCAATTCACATTATCATCGGCGAGATACGGCGCGCTCGTGAGGGTGCGGACGGCATTGTGGGCGGCCTGGCGATAGACGGCGGCTTTCTCCCGGTCGTGGGTCAAGCGGGCCAGATGAAAAAGTCCGCACGCGCCGATGGCGGCGGCCGAGCTGTCGGGCTGGCGGCGCGAAAGGGGTCCGGATGACGGGGCGTCGTAATCCCACGGCGGGACGCCATCGGCCGGGGTGCGCTCCAGGTAATACTGCGCGTTCAGTTCCGCGGTTTGCAGGAATCGCTCGTCGCGCGTGAGTTCGTAGCAGGTGCCAAAGCCGTACATGGACCATGTTAAGCCCCGGCTCCACGCGCTGTCCGGCCGGAAACCCTGATGAGTCGTCTGCCGAAGGAATTCGCCGGTTTTGGTGTCGAAGATTCCTTCGTGGGCGGCGGAGCCGTCGCCGCGCACCAGCGTGCGGCGAGTGGTCAGGCAGTGCTCCATCGCCAGGTTGAAGAGTTCGCGGTCGCCGGTGGCGTCGGCCGCGTAAAAAATCGCCGGGACGTTCATCATGATGTCAATGAAAAGAGATTCATCACTAATGAAGGATCGCAAATATTTGCCCTTGGACTTAAACCGCATAGCCAGCACTTGCCCCGCGCGAGTGACCACATCTTTCAGGCGCATGTCGGGTTTGCCGTCGCGGACGGTGGCATCGAACCAGCGTCGATATGTTCCGTGGTAGAAGATGAAGCCCAGATCGTGTACGTCGCGGTCTTCCTTTCGGGGTTCAAGTTGGGCGGAATAGCGCTCGGCAGCGGCGCGCCAGTAGGCCGCGTCGTCAGCTTGCCCGGTTTCGAGAAAAAGCCACATCATTCCGGGCAAAAATCCGTCGCACCAGTGGGTCCAGGCCGGCTTGTCGTGTTTCCACCGACCCTGGTCGGTATAGAGGGGATAAAAACCGGGATAATTCTCGATCAGACGCCGAATCTGCTTTTGGGCAAATTGCAGTGCGCCCGTCAGATGGGCGTCAGTTTTGCCCGGAGAAGTATGGGGAGCGCTTGTAATCATGCTCGACGAAGTGTAGCTCCCGTGAGTCGCGCTCGCCACGGCCGCAATTCGCTTGTTTCTTGGGCGCAACTGCGGGATAATTCATTAGTATCAAAGACAGGGAATGGAGCCGTCGATGGGAAAGATGGGCAACGGAAAGACTTCGGGGAAATTCGGCGATTTGGTCGCCGCGGTCCGCGCTCGATGGGGGACCATCGCCGGACGCCGCGGCGGAGGCGAAAACCCCTCGTCGCGCCTGCCCTGCGATCTGGAATCCGTCATACGTGCGATCGAGGCCTATCCCACGGCTGATTCCGGCCCATCCGATCCGCACCCGCAAACCGGCATTACCCTCGGCCAGTTGCTCGATAATTTCACCCAATTTCGGCGCTTGATCGTCGAAGAAGTAACCGATGAATTGGTCCGCCCGATCCGATTGGACGAGCAGCTTTGCCTGAGCACCGCCATAGACCATCTGCTGGCGGCGGCCGTGGAGCAGATCGTTTCCAGTCATTACCTCCGCATCGAAAAAGCCGTCGAGGGGCAAAACGCATTTCTTCACCGATTGGGTCACGACGTGCGCGGGCAATTGAACGCTATTCTCTTGACGCTACAAGTGTTGCAACGGGAGTTATCCGGAGTATCCGGCGCGCGCCAATCGCTGTTGGAACTGGATCAATTAAGGCGCACGATTTTGACGACCATCCAGCAAATGGATGATGTGGGCGGGCCGCCGCGCCAGGCCATTCCTCGGCAGCCGGGATCGGTTCATACGGTTTGATCCGCGGCGAATTCGTGCATTTCAATCCATAATGTTGCGTCGCGGGGCCCGAAGTGTAATCTGGATCGAATGACCCAAGCGATGTCCGCCGTAGAGGAACTGAATCGACATTTTGGCGCCCCCGGTGTCGTTCGAGTGGAAGCCGGGCGCGGGTCGCTGACGAAGATCACCGTTGGCGGCGATTTGGCGTCGGCGGAGATTTATTTACATGGGGCGCACGTCACCCATTTCCAACCGCGCGGAGGGGCGCCGGTTTTGTTCTTGAGCAAATCCAGTTGGTTTGAGGCCACCAAGCCGATTCGCGGCGGCGTGCCGCTGGTCTTCCCATGGTTCGGGGCGCGGGCCGGGCATCCGCAATCTCCGGCGCATGGATTTGCCCGAATTCGACCCTGGCGGATCGAATCTTCCGACGTGCGCGGAGATGGTTCGGTCAGGTTGGTTTTGGCGATGAGCAGTGATGAGCAGACGATGCACCATTGGCCGCACGCGTTTGCCCTGCGAATGGTCATCATTATCTCCCGTTCTCTCGATTTAACGCTGGAAGTTCGCAGTCTGTCGCAGCAGCCGGTGGAATTTGAGGAAGCGCTGCATACCTATCTGAATGTCGGCGACGTTCGCCAGGCCTATGTGGAGGGTCTGGACAATCTGGAATACATCGATCGCGCCGACGGCGGCCAGCGCAAAACCCAGGCGGCGGCGCCGATCCGATTCACCGGCGAGACCGATCGGCTCTATCTGAAGACAGCCACCGCCTGCGCGGTGCACGATCCGGTGCTAAAGCGCACCATCACGGTCGAAAAGGAAAGTTCCAACGCGACGGTCGTCTGGAATCCCTGGATCGCCAAGGCGAAGGCGATGCCCGATTTTGGCGACGAGGAGTGGCCGCAGATGCTCTGCATCGAGGCGGCCAACGCGGTGGATTGCGCCGTGCAACTGGCGGCGAATTCGACCCATCGCATGAGGACGCGGATTTCGGTTTTGTAGTGGAAGGTTTCGATCATGAGCCAGCCGGTGGCGATTGTGACGGGGGCCGGACGCGGCATCGGACGAGCCGTCGCGATTCAACTCTCGGCGCTTAAATACGATTTGGTTTTAGTGTCCCGCACGGCCAGCGAATTGGAGGCCACCAGGCGCCAATGTGTTCCAGAAGCGGCGGTGATGCCCGCCGATGTCTCTTCGGCGCAGCAAGTCGACGATCTGGTTTTGCGGGCGCGGGAAAAGTTCAAGCGGATCGACGTGCTCGTCCACTGCGCCGGCGTGGCCCTGGCTCGGCGCGCGGATCAGATGACCCAGGAGGAATGGCGCGCCACGATCGATACGAATCTATCGGCGGTGTTTTATTTCTCCCGCCTTCTTTGGCCTATTTGGAAGAGCCAGGGCGGCGGCGTGATGGTGAATGTCTCTTCACTGGCGGGGCGCGATCCGTTCGAAGGGCTCGGGGCTTATGGAGCCGCCAAGGCCGGCGTCAATTTGCTGGGCGTCGCCCTGGCGCGAGAAGGAAAGAGCGAGAATATTCGCGTGCATACGGTTGCGCCGGGAGCGACGGATACCGTTATGTTCCGTTCGCTGGTCGGCCCCGAGTTTCCTCAGGATCGCATCCTTGATCCGGCGGACGTTGCGCGGGTTATTGTCCAGTGTGTGCGCGGGGATCTGGTCAATACCAGCGGGGAAGTCATCTATGTGCACAAGTAAACCGCGCCTTCGGCTTAGTTTGATCGGCCTGGTGATCTGCGGGTCTATTTTTCACTCGGGGCTGGTTTTTGCCCAGCGCTTTGGCCGGATTGGGCCCGATGGATCGGTGGGACTTCCTTTCGCGCAGATGGATTCGGCGGGGAATCAGTGGATCATTTATCCGGGGGGATGGATTCGCCAGGGCGGCCCGCAACCGGTCTTCGCGCAGGCGGAAACGTTGGTGGTCAACGGAAATGGAGCCGCCCTCGGCTCCAATATGGCCAGGATGGACGGCAAAACCGGAGAACTGGTCATCCAGGGAATGAACGGCGGCGGGTGCATCGTTACGCGACGAATATTCTTCGGCAGCCCCGACGGCTTGGTCCGCTTTATCGATATTGTCAAAAATCCGCAGGAGCAGGATCAGAGCTTCAATATTCAACTTCAATCCAATATTAATTTTGGAGTCACCAGTTCCATGCTCGTGGCCGATCCGAAACACCGGGATAATCAGATCGGCTGGGTTGCCATGACGGGGGCCAATCGCGCGGCGATCGAGATTTTCGCGGGGAAAGATTCCAAAAATGTCCCCACCATTAGTTACGAGCAGGGGAACACCGTGGTGCAGACGAGCTACCAGGTGGACGTGCACGCCGGAAAATCGGTCGCCATTATGCATTTACTGGGGTCCGCCGCATCGATCGACCAGGGGGCGCAGACCGTGCTGGCGCTGAAATCCAATGAACTGCTCGATTCCCTGCCCGCAACGCTCCGGCGGCAGATTGTCAATTTCCCCGCGTCGAGCGAAATGGCCGGGGATTATCAAATTTTACGCGGCGACGCGTTCGACGTGATCGAGTTGCGCTCGGGCGACCAATTGCAGGGAACGCTGAAGGAAGATGCGTATAAGTTGGACACGTTTTATGGAGAGCTGACGTTGCCGACCGATCAGGTGATCGGGCTGATGAACGTCGGGCAGTATCGGCCCCGCCAGCTGGTCGTGACCAGTGACGGGCAGATTTTCGGCGGGACTTTGGAAAGCCAGACGATCGGAATGGAATTGTCCAGCGGGCAGGTGGTGCAGGTGCCGCTGACGCAGATTAGTCGGGTCGGATATCGCAAGCGCCCCGGTGAGGCCGAGGAATGGACGTTTGATAAGCCCTACGTGATTATGCGCAGCGGCGACCGCGTGAATGTGGAGCTGCCCGACGGGCCGATCGATGTGGTCACACGGTATGGGCTGCTGAAACTGGATCCGCAATCGATCGGGTCGATTCTTTTTCAATCGGATGACACGCCGGTGCATCAGATCTTCATGACCGACGGCAGCAAATTCGCCGGACTGGTCGACGCCAATGAATTTGACATGAAATTAGCCAGTTCGTTCGCGACGCAGGGGGTGAAGTTCCCCGTGTCGAGTTTGGTTTCGCTGCAACTGGGCGCCAAGATCGCCGATCCGGACGAGACGACGCCTTCTTTGTCGCTGACGAATCAGGACATGCTGATTGGAACGCTGGCGGGCTCGATGAAGCTGGATACGTTATTCGATACGATCGAGATTAACGGGCCGGAGATTCGCAAGATCACGCATCCGACCGCCGGTTCGCCGGATGTGCAGGTGACGCTGTGGGACAACACGACCGTCAGCGGCATGCTGGAGGAGCAGCAAGTGCAGTGCAATTTGCTTTGCGGGGCCCAGATCAACGTCCCGGTGTCGATGCTGGCGGAATACAATCAGCCCCTGCCGCAGCCGTCGGCGTCGATGGTGGACAAGATCAAGGCCATCGCCGTGGATTTGAGCGCCGACGATTGGAAGCAGCGCGACGAGGCGGAGGCTTCGCTGGAGTCGCTGGGATCGCCGGTGATTGGAGTCCTGAAAGATTTGCGGCCCAATGAGCCCCCGGAGGCGCAGGAACGCATTGACGCGATCATCAAGCAATTGTCGGGTTCGGATAGTGGCAATAAACCGCCGTCGGACCCCGGCGGGGGATGAGCCCGGTGGCGATGTCCGAGTCGAATGTCCGGGAACAATTACTGGCTGCGCTGCGGCATCATCAATCCGGGCGGTTGCGCGAAGCCGAGGAGCTCTATCGCCGCATTCTGGCCCAGCAGCCCGACCACGCCGAGACGCTCGCACTGCTCGGGGTGGTGCTTTCCCAATCGGGGCGCCACGAGGAGGCGCTGGTCGCGATCGAGCGCGCCGTTCAACTTTCGCCGGGAAACGCCAGTCATCATTACAACCATGGCGTCATCCTGGTCTCCGCCGGCCGGCCCGATGAGGCGATCGCCGCTTATGACCGGGCCCTGGCAATCGAACCGACTTCGGCCGAGGCGTACTGCAATCTCGGCAATATCCAATTGGGAAAAAAGAGATTCGACGAAGCCGCGGCGGCTTTTCAGCGGTCGCTTGCGATTCGGCCTCGGTTTGCCGATGCCCAAAGCGGTCTGGGAAACGCGCTTTTTTCGCTGGGGAAACCAGATGAAGCGACGGCCGCTTATTTCAAAGCACTGGAAATCGAGCCGAATAACTCCAAGGCGCTGACCAATCTCGGCCTGGATTTCTTCCGCAAGGGCAAATGGAGCGAGGCCATCTCCGTCTTCCGTCGGGCGGCGGCCCTCGATCCGAATCTGGCCAGAACTCATTTCAACCTCGGCACCGCGCTAGGCCGAACGTGGCAGTACGACGAAGCCGCGGATTGCTTTCAAAGGGCTGTGGCCCTGCAGCCAAACTATACCGAAGCGCATGTTAATCTCGGCAACGCGCTGCGCGATTCGGGGCAATTGGATGAAGCGCTCGCCTGCTATCGGCGGGCGCTGGAAATTGAGCCGGGCAATGCCATCGTCCACAGCAATATCGCCTACACGGCGCATTTTCATCCTGCGTACGATGCCGCGGCGATTTTTGCCCAGCTTTCCCAATGGGACCACCGGCATGCCCAGCCGCTACGAAGAACCTTGCCCCCCCATCAGAACGACCGCCGCCCGGCGCGGCGGCTGAAAATCGGATATCTCTCCTGCGAATTCTGGGCCCAGGCCGAGGCGCATTTTGTGCTCCCACTTTTGGAAGCCCATGATCGGCAAGCGTTTGAAATCCACTGCTTTTCAACGGGAACCATCCTCGATCAAACGACCCAGCGGCACCGCCAGGCGGCGGATGTCTGGCATGACGTGGCCACACTCTCAGATATCGAACTGGCCGAAAAAATCCGGGCGGACCAAATAGATATCCTCATCGATCTCAATATGCACATGCGCGACAATCGACTGCTGGTCTTCGCGCGAAAACCCGCCCCGATTCAAGTCGCCTGGCTCGCATATCCCGGCGGCACCGGGTTGCGGACGATGGATTATCGCTTTACCGACCGATTTATGGATCCGCCGGATCAGCCCGGCGGCGTCTATTCCGAGGAGTCGATTTCCCTCGGCGACTGCTGGTGTTCCTATGACCCGCTAATCGAGATTCCGTTTGCCGCCCGGCGCGCGCCAGGGCCGATTCGGTTTGCTTCGCTGAATAATCCGTGCAAGCTCAATGAAGCCGTGCTTCGCCTCTGGGCAGCCGTGCTTCGCGGGATGCCGGATTCGCGATTGCTTTTGCTCAGCAACTCGCCTCGGCAGCAGAAACGGATTCACGCGATTTTTGAAGAGCAAGGAGTTGCGGCGTCGCGCGTGGAGTTTGCCGGCGCCGTTCCGCGCCCCCAGTACATGACGATGTACAACCGCATCGATATCGCGCTGGACCCGCTTCCCTATAACGGGATCACAACCACCTGTGACGCGATGTGGATGGGTGTGCCGGTGGTGAGCCTGACGGGCGCTACGGCGTGCGGGCGGGCGGGTTTGAGCCTGATGTCGGCCGTGGGATTGCCGGATATGGTCGCCCGCCGCGACGAGGATTTTGCCCCCCTGGCGATCGACTTGGCGCGCGATTCGACTCGCCTGGCGGGGCTACGACGAAGCCTGCGGAAAACCATGTCCGAATCGATCCTGATGAACGGTAAACTCTTTGCTGGCAAGGTCGAATCGGCTTATCGCGCCATGTGGCAACGCTGGTGTTCGGGGGTGTAGCAATATCCGGCTATTTCGACCCCTTGGCATATGAACCGGCATCCACTTAACATGCCGCCATGAGTTCCGGACCTCCAGAAGTTCTTGGCGATCCGAAGGGCCCCTTGGGATTGCTTGCCGGTGAAGGGGTCTTCCCGATTTTGGTCGCCCGCGGAGCGCGGGCGGCGGGGCGAAAAGTGGTCGCGGCGGCGTTTACCGGCCATGCCTGGCCGGAATTGCAGGCTGAGGTCGATTCCTTCAAATGGGTCGGCATGGTCCGGCTCGGGCAGTGGATTCGCGCCTTGAAGGCCGGTGGATGTACGCAGGCAATTTTGGTCGGCAAAGTCGCCAAGGAGAAAATTTACAGCCGCTGGCGATTACTCCGTTATATTCCGGACCTGCGCACTTGTAAGGTTTGGTTCGGTCAGTTACATCGGGATAAGCGCGACCAGGCCGTTTTGCGGGCTGTCGATAGGGAACTTGCGTCCGAGGGCATTCATTTGATCGATTCAACAATGTATTGCGCCGAGCACCTGGCCGCCGCCGGGATCATGACTCAGCGCGCCCCAACCCAAAAGGTTTTGGACGACATTCTCTTCGGCTGGAATTTATGCCAGACCGTCAGCCGCCTGGATATCGGGCAGTCGATGGCGGTCGTGGA
>JBEKPV010000040.1:0-31453 GCA_049520395.1 Tepidisphaeraceae bacterium
CCGGAGCGCGTCAGTAAGGATCAGATGCGGGCTCTGGAGGGCCTCCACGAGGGGTTCGGGCGAAATTTTGGGGCGGCCATTTCGGGGTATCTGCGCACCATCATTGAAGTCACGGTCGCGCATATCGAACAACTGACGTATAGCGAATTCATCCATTCGCTGCCGAACCCGACGTGTTTCAATCTGCTTAAGGCGGAGCAATTGGACGGGCAATTGTGCCTGGAAATCAGCCCGCTGATTATTTATCCGATCGTCGATCGGCTTCTGGGCGGGAGCAATGCCGAGCTTTTCATTCCGCAGCGGCCGCTGACGCAGATTGAGCAGCGGCTGGTTCAGCGCATCACGGATCGGGCCACGCATCATCTTTCGGAGGCATGGAGCAATCTGACGCCGCTGACGTTCCGGGTGGAGGATTTTGAGAGCAATCCGCAGCTGGTTCAGATTGTGCCGCCGAACGAGACGGTTGTGGTGGTAGGTTTTGAACTGAAGATGGGGAATCGCGCCGGGACGATGAGTCTTTGCATTCCGTACAACGTGATTGAGCCGATCATGGGGATGCTGGCGGCTCAGAACTGGTTCAGCTATCAGCGCAAGGGGGCTCAGGAAGATCATCTGCGGAAACTGACTAAGAACGTGGCCAATGCGCCGGTGCAGATGCGCACGTATCTGGCGCAGACGACCATTCGGCTGGACGATTTGCTGGCGATGGAAGTGGGGGACGTGATCACCACGGATAAGGAGTCGGACCGGGACGTACTGATTCAGATTGAGGGCAAGAGCAAATTCCTGGGTCAGATCGGGCAATTCAAGGGTCAGCGGGCGGTTCGGATCACGCGAGTGATTCCGCAGTCGCTGGATTTCATAACGGAAAAGCAGGGGGAGCGGCGATGAGCCGGGCCGTCGCCTCCCGGCCGGGCGCGGCGCCGGCCAAGGCCGCTAAATCCCGAGTTCCTGATTCCTACCTGCGTCAATCGGAAATGCCGCTGCATAGCCTGGTGTTCCTGCTTCCGCTTCTGGCTTTGTTTGAACTGGGTACCTATTTCCACCCTTCGGACCCGATCGCATTTCGCCTGCTTCAGCTCTTTTTCAGTCAGTTGGGCGCTGATGGCCGGTTCATCCCGGCTTTGTCCCTGGTTGGGATTCTGATTGCCTGGCATCTGGCCCGGCGCGATCCCTGGAAGATCAAAATCGAGACCCTTTGGGGCATGGCCATGGAGAGCATGATCCTGGCAATCCCGCTGCTGGCATTGGGGATAAGTTCGGCTCGGTGGAATATCCATGTTCCGCTTTGGGTGAGGTCGGAAACGTGGCGTGACGACGCCATATTATCTTTGGGGGCAGGGATTTACGAAGAATTGGTGTTCCGCTTGATTCTGATGACGGCACTGATGCTATTATTGAGTGATCTGCTGCGTTTACCTAAGTTCTGGTCGAGCCTACTAATGGTGTCAATTTCGGCGATCTTATTTAGTCTCTACCATTACTTGGGCCATGAGACGTTTCAATGGCGAAGTTTTGCTTTTCGAACAGCGGCTGGAATTTATTTTGCCGGGCTATTTTTGACCCGTGGTTTTGGCATAACTGCTGGTTGTCACATATTTTACGATATATTGATCGTTGCTTTGCAGACATTAGCGGTGCATTAACGCTCGATTATTTTGTTACTTTTGGCCCTGATTTCTCTATAATGAGTGGCATGACCTGTCCATTGGGGACGGGTCGGCACAGTTTGCGGATCGGAGGCGCTTTGCAAGGAAGCAGGGTGTTTTTCCGAAGTTCGCGTCTGCCGCGAGCACTTCTTCCGCAGGTTTTTGTCTGACAGTTTGGAGCGTCCCCCAACTGTCGCGCAAGCGAAGGGAGTTCCCCCTTCTAGAAAGAGCATGGAAGCTATGAGCAATCGCACAAAACAACGTCGGACGGGGGGGTTGACCCTCCTTCTGTATCAGAGGACTTTGCATCCGGAGCTGTTCCGTATCCTGGCGACGGAGCAGGTGAGCCGCCGCGCCTATGAGGCGGACATCTGGCTGGTTGAAGGCGGGCACGTGATTAGCTTTACGGCCGGCAAGAATACGCTGACCGAGGTGATCGCCACGCGCAACGAACCGATTACGGATCGGGGGTTGCTGCTGTCGACACCTTGCCGAGGCGAGAAGTACCATGAAGACGTCTACGGCGGGACGATTCGGTACATGATCAGCACCCAGGAAGAACAACTGACGCAGACGCTATACGATGCGACCAAGCATGAGATCGCGACCTACGCGGCCAAGCGAGAGCTGATGACCGCGGATCTTCCGGCAACGGGAGAGGTGGGCGGATCCATCAGTGTGCTGGACATCGAGCGCCGCAGTCATGAACTGCTGGTTCAGAGCTTCCACCTTTTCGATGAGAACCAGATGGTCATCAAGACCCAGGCGATCATCGAAATGGTCAAAGCGGCTTAATTTCGGCGACTGCCGATCTTCGATATGGGTAACCCGGGTCCGCCGCCCGGGTTCCTTTTTTCAACAAGGGGCTGTCATGGACACGCCAACGCCTGCCCAAACGTCGATTGCATACGATGATTTTGCCAAGCTGGAACTGCGTGTGGCGACGGTGCTGGAGTGCAAGCCCCACGCCAACGCCGACAAGCTGTTGGTATTGCAGATTGATCTGGGGGGTCAGCAGCGGCAGATTTGCGCCGGGCTTCGCCAGCATATCGCTGATCCGCAATCGCTTGTGGGGAAGCAGCTTGTGGTGGTCGCGAATCTGGAGCCGCGGCAGATGCGCGGCGAGATCAGCCAAGGGATGCTGCTGGCCGCCACCGACGCGGCGACGGGCCGGGTGATCGTGATCACGCCGTCCGAAACCGTCGCGGCGGGGTCGAAGGTCAGCTGAAGGCTCACTTTTCCGGCATGGCATTGATTAATTCTTCGGGGACCGGACGCAATTGACCATCGGGGCCAACGCAGGCGACGGTGGTGGTTCCCTCGGCGAGCAAGGTTTGTCCGCGGCGAAGCTCGTATGTGTGTTCGTGCCGCACTGGCGTTTGCCTCGATAAACGGGTGGTCAGGGTTAATTCCTCATCGAAGCGTACGGGGCTTTTGTAGCGAATCTCCGCTTTGACGACGACAAAATAGATTTTCTGACGTTCCAGGTCGGCATAGCTGAATCCGAGCGTCCGCAGCAATTCGATGCGGCCTAGCTCGAAATACTGCAAATAGCGGCTATGGTGGAGGTAGCCCATGGCGTCGACCTCGCTATATCGGACGCGGATGGGAATGGTTTGACTGACCGCCATGTTAGGCTTCCGTAAATGCAACTGGCGCCGTTATTGAACAATCAGGGTCTATCGGTAGACTACCGGGATTCGGTTCTGAAAGGAATGTGTTTCGATGATCAAGGTGAAGTCGCGCGGGAACGAAACGGCCGAACAGATGTTGCGGCGTTTCAAGAAGATGTGTGAAAAAGAGGGTTTGACCAAAGACATCAAGCGCGTGGCGTATTACGAGAAGCCCAGCGAAAAGCGTCGGCGTCGGCAGCGTACCGCCCGCAAGCCGGTGATGAGTCGCCGCGCTTAGGCCACCTTGTGAACTGGCACAACTGAAACTTGCCCGGCGGACGGCGCGTATTCTTATATAAGCCGACGGATGATTGACCCCACCTAAGCCCCAATGAGCGCAACGAACGACGAAGCGGTTCAGACCGAACATCTGACCAAAGTGTACCGCGATTTTTGGGGGCGGGATAAAGTCCGCGCCCTGGACGACCTGACGCTCTCCATCCATCGGGGCGAAGTGTTCGGCCTGCTCGGCCCCAACGGGTCGGGCAAAAGCACGACGATCAAACTGCTGCTGGGGCTGATTTTCCCAACGCAGGGGAGCGCTTATATCCTGGGCAAGCCGGCGGGGAGCACGGTCATCAACGAGCGGATCGGATTTTTGCCGGAAGAATCATACCTCTACCGATTTCTCAACGGGGAAGAGACGCTTTGGTTTTACGGGCGTTTGTTTCGGATTCCGCGGCGTGAATTGAAACGGCGGGTGCCGGCGCTTTTGGATACGGTGGGCCTGGACGCCAAGAGCCGCAAGCGGAAGCTGCGTGAATATTCCAAGGGGATGGCGCGGCGAATTGGTTTGGCGCAGGCGCTGATCAACAATCCCGACGTCATTCTTCTGGACGAGCCGACCACCGGGCTGGACCCGATCGGAACGCGGGAGATGAAAGATTTGATTCTGTCGTTGAAGTCGCAGGGGAAGACGGTGCTTTTGTGCAGCCACTTGTTGGCGGACGTGCAGGATGTTTGCGACCGGATCACGATTTTGTTTCGCGGGAAAATGCAGACGCTGGGGCAGGTGCGCGATCTTTTGCAGGTGAAGGATATCACGCAGATACAGACCCGCGGCATGTCGCCGGAACAACTGGAAAAGACGAGGGCGTTTTTGACGCAAATCGGCGTCAGCGACACGGTCATCAGCCATCCCACCACGACGCTGGAAGAGCTGTTCGTGCGCGTGGTCCGTCAAAACACGGGCGAAGGGCAAACCTCCGTCGGTTCGGGCTGATCGGCCAGTAGCGGCGGAGTAAAATTGTGCTCGGCTCAATTTGCAATTTGAATTTTCTCAGCGACCTCTGGGCGTGGTCGGACCATTGGCAATGGATCGCGTTCGCGGTGATCGTCGGCGGCGGAATGCTGCTGTTCGGGCTGGCGGATCTGGGGCGATTCAGCTTCACGCGCGCCTGGGCGATTGCCGGGGTTTGCTTTGACGATTCGATCCGCCGCCGCGTGCTGTGGGTTACGCCGCTGGCGATGCTGGGAGTGATCGTCATCAGTCAATTTCAGCGCGCGCTCGACGAGCAGGATGCGTTGCGCGAAACGTTGAAATTCTGCCTGTTCGCGTCGGGAACGGTCGTCATTTTGGTTTCGATCATTCTGGCCGCGACTAATTTGCCCAAGGAGATCGAGAGCCGGGTGATTTACACGGTGGTGACCAAGCCGGCGACGCGGCTGGAGTTGATCGTGGGCAAGGTCATGGGGTTCTCGCGCGTTTCGCTGGCGGTTTTGCTGATTATGGGTCTGTTTACCTGGGGGTACCTGCGGCTTCGCGAACATCAGAAGCGCGGGGAAGTGGTTATGCGCTTGCAACAGGGGGACGCCAGCGATACCGAGCGCGGGCGGCTGACGCATTATTTGCAAAGCGGCATGCTGGTCGGGCGAACGTTGAACGCGCCGGTGGGGCTGCAAATTTACGGGCGCATGCCTGACTTCAACAGTCCGGTTCGCGTAATCAGCGACAATGGCAAGGAAGAATTCGCCGCCGGTTTCGCGGCCGACCGCGCGCAGCTCTTCGGCCCGATGCCCAGCAGCCAGGATGAGCGCGACTGGGCGCAGCAGGGGATCGGGGCATTAGGGCTGGTTTTCAAGATCGAAATGAATTCTCGTCGAACCGGCGCGGCGACGGATCAGCCGGAGGATTTTGCGCAGCCCGGCCTGGGCCCGAACCTTCCGGCTTCGCTGAGGGCGCGGCGGAGAATTCTTCCGCCGGCGATTCAGACGGAATTGCTGGGGGGCGATTTGTTCAGCCTGGCGCAGGGGAGTGAATTTCTGGCGGAAGCCACGGAAACCGGGCTTCGCGAGTCGATCGCGGATTATGTCAAACTGGGTCACCTGTCTCCGGGCGATAACGGCGCGGGCGTGCGGCTGAGCGAAGCGACGACGCAAGCGGATGGTTCGGTCGCGCAAACGGCGTACGTCTGGCTGCCGCCGAGCATCGCGCAGCGGCTTTTCAACACCGATCTATTTTTCCTGCGGGTGGCGGGGAATAGCGAGCATGTCGATTACATGATTGGCCCGGATGCGGTGCGCGCGTTTGTGCCGCGAATGGAGAACGGGATCGTGGTGATGGATCCTCCGGGGGCGGATGAGGTTCCGCGAGCGACGGGTCCGGATGGGAAAACTTTGCCGCTGATTTTCCGTGGGCGCATGGGAATTCACGGGGAAGAGGAAATAGACGGCGGCGACTCGGGCCCGGAGGGCGTGGCGGTGTTCGGATTCCGCAATGCCCCCGCCGCGGTCCCCGCCGACGGGCAAATCCCGTTTGAATTGAATCTCCAGGTCGATCGGCTGGGCTCGGATGTGCAGGAGGGAAATGAGGACGCGACGGTCGTCCAGGTCATCGTGCACGATCTGGCGAGCGGCCAAACGAACTCTCAGAATGTTCAACTCGAAAGCCGGCAGACGACGTTCTTCACCGTTCCCGCGGGGGTGATCACGGGCCCGGATTTCGACGTGCTGCTCTCCTGTCAGACGCCCGATCAGACGGTGGGGATTTACCCGGATCAATCGCTGCAACTGGTTGTGGATCGGGAGAGTTTTGAGGTGAATTTGCTCAAGAGCCTGGCGATCATCTGGATGATGAGCATCCTGGTGCTGACGCTGGCGGTTTTTTGCAGCACATTTTTGTCGTGGCCGATCGCGATTGTACTGACGATCGTGCTGCTGCTGGCGCGCTGGGTGTTCAGCCAGATGGCGGATACGACGGGGCCGGGATTGGGGCGGCAAATCGTCAACGATTTCAAATTCAACGATGCGCCCGTGGCCAAGGTCGTCAGCAGCGGCGTGGATTCGTTGTCGCGCGGGATGACGATTCTTTCGAAGGTGCTGCCGGATACGTCGAGCTTCGACGCGATCAGCGATATTGAGCAAGGGGTGAGCATTTCGCCGCGCGAGTTGGAAGAAGCGCTGGTGATGATGGGCGGGTTCGGGCTGCCGGCGATGGTGATCGGGTACCTGATCCTCAAGAAAAAAGAGGTGGCGCCATGAGGGGCGGGAATGTGAATTCCGCGGTTGGGCGCCGCCGCCGCGGATCGGCCAGGCCGGTGACGGTATGTTTGCTGGTCGTATTTCTTGTAGCGACGGCCGCGGGGCGGGGATGGGTTTTGGACGACCGCTTCCGGACCGAAGCGCCGACATCGACGGTCAATGGGCTTGGGGGAGCGTCGCTGAGTTCGATGCCGAGTTTCGCGACCGCCCTGCTGCTGGGCGGCTTGCGCGGGCCGCTGGTGATGACCCTTTGGATCAGCAGCGAATCGCAGAAACAGCGCAACGATCTTCAGGACATCGACACCAAGATCGAGTGGATTCGCCTGCTTCAGCCGGAATTTGACGCGGTGCATCTGTTTCAGATTTGGAACAAGGCGTACAACATTTCGGTGAAGATGACGAGTCTGGCGAACAAGTATTCCACGATAATCGACGCGATCGATTATGGGCAGAAGGTGGATTTGGAGCGGCCGGACGATGTGAATATTTTGTCGTCGATCGCGCAGGTTTACAGCGATAAGCTCGGCATCAGCCAGGAGAATGCGTATTACCGCGCTCGGGTTCGCCGGGAGACGCAGACGCTGATTCGCGTGAGCTTTCCGGCTTCGCTGGTCGATCCATTTCGTGCGGCGGCGACGGCGCTGGGGTGGAATCCCGAAGTTGCGCCGCTGGGCCTGAATGCCAAGACGCAGGTCTATTCGGTATTGCTGGAAAAGCAGGTGGCCGAGCTTTTGGCGCAGGAGCTGGGTCCGACGGTGGAGATGCGGCCGCAGTCGCCGCAGCAGGCGGCGGCGACGAATGTCTCGTGGCGGCGGCTGCGCTTGCCGCCGATGCTGGACGTGAATGGTTACATCCTCCCGGAATTGCTGGCGCCGAGATTCCCGCGCCCGGCGGATTTGCCGGCGGATCAGCACTGGTACGACGGCTCGCAATTGCAATTTTTGGCCCAATATCAGCCGTTTCCTTATGGGCTTTCGACCTACGCGCTGGCTTTCAACGATTACAAGCGTTGCCAGTATCTGGAAGAACTCTGGAAAGAGCGGATGCTGCAGTCCAACGACCAGGTGATCGACAGCCGGCCGGCGGTCATGCTGAAACTGTGGGGTCAGGATGAATGGGAACGCGGCCGGCGCGCGGAAATTCGGGCGGTGGGAGGATCATCCAACCGATTCAGCGATCCGCTGGATTTGGAAATCCCCGGCGGGTTGTTGCCGCTGGATTTGCCGATCAAGGATTCTCCAGCGATGGGGCTGGCGATTTACAGCTATGACACCGCAGCGCGTCTTTTTGCGGATGCCCGGGAGGAATTTTATCGGCATATCCGCAACGACCCGGGCAACGCGAGCAATTACTTCGCTCACATCGACGACACCATTTCGATGGAGCGGCTGATGCTGGCCGACCGGGATTATCTGGAGGCGAAAACCGCCACGGGCGAGCGACGCGATCTGCTGCTCCGAAGCGCCGCCAATGAATATATTTCTGCCCAGCAGCGGTTTGCCCTGACGATGCTGAAGTATTTCATGGCGGACAGCGTGATCGCGAAGGAATATCCGATTGACCCCGCCACCGGCAAGCGCCGCACGCGGTTGACGATCGAGCAGGCCCCGCCGACCCAATGGGTTCCGACCCTGCTGGCGTCGGTTGAGGAGACCAACCGAATCAACTCCGACCCGGATACCGGCCGGATCATTTATGGGGATCAGTATCAGGACGAGCGGGGGGAATACATGAAATATGTGCAGCATTGCCAGAGCCGGCTCGAATTGCTGCAGGCTGCCCTCTTTCCCCAGACGGCCCCCTCCACGGCCCCCAGCGGCCAATAAGTGGGGCCAAAACGGGCCCCCGGCGGCGGGGACTTTTCAAAGCCGAAGATCTATACTAAATTCGTGCGGAAGTGGTTGGCCTAACAACGGTTGAGTCAACCTTTAAATGGGTCGATACCCCTATGGGAGACCCGGTTTTAAGTGAGGCTTTGACCGGCGGGCAAAATCTCATACACTTGGGTCCGCCCGCCAACCACCGGGAACCGCCGAGTTTGATCCAAGCAAGTGGAGCGATCCGAATGGCTGTAGTTGATCACGTACAACGGCGACCACCGGCAAAAATGAAGTCCGAGTCCGATGGACAAGTCGAGCGTCAGCGGCTGCGGACGATGATGCTGATCCGCCGCTTCGAGGAACGGACTTACCAGGAATACACCCGCCCGGGCCAAAAGATCGGCGGGTTTTGCCACCTGTACAGCGGCCAGGAAGCCATCGCCGTCGGCACCGCCGCCATTTTCGACAAATCCAAGGACTATCTGATCAACGGCTACCGCTGCCACGGGCATAGCCTCGCGCTGGGAATGAGCCCGCGCGCCGCCATGGCGGAACTGTTCGGGCGCGCCACGGGCTGCTCGAAGGGCAAGGGGGGCTCGATGCACTTCTTCGAGGCCCGCGTAGGTAATAACGGCGGGCACGGGATCGTCGGAGGCCAGATCCCGCTCGGACTCGGAATGGCCTTCGCCCAATGGTATAAAAAAACCGGCGGCGCGACCTTTTGCTTCCTGGGGGATGGGGCGGTCAATCAGGGGACTCACAACGAAACATTGAATATGGCGAGCCTTTTGAAAGTCCCGTGTATTTTCGTCGTCGAAAATAACGGGGTCGCCATGGGCACGCAGGTGGAGCGGTCCAGCGCCGAGAAGGATCTCGCCCAGCGCGGGTGCGGGTACGACATGCCGCACTACAACATCGACGGCAACGACGTGGATATCGTCATCGAGGAGTTCTCCAAGGCCAAGCAGCGCGCCGTCGCCGGGGAGGGGCCCAGCTATATCGTCGCCAATACATTCCGTTTCCGCGGGCATTCGATGTCGGATCCGCTGAAGTATCGGAGCAAGGAAGAAGCCGAACGAGCCAAGCTCCGCGATCCGATCAAGCTTTACGAAGCGCGCCTGAAGGAGGAAGGCCTCATCGACGACGCGCAAATCGAAGCGATGGATCAGGAAGCCGCGCAGGAAGTCGATCAGGCGACGCACCAGGCGGAAAACGACCCGTTCCCGGATTTGGAGGCGCGGTTCGACGATATTTTGGCTGAGAAATATCCGCTGGAGAAATAGCGGGGCGGAGATATGAGCGAACAAATTGGGCGCAGAAGTGAATTGATCCAGTTGCTCGACGACGAGCCGTTTGCGCCGTTTGAGATTGTCATGGGAAGCGGGGATCGATATCGCATAACCGATCCTCACTCCGTTGCGGTCGGCCGCGATGTGATCTGCGTGCTTCCGCGCGTCGGAGCATCGTCCGTGCTTCGGTTCAATCAGGTCAATGCGCTGCATATCCGCAAGCGGAGCAGCCGGCGGTAAACCATTATGCCCGTGATTCAATTCCGAGAAGCGCTTCGAGCCGCGATGGTCGAGGAGATGGAGCGCGACGAAAACGTCTTTCTGATGGGCGAGGAAGTCGCGCAGTATAACGGCGCGTACAAGGTTTCGGAGGGGATGCTGGAAAAGTTTGGCCCGCGGCGGATTTTTGATACACCGATCAGCGAGGCGGCGTTCTCCGGTCTGGGCGTGGGGGCGGCTTGCTGCGGGCTTCGGCCGATTATCGAATTCATGAGCTGGTCGTTCACGCTGGTGTGCATGGATCAGATTTTCAATAACGCCGCCAACGTGCGGTATATGTCGGGCGGACAGTTTAAAGTCCCGGTGGTCTTCCGCGGCGGCAATGGGATCGCCCATCAACTGGGGGCGACGCACAGCCATCGGTTGGAGGCGATCTACGCTCGGGTTCCGGGATTGATTGTGGTTGCCCCGAGCACGCCGTACGACGCCAAGGGTTTGCTGAAGACCTCGATTCGCTGCGACGATCCGGTCATCTTTATGGAGTCGGAGAAAATGCTCGCCGACAAGGGGGAAGTCCCCAGCGAGGAATATCTGGTTCCCATCGGCAAAGCCAAGATCGAGCGCGAAGGGAACGATGTTACGGTGATCAGCTATGGCCGGCCGCTGCAGCGCGTGGTGCGCTCGGCCGTTGAGTCGCTGGTGAAGGATGAGAATATCGATGTGGAACTGATCGACGTGCGCACGCTTCGCCCGCTGGATGTTGAAACCATCATCGAATCGGTGAAGAAGACCAATCGCTGCGTGATCGTCGACGAGGATTGGGGCTACTGCGGCATGGGAAGCGGCATCCTGCAAAAAATCCAAAAGCCCTGCTTCGATCATCTCGACGCGCCGATCGAATATCTCCACAGCGATGAAATCCCCGTGCCGTTTTCACATCCCCTGGAAGAAGCGATGATGCCCAGCGTCGATCGGATTGTCGCGTCGGTCAAAGAAATCTGCTATAAATAAGCGAATCCCGGCGCGCCGGGATTTTTCGCATTCTTCGCCCGGAGCCTAGATTCCATGCCTGTCGAAATCACCATGCCCCAATTGAGCGATACGATGACCGAAGGGAAATTGGTCAAGTGGCTCAAAAAAGAAGGGGACAAGGTGAATCCCGGCGACAAAATCGCGGAGATCGAAACCGACAAAGCGGTGATGGAAATGGAATCGTTCGATTCGGGAACCTTGGCGGCGCTGATGGCGGCGGAGGGAGATAAAGTGGCCGTGGGGGCGATCCTGGCGGTCGTGGCCACGGGAAAAGAGAATCCGGCGGACGTGAAGAAACAAGCGCAGGCCGGCGGGGCGCGACCGGCCGCGGCGGCAACAACGGAAGCCGCCCGTAGCGGTGAGACACGCGAGGCGGGCCATGTGGGTCAGAGCGCCGCCGGAGGCCAAGCCGCGGCGGGCGGCGGTGGAACGGCGGTGGCCGCGCCTCCGCAAACCGCCCGGGCCGGCAACGGCGATCAGCGCGTGCGCATTTCCCCGCTGGCCCGGCGAATCGCTGCCGACAAGAATATCGATCCCAAATCCCTCCAAGGCTCCGGGCCCGGCGGACGAATCGTCAAGCGGGATGTTCTTTCCCTGAGCATTCCGGGCGTGGGCTCCGCCCCCCCCGCGGCGGCGCCGCTGCCGCGACCGGGCACCGGCGAAAAACAGGTCGTCCCATTGACCAAGATGCGCGCCGCCATCGCCAAGAATCTGCTGGCTTCGACGCAAAACATACCGCACTTTTACGAAACGATCGACGCGGACGTGGAGGAACTGGCGGCGATGCGGGTCCGGCTGAACGAAATTTTGGAGCCGCAAAAGATTCGCCTGAGCCTGGGGGATTTCATCGCCAAGGCCTTGGCCATGTCGCTCCTGGCCCACCCGGCGGTCAACGCCACGTTTAACGGAACGGAAGTGACGCGCTACGGCGACGTGCACCTGGGCATGGCGGTGGCGATCCCCGACGGGCTGATCGTGCCGGTCCTGCGTAACATTCACCTGATGGGCCTGAAGGAAATCCGCCAGCGCAGCGTCGATCTGGTCGATCGGGCCCGCGCCCAGCGTCTGCGGCAGGACGAAATGTCCGGCGCCACCTTTACGGTGAGCAACCTGGGGAGCTATGGCATCAAGGAATTCTCGGCGATCATCAATCCGCCGCAGGTGGCGATTTTGGCCGTCGGCGCCGCGGAGAAACGCCCGGCCTTCCGCAACGGGCAAATCGTGGGGCGGACGATGATGAGCCTGACCCTTTCGAGCGACCATCGGGTCGTGGACGGGGCGACGGCGGCGGAATTTTTGCGGACGCTGAAGAGCTTTTTGGAAGAGCCGGGGATGATGATGGTGTTTGCGTGATATTCGCCGGTGACGGCGACGGGACGATACAATAATAACCGCCATGGCGGCGCCGCCCCTGCAGCAAATGCTCGCTGAAGCCGGAAGGTATCACCAGACCGGGCGGCTTGGGGAAGCGGAGCGGCTTTATCAGCAGATTCTGGCCGAACATCCGGGCAACGCCGAAGCACTCGATCATTTGGGGGTTATCGCGTGTCAGTCGGGCCGTCATAACGCGGGCGTGGAACTCATCGAGCGAGCCGTTGCCTTGGCGCCGGACGAACCCGCGTATCAACACGATCTCGGAATCGCGTGCATACAAATGGCCAAGTGGGACAAGGCCGCGGCCGCGCTGGGCCTACTCGTCGAATTGAAACCCGCGGATCCTGACGCCCATTTCCATCTCGGCAATGCTTTGCGAGAGCAGGGGAATTTGGAACGCGCGATCGCCGCTTATCGCCAGGCGAACGTTCTTCGGCCAAGCTATCCCGAAGCGCTGATTAATCTCGGCATTGCCCTGGCGCATAGCGGAAAATTGGATGAGGCGACCGAGTCGTATCGCCGGGCAATCGTTCAGAATCCGAACATCGCCGAGGCGTACACGAATCTCGGCCTCGCTCTGAGAGATCAGGGACAATTGAGTGAAGCCGTTGCCGCGTATCGGCAGGCGCTGGTTCTCAAGCCCGATCACCCGCAGACGCTGAACAATCTCGGCGTCGCCTTGATGCAAACGGGCCAAACGGACGCGGCAATTGCCGCCTATCGGCAGGCGATTGCCGCTCGCGGCGACTATGCCCAGGCGCATAGCAACCTTCTATACGCCATTCATCTTCATCCGGACTACGACGGCGAATCCATCGCGGCGCAGCACCGGAACTGGAACGACCGGCAGGCGAGGGCACTCCTGCGTTTCATGCCGGTCCATCGCAACACGCGCGATCCCGAGCGCCGCCTGCGAATCGGCTATTTTTCGCCGGATTTTGGCCAGCATCCGGTGGGAATATTTCTCCTTCCACTATTGGAGAATCACGACAAGAGCCGCTTTGAAATCTTTGCCTACGCCCAAGTGACGGCTCCGGACGCGCTGACCGATCAGCTGCGCTCGTACGTCGATCATTGGCGGAATATCGCCCGTCTTTCCGACGCCCGAGTCGCGGAATTGATTCATCGCGATCAAATTGACATTCTGGTCGATTTGGCCGGCCATACGGCGGGCAACCGGCTGCTCGTCTTCGCCCGCAAACCGGCGCCGATTCAGATCACCTATCTGGGTTATCCGGATACCAGCGGGCTGACGGCCATGGATTATCGATTGACCGACGGCTTTGCCGATCCGCCGGGAATGACGGAACAATTTCACAGCGAGAAACTTTTGCGGTTGCCGCGAAATTTCGTCTGCTACAAACCCCCGGCCGACGCGCCGGAGGCGAGCGCGCTGCCGGCGATGAGCCGAGGGCACATCACCTTTGGGTCGTTCAACGCGCTGGGCAAGATGAATGATCGAATCCTGGAATTATGGCGGCAGATACTGCATCAGGTTCCGCGAAGCCGGATCATGATCAAAAACGCGGGATTGCAGGATGACGCGGTGAAGCGGGAGATGCTCGAGCGGTTCTCGATCGGCGGGATCGAATCATCGCGAGTGGATTTGCGTTCCCACGTGCGGACGGCGGCCGAGCATTTGAAGCGGTATGACGAAATGGACATCGCGCTGGATACGTTTCCGTATCACGGCACGACGACAACTTGCGAGGCGATGTGGATGGGCGTCCCGGTGGTGACCCTGGAGGGTGATCGGCATGCCAGCCGGGTGGGGGTGAGCCTGCTGGCGAATCTGAATTTGACGGAATTGGTCGCCAAGACGCCGGAGGAATACGTGGGGATCGCGGTGAGATTGGCAGGGGATTTGCCGCGGCTGTCGGATTTGCGGGCGGGTCTGCGCGCGCGATTCAAATCCTCGCCGCTGATGGATGCGGCGGGATTTGCGCGGGAGGTGGAGGCGCAATATCGGCAAGTGTGGCAAGAGTGGTGTACGCAACCTTAACTCCGCGATTTCTGTTTTTCCGCGCCTCAGACAAAATTGCGATTACAATGCAACTTCAACATGGCTCGGATTAGGGCGCCCCTGAGCATTTGCGCAACATGCCTCTGGCTTTGGCTGGCGGGGTGCTCATCTTCCACCAGCGCGCCCGACGTGGTGGTTCCCCCCTCCCCGCCGAACAAGCCGCAGATTACGTACGTCGGTATATTCATCAGCGACATCCACGGCCTGGATCTCAAAGCCTCGAACTACACCGTCGACTTTTACATCTGGTTCCGATGGCAGGGCAACCTCGACCCCAGCAACTTTGAGTTTCTAAACGGCTCGCTCGACCTCAAGGAACACGCCTACCGCCTGGAAAGCCACGGCATCCATTACGTCTCGTACCATTGCCACGGAACCTTTCACTTCGGCTTCGACTATCACGACTATCCGCTCGACGAGCATCAATTGGTCCTGGAGATGGAAGATGGTTTCTACTCCTCGGACAGACTGCGCTACGTGGTGGACGCAGCAAACATGCAAAACCTCCGCACGCTGCGGTTGCCGGGATGGACCTGCAGCCAGCCGCGATTTGAAGTCGACGATTACCTTTATCACACCAATTTCGGCGATCCGACCGAATCCCCCGGAAGCTCGACCTCCTACTCGCGCCTTTACTGCGTGATCGACATTTCCCGTCACAGCTATTCGATTTACCTCAAAACCTTCCTGGGGATATTCATTGCGGTGGGAATTGGGTACATTTCGTTCTTCTTCGAGCCCGGCGACATCGACCCTCGAATCGCCGTCGGCGTCGCCGCCATTTTTGCGGCCGTCAGTTCGCAATTCATCGCCACCGCCAATCTCCCCGATATGCCCTACATGACCCGCGCCGACAAAATCCATATTCTCAGCATGTCCATGATCTTCCTCTCCCTGCTCGTCTCCTGTCTTTCCCTCTACCTCTACCGCAAAGGCCACGGGAAGCTCTCCATCGCGATCGATCGAACCTTGTTCTTCGTCTACCCCCTCTTCTATATCGTCGGCATCGCAATCTTTACGCTCGGCTCGTGAGCGAGCCATTCACAGGGGCGGTTACTGCGCCCGGCGGGACGGTTCTAATTCCCGCGCCAAATCATCATCGGCCGGCAGGTGATCAAATCCCGCAGCGTCTGTGCATCCACGGTCAGTCCGTTGATCGTCGAATTCCCCATCGCCCGCGAGGGGGACAGCGCGAATCGGTCGCCGCCGAACATATCCAGAATTGAAACCCGGGGAGACAGCCGGACGACGGTTTTGTTGGTCACGCCCGCCGCCTGAGCGGCGTAATCGTACGCCTTTTCCGGATAATCGATTTGATCGATGAGTCCGCGATCCTTGGCATCCTGGGCGATGAACGCTTTGCCGCTGAAGATGTCGCCGGCGGTGTCGTGGAGCTTGCCGGCGCGGCCGGTCTGGACCGCTAATTTGAACTGGGCGAATAATCCATCGACGATTCCCTGAAGATAGGCCTCATCCTGCGGGTTCGGAGGACTGAGCATCGAGCCGGCGTTTTTAAAGGAGTGGCCGGTGGTGGTGGCGACGAGCGTGGTCTCCTCGATTCCGTGATCCGCGACGAGTTTGCTGATATTCACGCGCGGCAGGATGACGCCGATGTTGCCGGTCAGACAGCCCGGCTCGGCGAAGAGATAATCGCCGGCGCAGGAGATGTAATATCCGCCGCTGGTGGCCATGCCGCGCATGGCGATGACGACCGGTATCGTGCGGCCGGCGTCTTTGGTCGTCTGCTTGAAGAGGAGCAGGCGATGGTACATTTCGTCCGAAGCCGACGCCGAGCCGCCCGGCGTGTTGATTTCGACCACCAGCGCTTTGACGGCGGAGTCTTTTTCGACCGCCGTGAGCATTTGATCGAAATTCGCAGCCGTCTGGTCCAGAATCATATCGTCATCGATGGGGACCACGTCGATCTTGCTCTGCGGATCGCCGGCGACGATTGTCGTCTCTTTAACCGTCATCCCCGCGCCCAGTGTGCCGGCGATCTGAGCGAAATTGATAATCACGGAAACCGCCAAAGCGCCCAGCAGGAACAGGAAGAGCAGAGTCTTGGCGACGCCGTGTTTGGGCGGCGGCGGGGGCATCATCGGCGGGAAGAACCCCGGCACGGGCATCGCCTGCGGATAGGGGGGATATCGCGGCGGGTCGACAGGACCTTGGCCGGGTGGGAGGGATTGCGTCATGGGTACCGCCGTTTCTAACGTGGATAGTTTGCCGTGACCGTCGCCGCGGTTCCGCCGCGCACGGCGAATTGCCCGATCACCGTCATTCGCCGCGGCTTCAGCGCCGCCGCCAGATCGTCCAGAATCGTATTGATCACCGCCTCAAAAAAAATCCCCTTGTTCCGATATGCGAAAAAATAGAGTTTTAAGCTCTTCATCTCCACGCACCTGCGACTTGGGACATAGGTAATCGTGATCGTCGCAAAATCCGGCTGCCCCGTCACCGGACAAACACTGGTGAATTCCGGGAAGACCAGCTTGATCTCATAATTCCGCCCCGGCTTGGGGTTGTCGAACGTCTCCAGAATCAACCGCGGCGAAGCGATCTGCTTCTGGGTCAGGATTGAGCGTTTCCCCAGATTTGCCAACGATTTTTTCACTGATCCACCGTCTGGTGAAAGTCGACGGTCAGCGCGTCCTGGAATTGCCGGGAAACCCGGAACGGCAGGCCATTATAAGTCCCGACGCCCTGCTCATTATCGCCGGGGGGGATTCGCACTTCCAGATGAACCTCCCCCGAGGCCGTCTTGAGCACCAGCGTGTATTTCCGCTCCGTCGAAACCTGCGGCGGCGTGGCGAAATACGACTCCGCTTTCAGCGGCTGAAAATCGGCGAGTAATTCCTGAACCTTATCGGGATCGACCACCGATTTGGGTTCGCTTACAAAATGCCATTGCGCCGCCCCCGCCGCCGGCTGAGTCGCGGGGCCCAGCGCCTGCGGCGGAGTCCGGCGCAAGTCGGTTACAGACTCCGAAATCGGCCCCGTCGGAACATTCTCCGTCGATCCGGCCGGCGCGACTAAATAACTGCTGCGGGTAATGATGATCTCCCGCACGTCTTCGGGCGCCACCGACACGAGCGTGAGATCGCGCAACTGCCAGGGTTGCAGGTCGATCAAATGATCCAGATCGCTGCCGGCGATTTTGGCCAGTGTGCCGTCCCCCGTGCGCGCGAAATAATGATCCTTGGCCAGGCTATCGGGCGCGCCGACGGTGAGCGTCAAATCGGATGGCAATTCCGACGGTTCCGTCGTTGGCTGCGTCGAAGGGGGGCGGGTGGTCACCCAGACCGTCGCGGTCGGATGATCGAACCGGGCGTAGGGCAATTCGTCCGAATCCGGCTTAAGAAATTCCGTCGCCAGAATTTGCGTGATCCCGTCCAGAGTGCCTCTGACTTGCCCAAGGTCGGCGGGAAGTTTGACCGGCTCAAGGATTTGCCACTGGCCGCCGATGCGCTCTAGCAGCAGACGATCCGCGCCGCGGGTGATCTCGAACTGTTGGATGTCATCCCGCTGGAATCTCAACAAATGTTTATCGCGGAGGGCGTCTTCCGTCAGCTTGAGCGTCGCGGCGGTTTGGCCGTCGATGAGATTGATATCGCCGCCGTCGACGCGGGCATAGAGCAAATCGCCGGCGCCGGTTTTTTGGCCGACGTAGAGCGTGGAGGACTTTCCGTCATAGGTGCCGACCTCTACGGTGTATTGCGGTTTGTCCAGCCCGCTGGCGGACCCCGGATCGGAATCCGGCCGGCCGCTGGAGCGAAGGGTGGTCAGAGCGGCGGCAAGCCCCTCGGCCGCGTCATAGAAAGCGGGCGCGGCCACCGGGGCGGTCATCAACCAGTGATCGCCGTCTTTCCGCACGGTCGTTTGCAGTCCATTTGAATCGGTAATATTGATTTGATTCACCGACGCCACGTCCAGCGGGATCAGCAGCTGCCCATCCCCGACCGGCGAAATCGTTTGATCGGTGGGCGTCGCAGGCGGCTTGGCGCCGCCGCTCCAAAGATAAAATCCCAGCGCCGCAAGCAGAGCCAGAACAAGAATTCCCGTGGTTTTGAATTTCATCCGTCTTAGTCCCGCCGACGCACGTAAACCATAAGCCCGGCGACGATCACCAGCGCCGGCAGCCCCGCCGTGAGGACGCCCAATTTCCAGAAATATTGCTCCGCCGGCGGCATGTCCTCGATTCGCGCCACTTGCAGCGCGTGCGGGCTGATCGCCAGCATGTCATCCATGTGCGCCAGCCAGAAAATTGAATCGACGAAGAATTCTCCGTTACCCGGCAGGCGCGCGACGGAAATGCCGTGCTTTTCCAGCATGTCGACGTCGGGAAGGTCGACCGGCTCGCTGCTGGCGAACCAGTAGCTGCCGACGACGACAATGCGCCCGCCTTTGGAATTTTCCGAAGCGGCGGCGCCGTACAGCGGGTTCTGCGGCGTGTTGTCGATGTCGCCCGTCGTTCGCCCCGCGGCGAAATCGGGCTTGGGATTGAAGAACAGCCTTTGCTGCGACTGCAACACCGCCATCCCCCCCGAAGCCGCCCAGAAATGCGGCAACTGCGGAATCGGCAGCAGCGGCGTTGCCGTCACCCCCGGCGGCGGATTGGCCAGAATATTCACCGGGCATGACGCGGCGTTCATAAAATAGAGCCCGTCGATCGGCTGGGCGATCGGATGCTGACCATATTGATTGATCAGGAAAAATAACTGGCTGCCTTGCAAGGCGGCATCCACCATATCCGTGGTCCGCCGGCCCGCGGTCGGCAAGGCTTCGTGCACGATCACCTTGTCCGTGTCCACGCCAAGCCCCATCGACTGCAGCGCCTCCGCCGCCGGGTCCATCGTCGGAAAGAGCATCACCATCGCCGCCCCCCCCTCGCGCAGATGCTGCGCCAGCATTGAATCAATCGGAGCCTCTTCTTCCGGCGAGGTATTCTGCGGCATGCGAACCACGACCCAGACGGCGGATTTCATCTGATCATCCGTCGGTTCGTTTCCCAACATCGCCGATTGACCGCTGACATCCTTCTCGCGCACGTCGAAGTTGTAATCGCGCAAGCGCCCCGCAACCGCGCTGAAAACAGCTTCCGCACCTGAAGGCGACGCCGTCAGCGGAGGGCCGCTGGGGCGCACGAAGACGACCATCGGCTTGGAGGTCTTGGTCAGCGCCAAAATGGCGGCGCTGATATGCTGCTCGCCGGAAAACGCCAATCGCGGCTGAACGTCCGCATCAGCCGAGGCAAAATTACTCCCTTCCGGGACCTTCCAGACGTCGTCGAATTGCAAAATCTTGTATCCCGAATCGGTGATCACAATGATCGACTTGGTGTGAAGTTGCTCGCGAAAATCGTCGAGTTCCTTCAGCTCGCCGAGTTTACCGATGCGGTCGAGCATGTCGGTCAATATCTTCTTGGCGGCCGCGGCGCGCTGCTCGGCTCCGGGAACATAATCCAGAATCGGCTTAGGAACGTTTGTCCCCGCCTTGACCTGTTCCATCAGACCGCTGAACAAATCGATCGCCTGCGACAAGCCGGTAAACGAGGCGCGGATTTCCTCGACGGCTTCCTTGTAGCTGGGAATCTGCTGGTTCACGTCGGCGTCGACCGCATCGGAAAGCCGCGACAATTCCCTGGGAAACGCCAGCAGCGTCGGATAAGCGACGTAAAGCTCCTGCGCCAAATTCTGATCCTGCACCTGGTCGCCCGGCAACTGCCGGAACCTCGCGGCCTCGTCCGTGGCGAATTTACGCAACGCATCGCTCTGCGGCGGCAGATCGTTCAGCACCGCCCGGTAGCCCCGCACTTCTCCGCCGAAACGGCTGGTCACTTCCGCCACCAGCTTGTTGAAATCGTCCTTCTGCGTATCCGGATCGATCATCTGAACCGTGATGCCGCGGCCTTTAGCAGCATAATCGTTCAGCAAATCCGCGACCGGCTGATAAAAATCCTGGTCGTTCGATTCATTTTTGATTTTCGGATAAAGCCCGACAATCCGAACCGGGGTGTTCAAATCTTTTTGAATGTAATTCAACGATTGCGGCCGCAGGCTTTGGGCGGAGCCCATGGTGGTGTCGATTCGCTTGGAATGAGCCTGCGCGATAATCGTCAGGACCACCGCCAGCGCGGCAACCAGCAGGCTGGATAACACGACGTTGGCGCCGTATTTGATCCAGCGCTGACGCTGGCTTGGAGCGCCTATGGACGAATAATCGAGCTTCTCAGTCATAACCGACCTCGTCTATTTCCACCTTCGCGATTCGAGTACCTTCACGGTCAGAAAGAGAAACACCGCGGTCGAGCAGATGAAGAAGACCAGATTCCCGGTGTCGATGACGCCGCGGCTGAAATCGGTGTAGCGTTTGAAAACCGTCTGATTGCAGACATTCAGCCAGAAATCGGATTCGATTTTTCCGCTGATCCACCAGGGCGCGATGGTGACGGTAAAGAGCACCGCGACCGCCGCGACCGCCGCCACCACCTGGCTCCTGGTCAGCGACGAGCAGAACAACCCGATCGAAATAAACAGCCCGGCGACCAGGATAATCCCCAGATATCCGCTGGCGATCGGCCCCAGATCGATCCCCGGCACCGAGAATAGCGCCAGCACCACCACATACAACAGCGTCGGCGCCAGCAGCACGGTGAAAAATCCGAACGACCCCAGAAATTTACCCAGGACGACGTCCGTTTCGTTCAGCGGAACGGTCATCAGCGTTTCGATAGTCCCGGTGGCAAATTCCTGGGCGAGCAACCCCATGGAGATCACCGGAATGGTCCAGACCAGCATCCAGACCATCCAGTCGAACAAATTTCGCATGGCCGCGATCTGCCCGGGTTGAAAATCGTCCCAGAACAGAAATCCGCAGGTGAGGAGAAAAACCGCCATGACCACATAAGCGATCGGCGAGCAGAAATAGCTCCCCAGTTCCCTGCGAGCAATGGTGATCGAGCGTGTCATCGTTTACGTCCCGCGGCCTGGGCGGCCGTCACCTGCACGAAAAATTCTTCCAGCGTGGCGAGTTCCAATCGAATTTCCCGCAGCGCCCAGCCATGCTGTAAAACCGTCCGGGCCGCTTCCTCCCGAACATCCTGCCCCTCCTTGGGACTCAGGGCCAGGGTGAGCAGTTCTTCGCCGTCGGCGTGGCCGTCGAGAAATTCGACTTGATTGACCCCCGCCACCCCGGCCAGCGCCGCCGCGATCTGCTCGCGCGGCCCGCGGCATTCCACCAGAACCCGCGCGGCAAGCCGCCGGCTGGCACGCAGTTCGTCGGGTGAGCCCTGGGCGACGATTTTTCCCAGCGCGATCACAATCGCCCGATCACACGCCGCTTCCACTTCCGGCAAAATGTGGGTGGAAAGGATGACGGTATGCCGGCCGCCCAGTTCGCGGATCAATTTGCGCGTCTCGCGAATTTGCGAAGGGTCCAATCCAACCGTCGGCTCGTCGAGAATGAGCACCGGCGGATCGTGCAGCAGCGAATCGGCCAAACCCACGCGCTGCCGATACCCCTTGGATAAATGCCCGATGGATTTGGTCTGCATGGTCGTCAGCCAGCAGCGTTCGACGACATAATCGATTCTCTTGCGTCGCTCGCCGCGTTCCATGCCGCGCAACCGGCCGCGGAAATCGAGATAGTCGCGAACTTTCATCTCGCCATAGAGGGGGACGTTTTCCGGCAGGTAGCCGAGGTTCTGGCGGACCTGATGGGATTGATGAAAGATGTCGAACCCGTTGATGGTCGCCCCCCCGCTGGTCGGCGGGAGATAGCAGGTCAGCATCTTCAGCGTCGTCGATTTTCCCGCGCCGTTGGGGCCCAGGAAGCCGACAATTTGCCCCTTGGGGACGTCAAAGCTGACATTGTCCACGGCCAGGGTCTGGCCATATATCTTGGTAAGATTGGCCCAATACCGAGCCGGCGGGCAGGATAACTTCCTGATCCACCCCCCTACTGTCAAGCACTGCGCGGGGGAAACGCCCAAGCGACCCTGCCCGGCGGGTGCTAAGTAATTGTACGCGCTGACCACCCCCGGGTTGCACTAACCGGCGATGGTTAATTCATCCTGATCCGCCAATTCGTCGCCGCGCCGGGCGGGTTGACGGTTAATCAAGAATTCGGCGGAGGTAAGAGTTGGTTCCAGATTGGGCACGGCCGTGGCGAGCATCCGCGTAGCCGCATCCACGCTCGCCCCGCGCGGCATGTGCAGCACGATCGCCTCCTTCGATCCCGGCACGACTACGCGAACCTCCATCCGCCAAACATCCCGGCGTACTGGTGCGTCCGTCAAAACATCAAAACCCGCCCCACCCCCAATCCGCCGACGCGGGAGGCAGATCAGCAGCCAAACCCCCAGAATATTCAAAAACCCCAGCAGCCCCCACCACCAGTTTCGCCGGCGATATTGCGCAAATTTTCCGCCCCCGGCAATCAGTACCGACGTGCCAAGAATCACCAGCAGCTGCCCCAGCCAGCGAATGCCCGGGTCCGTCCCCTGTAAAAGGCTCACACATAGTAGCCATAACCCAACGCTTTGCCCCAGGAGCCCGAGCCAAATGGCGTCGAGCCCTTTTCGCCTCGCTTGATTGGAGAAGGAAAATTGCATGGCCACCCTCAAACGCCGGCGTCCATTATACCTGACGGCGTCGTAGCCTAGCCTTTCAAGATAGCGCTAAACCGCGACGCGCTCACCGTCGTAAGCCAGTCGCATTCCGTCCGGCAGCACGGCATTGGTCGCCTCATGTCCCAAACCATGCGCGATATGCGTAAACAGCGTTTTTTTGGCCCCGATCCGCTTAGCTGCCGCCACGGCTTCCTCAACCGTGAAATGCGTCGCATGTTTCCGATGCTGCAACGCATCCAGCACCAAAACATCCAGATTCCGCAATAGCTCAAACGAAGCCTCCGGTATCCGACTTACGTCTGTACAGTAAGCCAGGGAGCCAATCCGAAATCCCAAAATCGGCATGTCCCCGTGAATCAGCGGGATCGGGGTCCAGGTCACTCCGTCAATCTCAAACGGCCCGTCGATCAGCCGGCGAATCAGATGCGGCCGAAAAACCTTCATCTCCGGCTTGGGCTCCTCGAACGCATACCCAAAACACCGATCCAAAACGCTCCGAGTCCTGGCGTCCGCCCAAACATCCAGCGGCCCCCCGCGCAAGGCGTTGAATCGGCGAACGTCATCCAACCCCATGATGTGATCCGCATGCGCATGCGTGTAAACCAGCGCGTCGATTTTCTCCACGCCGAACCGCAAACACTGCAGCCGAAGTTCCGGGGTCGTATCGACCAGCACGCGCGTTTGGCCGTAGGAAATCACAACGGATGGGCGCAAACGCTGGTCGTGCGGATCGCTGCTTGTGCAAACCGCGCAGTGGCAGCCGATCATGGGAATGCCGGCGGAGGTGCCCGTTCCTAAAAAGAGTAGTTCCAACGGAGCCATGAATCAGCCGTTATAAACGCCGCTGGACAGGGACGCTAACTGGGCATCGCGGCGGCAACTTCTCCGCGGCGGGTTTTAATTCCCAGCCCGAGCCTTCCCCTCCCAATCCACCGGCTCAATGGCCGCCAGAAAATCCCCTGGCAATTCCGGCGCGGCCGGCAGGGCGAATTTAGGCGCCAAACAAAGCACCGGCGTCTTGCCCCACGTCTCGATCGCCCGAGGATTGGTCTCCTCCGCGATTCCCGGGGTCTCCGGCGGATATTGATTGATCACCACGCCGGCGATCGCCGCGCCGTTGCGGCGCAGCGCTTCGATGGTCAGGATCGTGTGATTGATCGTCCCCAGTCCCGCGCGGGCAACGATAACCGTGGGCAGTTTCAGCCAGCGGATCATGTCCAGAACCATGTGGGACGGATCGACCGGGACGCAAACGCCGCCAACGCCTTCGACGATTAAAATGTCGCTCTGACTCGACATCACTTGAATCGCCCGGTCGATTGTGCCCCAATCGATTGTCTGCCCCGCGCGTTGCGCCGCCACGGCCGGCGCCAGCGGCTCGGCAAACCGCTGCGGGCAAATGACGTTCAACGGAAACCTGGCGTCGGCGTGATGCGCCAGAAATTCCGCGTCCTCGCTCACCAGCCCTTCCCGCCGAAGCACGCACCCGGTGGCGATGGGTTTGCTGACCGCGACGCGAAACCGGCGCCGCGCAAACCACCCGGCGATCGCCCCGGCCACCATGGTCTTGCCGACGCCGGTATCGGTACCGGTGATGAACAATCCGGGAATGCTAGCGCTTGACAACATCCAACCTCATTCGGAAATGGCCAAGACTTCGTCGTAAACGGCCTTCACGATCGTCCGCAGATCATCCGTCTCCATCGCCAGCGGCGGCATAATCACGATCACATCCCCCAGCGGCCGCAGTATCACGCCACGCCGACGGATATTCTGGCAAACTTCCGCCCCGATGCGCCGCCGCGGATCGAACGGGCGATGGGATTGCTTATCCGCCACCAATTCGACGCCCACCATAAATCCCTTCTGCCGGATGTCGCCCACGTGTTTGAGCGGGCGAAGAACTTCCAGCATTTCGGCCAATTCGGTGCTTTTCTTTTGAACGGACGCCAGAAGCTGGTTTTTTTCAAAAAGCTCCAGGGATGCGATGGCGGCGGCGCAAGCCAGCGGATTGCCGGTGTAAGTGTGGCCGTGGAAAAATGTCTTATTCTCCCAGGGCTCGCCGAGGAACGCGTCGAAGATCGCCTGCGTGGCGAAGGTGGCCGCCAGCGGCAAATAACCGCCGGTGATTCCCTTGCCGACGCACATCAAATCCGGCGATATGTTTTCATGCTCGCAGGCGAACATCAATCCCGTGCGCCCAAATCCAGTCGCCACTTCGTCGGCGATCATCAGAGCGCCATACTGATTGCAAAGGTCTCGCACGCCGGTAAGAAACCCCGCCGTCTGAACCAGTATCCCCCCCGCCCCCTGCACGATCGGCTCAATGCACACGGCTGCGATCTTGTCGCCATGCTCCTGAAAAATTTTCTGCAGCGATTTCAGAGCATCCCCGGCATTCACATCGCGGTACGCATCCGGCGCCGGCGCGAAATGAACCTTAAACAGCATCGGAAAATACGCCCGATGAAACTGCTCCACCCGCCCCACCGACATCGCCCCGACCGTGTCGCCATGGTAGGCGTTGCTAAAACCGACGAACTCATTTTTCTGGGGGCGCCCAATATTATGGAAATACTGCGCCGCCATTTTGAAAGCGATTTCCGTCGCGGTCGCGCCGCTGTCGCTATAGAAAATCTTGCTTAATCCCTTGGGGACCAGCGGCATCAATTTCTCGGCCAAAACAATCGCCGGCTCGCTGGCGAGGCCTAACATGGTGGTATGGGCCACCCGATCCAGTTGCCGGGATATGGCCCGGTCGATCTCCGGAACCCGGTGCCCATGGACATTGCACCAGAGGCTGGAAACGCCATCCAGATAAGTTCGCCCGTCGCTGTCGATCAGGTGCATCCCCTGGGCGCCGGTAATAACCAGTTGCTCCTGGGCAAGCCAAACCTGCATCGGCGTGAATGGATGCCAAAGATGCTGGTTATCGAGCCGGCGTAAAGTGGACGTATCGCGTGGCGTCACGCGGCAGAGGTTAGAATGCCGACGGCGCAGGTTCAAATCTCTCGCAACAGGTACGCTAACGGATGGCGAACAAAAGCATTCAAAAGGTGCTTAATACTGTGCGTCGATTGCGGTAAGATATGATGGATAGCGCGATTTGGTCCGAGGGCGTTTCAACGATGCAAGCTTTTTTAGACGTCAAAGAGGCCAACGGCCAGCGGCGGATTCCATTGGAAGACGGCCCGCTGACCATCGGCCGGAATTTCACCAACCTGCTGGTCCTGGATGAAACCCAGGCCAGCCGCTTCCATTGCGTCATTGAAAAAGGCCCCGAGGGGTACGCGGTGCGCGATTTGGAATCGCGGAACGGAACCCGCGTCAATGGCACCGCCGTCCGCGCCGCGGTTCTCTACGACGGCGACGTCGTCTCGATCGGCAAAACCGAAATGCGTCTGCACATTCCTTCCGCCGCCAAACCAAAGGCCGGCGCGGTTGAAGACGATCCCTTCCAGCAACTGGCCGACCTGGTCAGTGGCGTCACGCCGGCCGGATCGCCCGCGCAAGAGGACATCTCCACCGACGAATCCGACGGCCTGGAACAGACGGTGATCGAGCCCCCGCAAACAACGATCGTCGCCAACAACGAATATGAGCGCGTCCTCCGCGAGCGAGCCGAGGCCCTGGCCGACCGCTCGTTTGGCGAAAACAGCATCACCCTGATTAACGCCCGCGGCAAGCCCGCCTACAACGCCGAGAAAGAGGTCGGCGAAGCCGTCATCATCATTCGGCTCGTCCTGCTCATCTGCTTCCGCAGCCGGGCGACGGACATTCACGTCGAGCCCCGCGCCGACGAAGTGCTGGTGCGCATCCGCGTCGACGGCCAGATGGTCGACGTCATTCATATGAACCGCGAACTGGGCGTCAAACTTCTTTCGGCCGTTAAGGTTGTAAGCGATATCGATATCGCCCAGCGGAATATCGTGCAGGAAGGGCATTTCGCGGCGCGGGTGCCGGGGCGCTCCGGATCGGCCGCCGGCGCCGAGCGGCAAGTGGACTACCGCGTCAGCTTCGCCCCCGCCATGCACGGGCAAAAATTGGTGATCCGCATTCTCGACGCCGCCAACGCCCCGCTGCACATCGACGACCTTCAACTCCCCGCCAAAGCGAAAGAGATCATCAAGAAAGCCAGCAGCCAGGAATCCGGGATGATTCTCGTCGGCGGGCCGACGGGGTCCGGAAAAACCACGTCGCTCTACGCGATCCTCCGAGATATCGACGTCACGCAGTGCAACGTCGTCACCATCGAAGACCCGGTCGAAATCCAACTTGAAGGCGTCACCCAAATCCCGGTCAACGAAGCGCAAGGCAATTCCTTCTCCGCGTTGCTCCGCAGCGTCCTGCGACAGGACCCGGACGTCATCCTCATCGGCGAAATCCGCGACGCCGAGACCGCCCGCGTCGGCGTTCAGGCCGGCATGACCGGGCACCTGGTCTTCAGCACCGTCCACTCGCGCGATGCGCTCAGCGCCATGTTCCGTCTGCTGGATCTGGGCGTCGAGCCGTACGTCTTGTCCTCCGGACTGCACCTCGTCGTCGCCCAGCGCCTGGTGCGCCAACTTTGCCGATATTGCAAAATCCCCCACGCCCCGACGCCGGCGCAAACCAAAACCCTCACCGAACACGGCTTCCCGGGCGTTCAAAAACTATACGTGTCCAAAGGTTGCCGCCGATGCCTCAATACCGGCCACCTCGGCCGCCGGGCGGTTTTCGAAGTCCTGGTCGCAACGCCGGCGCTGCGCGAAGTGATTCTAAGAAATCCCACGGTGGAAGAATGCCGCAAGGCCCTGGACCCCGAGTCGTTCATCTCCATGGCCGACAGCGGGTACCGCCTCGTCGCCGAGGGCGTTGCCGCCTTTGATGAATTGGAAAAATCGATCGCCTGACGCTCAATTATTCAGGCTGCCCCTTGGCCATATCGTAAACCCACGGCTGAATCGTCGGCTTCCATTCAATCAACTCTTCCGCCCTGAAAAACAGCCCCAATTCGCGCTGGGCGCTCTCGGCGGAATCGGACCCGTGAATCAAATTAAACGAATTGCTCACCCCAAAATCCCCGCGAATCGTCCCCGGCTCAGCCTTCGACCCAAACGTCGCCCCCATCATCTTCCGCGAAATCGCGATCGCATCTTTCCCCTGCACCGCGATCACAATCACCGCCGAGCTGGTCATGAATTTCACCAGCCCGTCATAAAACGGCTTCCCCTTATGCGGCCCATAATGCGTCTCCGCCAGCGAAACCGGAATTCGCATCATTTTCATCCCGACAATCTGCAGACCCTTCTTCTCGAATCGATCCAGAATCAGCCCACAAATCCCCCGCTGCACCGCGTCCGGCTTCAAAATAATAAGAGTTTTTTCCATAGGATATTGGGTTATATCGGATTCTATTGCATTCGACAAAGCTCAGGGCGGGCGAGAACGAGAAATTCGAAATTCGAATTCCGAAATTCGAAATCCGCTTTGCCTTTCCCGCTCTGTGTTCCAGCGCCCTACAGATTCGCCGAATCCAGCGAATTGTTCGTAATATTGATCCCGCACTCAAATTTATCCTGCCCGGCCCAGCGCCCGGCCCGCGGGTCTTCGCCCTGGCCCACAGGCCGCGTGCAGCTCAGCGGATTGCATCCGATCGATGCATATCCCTTCTCCCACAGGGGATGATATGGCAGATTATGCGTCTTCAAATATGCATGAATTTCCCGCGGCCCCCAATTCAACAGCGGCGAAATCGCGTGGCAGTTGTAGCGCGGCGACCATTCCACGAATCCCAGCTTCTTTCGCAATTCCGATTGATTCCGCCGAATCCCGCGCAGCCAACCGCGCGGCTTGAGCTCCAGCATGGCCCGCTCGAACGGCTCATTCTTGTTCGCCGCGCAGCACGAATCGATATCCTTTCGCCAGGCCGGATTTTCCTCACCCGCCTTGTGCAAATAAGCAATCGGATCATTCCGCGTCCGGTACGTCCAGACGTTCAGATCGAGCCGCAGGCGAAGCTCTTCCATGAACCGGTGCGTTTCCGGGAAAAGATAGCCCGTATTGACGAAAATCACGCGCGTCCCCGGCCGCACCTGATAAACCATATGCAACAGCGCCGCCGACTCCGCCCCGAACGACGACGACATCACCAGATCGTCCCCGAATTGCTCGGCCGACCAGCGCACGATTTTCTCCGGATCGGCGGACTCAAACTCCCGATTCAGCGAAACCGCGTCTATTTGGCTCTGGGCAATACTCATGATTTTGCGGCGGCGTGAACCGCCTGATAAAGCGCATCGAACCATTCCCGCGGCACGCGCCGTCCACCGGCGATTCCCAAATCGATCCCGGACTTGTTGGTCCCATGAAAATCGCTGCCGCCGGTTTTCAATAATCCCAGCCGATCCGCCAGCGCGGCATATTTCCGGACCGCCTCCGCATCGTGATCGCTGTGGATGACTTCGATGCCGGCCAAACCCAGATCCATCAGATCGCGCACGATCTGCTCCAATTGCGCGTCGTTTTCATATCGAAGTTGAATCGGATGCGCCAGCACCGGCACACCGCCGCTTTGCAGGATCATCTCGATCGCCCGCCGCGGCGTGAGCCGTTCCTTGTCGAAATAAGCCGGCGACCCTTGAGCCAGATATTTGTCGAACGCCTGCTTGATCGACGAGACATATCCCTTGCGTACCAGGATCGCCGCCAGTTGCGGCCTTCCCAGGACGCCTCCCTTGGCCTCCTCTTCCCATTCCCGCATCGAAACATGCACGCCCATTTCGTTGAGTTTCGCCACGATCTTCGGATTCCGATTATCGCGCCCGGCGATCAGCGTCTCGGTCAGCGTCCGGAGCGATTCAAATTCCGGATTCACGCCGTAGCCCAGCAGATGCATCGTCCCCGGCCGGGGAAACTCAGCGCTGATTTCAATCCCGCTGAGAAAATCGATCCCCCCCTTCTCCGCGGCCCCGGCGGCTTCGGCAATTCCGCCCACCGTGTCATGATCCGTCAGCGACATCGCGGACAAACCGCGCTCCACCGCCAGACGCACCACCGCCGCCGGCGGAAGTGTCCCGTCGGACGCGGTCGAATGACAATGAAGGTCGACAAAACCGGAATTCATTAAATCACTTCAAATCCTCGACCAGGTTTTTTGTCCGGACGATGACGCCAAGCCCAAAACCAGGCGACGCCCATCAACACAGTTCCGACGCCGCATACTGCCGCGAGGAACAACCAATCATTGCCCCAATCTCCACACCGGGCCTCAATCTCTTGGGCGGGCGTAAGTGCGACATTGGAATTGTTCATAACGGACGCAATTACAAGGAAACGATGGCCGTAGTATCCAGATACCTCCAGGCAAACTACGCAGCCGAGGGCCATCGAGAGCAACGCGAAAGTAAGTACGCGTAGTCTTAACATTACTCAGGCCTGCAAGTATCCGCGCTCCTCCAAATAATCCAGAATCCTCTTCGCCGCCTCATGTGCCGGCGTATTTTCCGTCTCAATCAAAATCTCCGGCTTATCCGGCGCCTCGTACGGATCATCGATCCCGGTAAACCCTTTCAGCTGCCCGGCCCGCGCCTTCTTGTACAAACCCTTCGGATCGCGCTTCTCCGCCTCGGCAAGCGAAACCTGCACATACACCTCAATAAATTCCCCCGGCTTGGCGCTCGCCCGCACCGCATCCCGATCTTTCTTATACGGACTGATAAAACTGGTGATCGCGATCACGCCCGCATCGGTAAAAAGCTTGGCCACTTCGCCAATGCGGCGAATATTTTCCGCCCGATCCTCGGCCGAAAATCCCAGGTTTTTATTCAAACCCATCCGGATATTGTCGCCGTCCAGGCGATAGGCGCTCTTTTTCTTATGCAGCAGCATCTGTTCCAAAATGCACGCAATCGTGCTTTTGCCCGAAGCGCTCAGCCCTGTCATCCAGACGGTGACGCCCTTTTGATTCAGCAGCTTTTGCCGTTCACCCCGGGAAACCGAGCCTTCATGCCAGGTGATATTCGTCGCTATTTGCTCTGCCATAAAAAAACTATTCCTCTTCAAACAAGGGCGTGCTCAAATACCGCTCGCCGAAGCTACACATGACGGTCACGATCATTTTGCCCTTGTTTTCGGGCCGAGCCGCGACCTTGGCGGCGGCGGCAACGTTGCCGCCGGAACTGATTCCGCCGAAAATCCCTTCTTCCTTCGCCAATCTCCGCGCCCAGGCGAACGCCTCATCGTCCGTCACCTGAATCACTTCATCCACGATTTTCAGATGCAAAT
>JBEKPV010000041.1:0-24749 GCA_049520395.1 Tepidisphaeraceae bacterium
GCCATTAATCTTCCGACTCGGACGAGAAGGGAGATGTATGGCCATCGTTTTATTTGCTATCGGGTAGTAAACTTTACCTATTGCCGTATCTCAATTTAGAGCAAAAATCGGCCTCGAGCGGGATGATGCGGGCCGGTATGTAAAAGCCGCTTTACGTTCAGTCGGGCGGCTAATTTTATCGAATTGTCGCAAGCCATTTAATACCAGAGACTTGGGAAAAGGAAAAACGGATGCATGTCTACGAGCCGCGCGATTTCAGCAAGCGTGGTGACACGCTGCCGATCCCCAATTTGATCGCTATCCAGATTCTTTCTTATCAGCGATTCCTCCAAAAGGACGCCAAGCCCGAAGCTCGAAAAAATGAGGGCCTCGAAGCCCTCCTGCGAGAAGTCTTTCCGATCGAGAGCTACGACGGCAATCTGCGCCTGGAATACATCAGCTACGAACTCTCCGAACCGCGATATACCACCGACGAATGCCGGGCCCTTCGGCTTACCTACGGCATGCCGTTCCGCATCAAGGTCCGCTTCGTCCGCAAGGACAAGGACGAGGTCGTCGAAGACTCCATCTACCTGGGCGAAATCCCCATCATGATCGGCGGCGGCGAATTCATCATCAACGGCGCCGAGCGCGTGATCGTGAACCAATTGCACCGCTCGCCCGGCGTGGATTTCCTCGTCGAAGTGCAGGAAGGCGACCGCCCCCTGCACGGCTGCCGCGTCATCCCCGAACGCGGAAGCTGGATCGAATGCTCGGTCACCAAGAAAGACGCCCTGGCCGTCCGCATCGACCAGAGCAGCAAAATCCCCGCGACGACTTTCCTGCGGGCCTTGGATCCGAAATATGGCACCACCGAAGCGATCATCCGCGAATTTTATTCGGTCGAGTCCGTGAAAGTCGGTCAACTTCAGGCCTCCTTTTACGCCGCCTCTCCGATCATCGATACCGAAAGCGGAGAAGAACTGGTCAAAGCCGGCGCACAAATCGGCGAAGCCATCAACAAAATCCAGGCAAGCAATCTCAAACATGTCGAGGTCGTGACCAAGCTCACCGACCCGCTGATCCTCAACACGCTGGCGGAAGACAACATCGTCGCGTCGAAGGATCACAACGAACATCAAAACGCGCTTTTAAAGATTTACGCCCGCCTGCGGCCCGGGAATCCGCCGCAACTGGACAAGGCGCAGACGCTCTTCGAGGAAAAGTTCTTCGATGAGAATCGCTATCGCCTCGGCCGCGTCGGGCGGTTCCGCATTAACCGCAAATTCGATCAGAACGTTCCTGAAACGGTGATGACCCTCCGCAGCGAAGACCTGGTCAATTCGCTGAAGTACATGTTCAAGCTTCGCAGCGGCGAAGGGTACGTGGACGACATCGACCATCTGGGAAATCGCCGGTTGCGGACGATCGACGAATTGGCCGCCGAGGAACTGCGCAAGGGCTTCCTCAAGCTGAAGCGCACGGTTCAGGAGCGGATGAGTCTAAAGGACCCCAACGAACTGGGCCGCATCGCGGAGCTGGTGAATTCCAAGAGCATCAGCAGTTCGATCGATTTCTTCTTCGGCCGCGGCGAGCTTTCGCAGGTCGTGGATCAAACCAATCCGCTGAGCCAGTTGACTCACGAGCGCCGTCTCTCAGCCCTCGGGCCCGGCGGTTTGAATCGAAAGCGCGCCGGCTTCGAAGTGCGCGACGTTCACATTTCGCACTACGGCCGAATCTGCCCGATCGAAACGCCGGAAGGCACCAACATCGGTCTGATCGCCTCTCTCTCCATTTACAGCGACATCGACGAATATGGCTTCCTGATCACGCCTTACCGCGTGGTGAAGGATGGGAAAGTGAACGGGGATCACAAGTATCTCCGTGCCGACGAAGAGATGAAATCGATCCTGGCTCCGCCGGACGTCGTGGAGAAGGATCACAACTTGCGCAAGGGTTTGGTGCTGGCCCGCGTGCAGGGCGATTTGGCCACCGTCCCCAGCCGCGACGTTCAGTATGTTGATATCAGTCCGCGCCAGACGGTTTCCGTCTCGGCGGCGCTGATCCCCTTCCTCGAGCACGACGACGCCAACCGAGCCTTGATGGGCAGCAACATGCAACGCCAGGCGGTGCCGCTGCTCAGGACCGATCCGCCGATCATCGGCACGGGCATGGAACGCCCCGTCGCGCAAAACAGCGGCATGGTCGTCCGCGCCGAACGCGGTGGCGTCATCACCTACGTCGATTCCTCCCGCATCCTCATCGATAACGCCGACGAATACGTCCTGCGAAAATTCGTCGGGCTCAACGAGCGCACCTGCCTCAACCAGAAGCCGATCGTGAAGAAAGGCGCTCGCGTCAAGCGCGGCCAGATCATCGCCGACGGCGCGGCCACCCATCTGGGCGAACTCGCCCTGGGCCGAAACGTGCTCGTCGCCTTCATGACCTACGACGGCTACAACTTCGAAGACGCCATCGTCATCAGCCAGCGGCTGGTGACGAATCTCGACGAAAACGGCGTGGTCCGCGTCGGCACGCGCGTCGGTCCGGGCGACATCCTGGTCGGCAAAATCGCCCCCAAGAGCAAGAGCGAACTCACGCCGGAAGAAAAACTTCTCCATGCGATCTTCGGCCGAGCCGGCGAAGACGTGAAGAACGATTCGCTGGAAATGCCCGCCGGTGAAGAAGGCGTGGTGATCAACACCCTGCGCTTCAGCCGCCGGATGCACATGACCGACGACCAGAAAAAATCACTGAAAAAGGATATCGACAAATACGAAAAGGAAATGAACCAGCGAGCCATCGGCATCTTCAAGCAGATGATCGCCGAAATTAACGAAGTCTCCGGCCAGCAGATGGTCGACCCAGGCACTCGCCAGAAAGTCGGCCAATCCGAAAACGCGGATGTCATCCTCGAACAGATCGACGGATTCACGCCCGAGTGGATCAAAGGAAGCAAAGAGGCCAAGGAGCAGGGCCTCAATACACACAGCCGCTTCTGGCCGCGCGTGCAGGCGGTTCTCAAAGAACGCAACCGCCGCATGGAGCACATGAAACGCGGCGACGAACTGCCCAGCGGCGTGCTGGAAATGGTGAAAGTCTACGTCGCCACCAAGCGTCAGCTCAGCGTCGGCGACAAGATGGCCGGCCGTCACGGAAACAAGGGCGTCATCGCCCGCATTGTTCCCGAAGAAGATATGCCCTTCCTGGAAGACGGAACGCCGGTCGACATCCTGCTCAACCCGCTGGGCGTCCCCAGCCGTATGAACGTCGGCCAGATTCTGGAAACCCACCTCGGCTGGGCGATGACCGTCCTCGGCCAGCAAGCGACGACGCCCGTCTTCGACGGAGCGACCGAAGACGAAATTCACGCCGCCATCGAAGAGGCGAATCAAACCGTGCTCACGCGCCGCAAAACGCGCAAGTCCGAGCACAAATCCCTCGCCGAGCGCGAGCTGGATATTGTCATGCCCTGGGGCGGCAAGATTCAGCTCATCGACGGCCGCACCGGCGAACGGTTCGAGCAAAAAACCACCGTCGGCTACATCTACATGATGAAGCTCCACCACCTGGTCGACGACAAAATCCACGCCCGCGCCACCGGCCCCTATTCGCTGATCACCCAGCAGCCACTCGGCGGCAAGGCCCGCACCGGCGGCCAGCGCTTCGGCGAAATGGAAGTCTGGGGCCTGGAAGCCTACGGAGCCTCCTACGTCCTGCAGGAATTGCTGACCGTCAAAAGCGACGACGTGGAAGGCCGCACCAAGATTTACGAAAGCATGGTGAAAGGCACCAACACGCTCGAGGCCGGCACTCCCGTCAGCTTCGACGTCCTGTGCAACGAAATCCGCGGGCTGGGTCTGAACATCCAGCTCGAGAAGAAGAAAGGCGCCGGCCGCGAGGAAGAGGACGCGGATTTGATGTGAGGTGAGTGATGCCCGGCAGACCGGAATCGATCGTCGATACGATTCTCCATCTGAAACGTCGGGACCCGTTTGTCCCGTTTCATATTTTGATGGCGAGCGGCGATCGATATGTGATTGACAACCCCGATGCCTTGGCCGTTGCTACTTCGCAGGTTCACTATTATCCGCGGTACGGCATGGGTATTCACATGCGGCTAAATCAGATTATAGCCGTCGAAGAACCAGGAGAACGCCCAGCGGCTTGAGTTTTTAAAAAGAAGACGATCGACGCGCGGCTGTCGCCCGCGTCATTTTAGGAAAGAAGACGAACATGGCTGAAAGCGTTTACGATCGGATCAACGATTACGGTTCGGTTCGCATTCAACTGGCCAGCCCGAACGATATTCGGTCCTGGTCCTTCGGCGAAGTCAAAAAGCCGGAGACCATCAACTACCGAACCTATCGCGCGGAAAAAGACGGCCTCTTCTGCGAGCGCATCTTCGGGCCGGAGCGCGATTGGGAATGCTCCTGCGGCAAATATAAAGGTACGAAATACAAGGGCATTATCTGCGATCGCTGCGGCGTGAAGGTGACCCACAGCCGCGTTCGCCGAAAACGCATGGGCCATATCAATCTGGCCGCCCCGATCGTTCACATCTGGTTCTTCAAAGCCCTGCCCAGCCGGCTGGGGTCGCTCCTGGATATGAAGACCAGCGACATCGAAAAAATCGTCTATTTCCAGGACTACGTCGTCACCGCGCCCGGCAAGACGCCGCTGAAAAAGAAGCAGCTTCTGACCGAAGACGAATATCGCGCCGCTTACGAAAAGTACGGCGAAGAATTCGAAGCGGAAATGGGCGCCGAGGCGATTAAGAAACTGCTCGGAATGCTCGATCTCAACGCCGAGGCGGAAAAAATCCGCCGCGATATCGAGAAGACCAATAGCAAGCAGAAGATCAAAGACCTCACCAAGCGGCTCAAGATGGTCGAGGCCATCCGCAATTCCGAGAACAAATCGGAATGGATGGTCATGGACGTGATCCCGGTGATTCCGCCGGATTTGCGCCCCCTGGTCCTCCTGGAGAGCGGAAATTTCGCCACCAGCGATCTGAACGATCTCTACCGCCGCATCATCAACCGCAACAACCGGCTCAAGAAGCTGGTCGATCTCAACGCTCCCGAAGTCATCATCCGCAACGAGAAGCGCATGCTTCAACAGGCGGTCGACGCGCTCTTCGATAACGGCCGCTGCCGCCGCCCGGTGCTGGGAAGCAGCAATCGGCCTCTCAAATCCCTGACCGACATGATCAAAGGCAAGCAGGGCCGCTTCCGCGAAAATCTGCTCGGCAAGCGCGTCGATTACTCCGCCCGTTCGGTCATCGTCGTCGGTCCGGAACTCAAACTGCATCAGTGCGGCCTGCCCAAGAAGATCGCGCTGGAGCTTTATCAGCCGTTCATCATCCGCAAGCTCAAAGAGCACGGCCTGGCCGACACCATCAAATCGGCCAAGAAAATGCTCGAGCGCCGCGACCCCGAAGTCTGGGACATCCTGGAAGAAGTGATTTACCAGCATCCCGTGCTTCTCAATCGCGCCCCGACGCTGCACCGCATGGGCATCCAGGCGTTTGAGCCGGTGCTCGTGGAAGGCAACGCGATCAAGATTCACCCGCTGGTCTGTAAGGGCTTCAACGCCGACTTCGACGGCGACCAGATGGCGGTCCATCTCCCGCTAAGCATCGAGGCTCAGGCCGAAACCCACGCTCTGATGCTCGCTCCGAACAACATTTTCTCCCCCGCCAACGGAACGCCGATCATCACTCCCTCGCAGGACATCGTGCTGGGGATTTACTACATGACCGTCGATCGCGAAGGCGACCGCGGCGAATACACCCTCTACAACAATCCGCGCGAAGCGATGCTGGCCCACGATCTGGGCCGGATCGCCACGCACACGCGGATTTTCGTTCGCCTCGCCGACCGAAAGCAGGTCGTCCCCAGCGATAAATCCGCCCCCGTCCCCCTCGCGGACGAAGCCTGGAAAAACCTGGAGCTGCAACGCAAGCGCAAAAAGCCCGACTACGTCGCCTCCCCCAAGCCCAAGGATTTCGACGGGCAAGTCGTCCTCACCACGGTGGGGCGTTGCATCTTCAACGACATCCTTCCCGATGCGATGCCGTTTTATAATTACGCCCTGACCAGCGCCGGCGGTAGCCGCGTCATCGCCGACACCTACGCCACGCTCGGCCGTCCCGCGACCATCCAGTTGCTCGACGACATGAAAGCCCTCGGCTTCAAGCGTTCCACTCTGGCCGGTCTAAGCTTCGGCGTCACCGATATCCGCACGCCGGAATCCAAGGCCACGATTCTCGAAGAAGGCCAGAAACGCGCCGACAAGATCGAAAAGAACTATCGCATGGGCACCATCACCGATCAGGAACGCTATTCCCAGCTCATCGATCTCTGGGGCCACGCCCGCAAGCAGGTTACGGAAGACCTCATGGCCGGCCTGGAAAACGACTACCGCGACGACGACGGCAAGCCCGTCCAAAAGGAAGTCGCCCGTCAGAAGGGAATGCTGAAATACCTCAATCCCATCAACATGATGGCGACCAGCAAGGCCCGCGGATCCGTCGACCAGATGCGCCAGCTCGGCGGAATGCGCGGCCTCATGGCCAAGCCCTCCGGCGAAATCATCGAAACCCCCATCAAGGCCAATTTCCGCGAGGGCCTCTCCGTGCTGGAATATTTCTCCTCCACGCACGGCGCCCGCAAGGGTCTGGCCGATACCGCGCTCAAGACCGCCGACTCGGGTTATCTAACCCGCAAACTCGCGGACGTGGCGCAAAACGTCATCGTCAACGAAATCAATTGCCATACACTCAACGGCGTCACCAAGACGACGATCTACAAAGGCGAAACCGTCGAAGTCGAATTGAAGGACATGATCGTCGGCCGCAGCGCCCGCGACACCATCCGCAATCCGATCACCGACGAAACCATCGTTGAGGAAAACCAGATCATCACCGGCGAGATCGCCGACCGGCTCAAGGAATTGAAGCTGGAAAGCATTCGCGTCCGCTCTCCGCTCACGTGCGAAAGCCCGCGCGGCGTCTGCGCCCGCTGCTACGGCGTCGATATGTCCACCAACCAGGTCGTCGAGGAAGGCCTCGCCGTCGGTATCATCGCCGCCCAATCCATCGGCGAACCCGGCACGCAGCTGACCATGCGCACGTTCCACACCGGCGGCGTCGCCACCGGTAGCCTCATCGAAAACGATATCAAAGCCGTCAGCGGCGGTACCGTCCAGCATCACGACATCAATGCCGTCGAACTCACGGACGCCGAAGGCAAGAAAGCCCTCATCGCCATCAAGCGAAACGGCGAAATCGCCATCGTCGACCCCAAAGGCCGCGAACTTGAAAAATACAAAGTTCCCTACGGCTCCACCGTGCTGGTCGCCAACGGCGAAAAAGTTCGTCCGCGCCAGCAACTGGTCGTCTGGGATGCCCATATCACGCCCATCCTTGCCGAAAAGGGCGGCATCGTCCGCTACGAAGACATCGAAGAAGGCGAAACCGTCCGCATGGAAGAAGAGCGTCGCGGCGGTGGCGCCGGCGAGAGCAAGCTGGTCGTCATCGAGCACAAGGGCGAACGCCATCCGCGCATCACCATCGAAGGCGATGACGGAAAAATCCTAGACTTCCACTATCTCCCCGCCAAGGCCCGTATCGAAGTGCGCAACGGCCAGCGCATCGAGCCCGGCCAGATGCTCGCCCGCCAGCCGCGCGAAGCGGCCGGCACCATGGACATCACCGGCGGTCTCCCCCGCGTCACCGAAATCTTCGAGGCGCGCAAGCCCAAGGACCCCTCGGTGCTGGCGGAAATCTCCGGTACCGTGGAAATCCGCTCCGAAAAACGCCGCGGAAAGACGACCATGATCGTCCGCTCCGAAACCGGCATGGAACGCGAACACCACGTCCCCAACGACAAGGAACTTCAGGTCCACACCGGCGACAGCGTCGACGCCGGCGATCCGCTCATCCACGGGCCGATCATTCCCCACGACATCCTTCGCATCAAAGGCGAGGAATCGCTTTACCAATACCTCCTGGCCGAAGTGCAAAATGTTTACCGAAGCCAGGGCGTGAAGATCAACGACAAGCACATCGAGATCATCCTGAATCAGATGTTGCGCAAGGTGAAGGTCGAAGACGCCGGCGACAGCAAATTCCTGCCCGGCGAAGTGCTCGACCGCTTCCGTTTCCGCCAGGGGAACGAAACCCTGGTTCAAAGCGTGAAGATCGTCGATCCGGGCGGAACCAGCTTCAAGGAAGGCGACGTGGTCCTCAAGACCGAGCTGAAGGAGGCCAACGACGCCGCCGAGGCCGCCGGCAAGGACCCCGCCAAGGGCAAAAAGCCCAAGCCCGCCCGCGCCAAAACGCTGCTGCTCGGCATCACCAAGGCGTCGCTGCAAAGCGAGAGCTTCATCAGTGCCGCCAGCTTCCAGGAAACCACGAAGGTGCTCACCGAGGCGGCCCTCGCCGGCGCCATCGACACACTGGTGGGACTCAAGGAAAACGTGATCCTCGGCCACCTGATTCCGGCCGGTACGGCCTTCCAGCCGCACCTGAATTTGAAGATCAAGCACCTCGCCGAGCCCCCGGAAATTCCCGAGCCGCAGGTCCCCGCCGCCGCCCGGGTCCAGGCCGCCGCCCAGCCGGCTGCCCTCCCCGAACCGGTGCCCCAAGCCGGGGTGTGATCGCAGCGCCCGCTTGGTCCGAAAGTGAAAATTAACTCAGCCCCGCGCCACCGCGCGGGGCTTTTTTTTCACTTTTTTCAGCCGGGGTAGTTGCGCGTTGCGGCAAGAAAATATTCGCCGGTCAACCAGCAAAATCATAAGTGATTGCAGGTCAATTGCTTATCGATACAAAAAATATGCGAAAAGTGGCCGTCAGGGCGGCAGTCGCAACGAACCTGTCAGGGTCCGCGGCGTAATGGTGAGGCGTTTTTTAGTGGTCGCCCCGGCTTGACAGCCTAGGGTTCGGTTTGGAAACTGCCCCGCCCTTAAACGGCTTTTGCTGAAGAGTTATGGGCCGAAGGTCGATACGAGCCTCAAGAATGGAGTCCGGCGGCGATTAATAAGTGACAGGAGCGCATGGTACGGAAGAACGGAAAACATCTGGTCATCGTCGAGTCGCCAGCCAAGGCGAAGACCATCAATAAATATCTCGGCGACGATTACGTGGTACGCGCCTCCATGGGTCACGTCCGCGATCTCCCCAGCAAAGGCATGGGCGTCGATCTGAAAACCTTCGTCCCCGATTACGAAGTGCTCGAAAGCCGCTCGAAAGTCATCGGCGAACTGAAAAAACTCGCCAAGGAAAGCGACAAGATTTATCTCGCCACCGACTTGGACCGCGAAGGCGAAGCCATCGCCTGGCATCTGAAGGAGACCCTGGGGATCCCCGACGAGCGCGTCTTCCGCGTTATCTTCAACGCGATCACCAAAACCGAAATTCAAAAAGCGTTTCTCAAGCCGCACGCGATCGACATCGACCGCGTCAACGCCCAGCAGGCCCGCCGCATCCTCGACCGCATCGTTGGCTACGAAATCAGCCCGCTCCTCTGGCGCAAAGTCGCCCGCGGCCTCTCGGCGGGGCGCGTGCAGTCGGTCGCCGTCCGGCTTATCGTCGAGCGCGAACGCGCCATCGAGGCCTTCATCCCCGACGAATATTGGAAGATCGGCGCCATCTTTACCGCCGACGGGAAAAAAGCCCCCGCCCTCGCACCCCAATGGGCCCAGTTCCTCACCAGCACCGGCAACGGCGCGCGGACCAAGGCGGAAAAGGATAAATGGCTCACCGAGCACGAAGCCTTCGAAGCGGAACTCGTTGAACTGGCGGGAAAGAAATTCGAGCCCAACAACAAAGCCGACGCCCGCAAAGCCGCCGAGCTGCTTGGCTGGACCGTCACCAACGAGACGAATACCGAAGACCCCGAAGGCAAGGGCCCCGCGAAAAACCTGACCGTCTTCACCGGCGCTCTGGCCAAGGCGCCGAAACTGACGGTCAAATCCGTGGAGCGCAAGCGCGTCACCAGCAAGCCGCCCGCCCCCTTCATCACCAGCACGTTGCAGCAGGCCGCCAGCAGCCGCCTCGGCTTCGGCGCCCAGCGCGCCATGCGCGTCGCCCAGACGCTCTACGAATCCGGCCACATTACTTATATGCGAACCGACAGCACCAACCTGTCGGCCGACGCGCTCTCGATGGTCCGCGGCTATATCGAAAAAACGTTCGGCGCCAAATATCTCCCCGCCGCCCCCAACACCTACGCCTCCGGCAAAAGCGCCCAGGAAGCCCACGAAGCGATCCGGCCGACCGACGCCGCCTTCTCCCCGACCGAGGCCCACGCCAAGCTCGGCGCCGACGAATCGCGGCTCTATCAATTAATCTGGACCCGCTTCCTCGCCTGCCAGATGCCGCCCGCTCAATTCGACGCCACCACCGCCCAAATCTCCGCCGCCACCCCCGGCGGCGAAGCCATCTTCCGCGCTTCCGGCCGCAAACTCGTCTTCGACGGCTTCATGAAAGTCGCCGGCATTTCCAGCGAGGATCAACTTCTCCCCGAATTGCCCGAAGGCTCGGCCGTATTCCCGATCGATCTCAGCCCCACTCAGCATTTCACGCAAGCCCCGCCCCGCTTCAGCGAGGCGACCCTCGTCAAGGAACTGGAGCGCCTCGGCATCGGCCGCCCCAGCACCTACGCGTCGATCATTCACACCATCCAGGACCGCGAATATGTCGAGCAGATCGACCGGCGTTTTCACGCCACCATGCTCGGCTCCATCGTCACCGACAAACTCGTCCAGGCCTTCCCGGAAATCATGAACGTCCAGTTCACCGCCGGCATGGAACTGAAGCTCGACGAAATCGAGGAAAAACACCTCGATTGGATCGCGCTGCTCAAGAACTTTTACGGCCCCTTCCACAAAACGGTGGACGGCGCTCTGGACAAACTCGAGCACGCCGGCGGCACCCCCTCGAAATACGTCTGCGAAAAATGCGGCTCCCCCATGGTCTACCGCATCAGCAAAAACGGATTCTTCCTCTCCTGCAACAATTATCCGCAGTGCGACGGCATCAAATCCGTCGACAAACAAGGCAAGCCCAAGATGCAGGAGAAGAGCGAATTTAAATGCCCCAACTGCGGCCGCGAAATGCGCAAAATGCGCGGCCGCTTCGGCGAATTCCTAGGCTGCACCGGATACAACATCAAGAACGCCGAAGGCAAACGCGAGTGCGAAACCATCGTCAACCTCGACAAAGAAGGCAAACCCCAGCCCCCCAAGACCAAAGTCGTCACTCCCGTCAAATGCGAAAAATGCGGCAGCGCCATGATCCTCCGCGATTCCAAACGCGGCCCATTCCTCGGCTGCAGCGCTTTCCCCAAATGCCGCGCGACCCGGCAAGTCGCCAAACTCGAAGGTGAAAATCTAAAACTCGTCGAGGCTCTCCTCCCCGCACTGAAGGAAGGACAATCCAAGGCCAACGAAATGGTCATGAAGCTCAACGGCGGCGTCATGCCCGCCGCCACGCTCGGTAAAGCCGGACCCATCGCCACCGACATCGACTGCGAAGAATGCGGAAAACCCATGATCATCCGCGAGGGCCGCCGCGGAAAATTCCTCGGCTGCTCCGGCTACCCCAAATGCCGAAACACCGGCGAAGTCCCCGCCAAACTCCTGGAAGAACTCGGACTCAATGGCAAATCCGAATCCGAAAAAACCAAGCCCGAGCTGCCCGAACCTCACGACGAGTCCGAAGAAGCCGCCTGATTACTCCAGATATCTCGGCAAAATCCCGCGCTCCGCAACCTCCCCGTTTTCAATCCCCAGTTGATACGCCATCGCCTTCGGCCGTGACGCAACCGCCCGCTCCAATTTCCCGTCGATGAAATGCACCGCCGCTCCGTCATCCGCCGCCAACCCCGCGGGAATCTTCCCCTCCTTGAGCAAACGATGAAACTCCGGCCGCCGCATCGGCTCCCCGTCAAAATGCGGGCAAAAGCTCCCCGCCAAAAACCCCAGACATTTCAGCGGCGTCAGCGCCCCCGGAATCGAATCCGTCACCCCCCAATCAAACCAGCAAATCCCCCCCGCGCTCAGCCCCGACAAAATCACTCCCTTTTCCAATGCTTTTTTCAAAATCGCGGGCATATTCCATTCCCGCCAAACCGCCAGCATGCTCTTGGTCGTCCCGCCCCCGACGTAGACGATGTCTTTCTCAAGAATAAATGATTCCAGATCGGCGGTGGGGGGCGGATAAAAACTCAGATCCGAAGCCCGGCACTCAAACTTCGCGAAGGCCGCATGGAATCGCTCGATGTAATCCTTCCAGGGAGCGGGGGGGATAAAGCAAACCGACGGATTCGATTTGCCCGCTTGCGCCAGAATGTACCGATCCAGCCGCGGATTCTCCGGCTCCATCGAAAACCCGCCCCCGCCCATCGCGATAATTTGCCGAGGCACGCTGCTCATGACCGCATTGTCGTCAGCAATGCCAGATCATTCCAGCCTAACGCGATGTCCTGAAGCTTGGCCCCTCCAATTTCAATTGGCTGCCGCCCGACCGGGCAGTTCCCGGCCGCATCATCCCACTGTTTTAATTCTGATCCGTATCCTGCACAATCATCTGCGATTGGAAATTCAGCAGGATCAGCCGATCGGCGTTCCCCCTCACCGGGCTCGAAACCGTATGCCCCCGAAACCCGCCCATCAGCACATACGTCAGCGGATCCGGCTTCTCCGGCTTCTCCGGCAGACCAATTGCCATCCCCTCCACCGGATTATCAATCGTCGTCGCCGAGTACGCCCCGAGCCCCTCAATGACCACGCGCACCTGCGAGGCATCGGAAATCGTCCCTCCAACCGGCACGATCGCAACCGTCAAATTCGTCGGCGTGTCATGATTCACCGGCACCACCAGTCCCGCCCCAATCGGACTGGCCGATCCATGCCGACCCTGTTTCATCACCGAAACCCCCACGCGATAATTCCCATCCGGCAGCGCCAGCTCAAACTTCCAAACATACACCCCCAAAATCGCCGCCAATTCATCCGCGCTCACCGGCGCCCCCGGCAAAAACGTGCTCACAACCCCCGCCGGATTCGGATTGAAATGATGCGCCGCCGCCGGCGTGTCCCCAAAAATCCACCCCACCAGCGGCACCAAAGCCGCCCAAACAACCAAGTTCCGCCGTCTCAAAAAACTCATGGAAACCTTTCAACAAGGGAATAGTTGCCAGTTGCCAGTTGCCAGTTGCGAGTTTGGAGTCGCCAGTCGTATCTTCCCCACAAACTACTGGCAACTAGCAACTAGCAACTGGCAACTATTAAGGATTTATCGGCATTCCACCCGACCCGAAAAAGAGTCTTGGCCCAAATCCCCGCAGGCCTATAATGGGTGAAAACCCCGAAAGGAACCTTCCAATGCCATTCACTCTCTCCCTCGGCCAAAAGGCCCCCGACTTCAATCTCCCCGGCGTCGACGGCAAAAACTATTCCCTCGCCAGCTTCAAAGACGCCAAACTCCTGATCGTCCTCTTCACCTGCAACCATTGCCCCTACGTGATCGGCTCCGAAGACCGCATCAACAAATTTTACGACGATTACGCCCCCCAAGGCGTGGCCCTGATCGGCATCAATTCCAACGAAACCGAAGGCCATCCCACCGATTCCTTCGATCACATGGTGCAGCGAGCCAGGGAAAAACATTTCAAATTCCCGTACGTCCGCGACGATTCCCAGAAAGTCGCCCTGGCGTACGGCGCTTTGCGCACGCCGCACTACTACGTCTTCGACGCCGACCGCAAACTCCGTTACACCGGCCGCATGGACGACAACCCGCGCAACCCCGGCAAAGAGACGACCCACGAATTGCGCGACGCCGTCGACGCGCTGCTAGCCGGCAAAACACCCCCAGTGGAATTGACCAACCCAATCGGCTGCAACGTCAAATGGCAAGGCAAGGAACGCCACTGGATGCCCGCCGACGCATGCGATCTGGTGTGAGGCGGAGAAAGCTGAAAGCGGACGGCAGACTGGATCAGAACGCCCACGGCGCCGCCGTGGGCCTTTCCCGGCATCGCGACACGACCCGTATGATTGATCTAGATTGACACCACCGCCAGTTCGGTCCGTTTGCCGCACGACACGATTCAAGGGTAAAGTAGGGGCGTCCGGGGCGTAGCTCAGCTTGGTAGAGCGTCTGGTTTGGGACCAGAAGGCCGCAGGTTCGAATCCTGTCGCCCCGATTTGATGGGACGGAAACTCACCACGATGATTTCGTCCCGATACGTGTTTGTCGCATCGCTGGCTATGGCCTTGCGATGGGTTTGATGAACTGTTTGGGTTTCGCGGGGGGATTGGGAGTTACGATGAGCAAGTTGCAGTACTTGAATTCCGGCATCGAACCATTCTCATTGATGCCCATCTGGACTAACCAATAAATCAACCACGTTGTCATTAAGTAGAGTCCAACGGGAGCCACCTATGCGAGTGCTGCAAATGTTAGCGGTTTTGGGGTTGGTGTGTGGGCCAGGCGTGGCGCTTGCGGATCCGAAGATCGAGGATGTCGTGCTCTGCCAGGCGGGTCAGTGGGCGGGGGTGACACTCAGCAATCATGGCGGACACGCGGCCGCGCTGCAAAACAGCGGCAGCCGGTTCGTTGTCAACATCGACGGCAATGTCGGACCGAAGTTCGATCAAATGATCAATCCGGACGGCACGCCGTATTACGCCGGATCGGCCGGGCCCAATGGCGGATTACGCACGGTGCCAGTCGTCTTTTCAAAAGAAGGCGAGCATAGCGCTTATCTCGCCAAGGTCGGTGACGAGTACATCGCCGTCGCCGATGGCAAGGAAATCTACCGCGGCAAGTACACGGGGTCGGAATTACTAAACACCAACCTGATGATCACGACGGGCGGCAAGCATGTGCTCTTCGGAGCGGCCGGCGACAACGGGGGTTACGTCATTGTCGCCGACGGGCAACCCGGACCCAAGAGCTACTCCATGCCTGTCGTCACCGCCAGCCCGGATGGCGAGCATTTCGCATACGTCGGTGCCGGATTTGACGGACAGCAGACGCCGTTCGCGGTGGTCGACGGCAAGCAGGTTCCCTATTTCGGCGATAATATTCAATACACCGGCAAGGGGCATCTCATCGGCATCGTGCGCGGGCCCGAAGAAGGCGTGATCACCGTCGATGGCCAGGCAGGCGTGCGGGCGCGGAGCATCATCCAAGTGTGGGTCTCGCCGGGCGGCGGGCAGCTTATCGCGACCGTCGTGCCGCAGGACGGCGCGCCGCCGGCTCTGAGCGTCAACGGCAATATCCTTCCCGGCACGGACAAAATCCTGGTTTCTAACGTCTATTTCAGCCCCGACGACAAACGATATGCCGTCCTCTGCACGAGCGGACCGGTGCAATATGTGATTCTCGACGGCACGAAAGGCCAGGAATATCAGGGCATCTCGACCACTCCGGCACCGAACAACCCGATCTCCACGCCGCTCGCCTGGTCCAACGGAATTGCACCAGGCGTGGAGGTGGCCGCCGAAGACCGGGCGCCGGCTTGTCCGGGCTTCACGGCCGATTCGAGCAAATTCCTTTACGTCGCGCAGGTCGGAATGAAGTACTTCCTGGTCAGCAACGAGGACGAATCCGACGGCCAGAGCCAGCTCTTCTCGCCGGTTGTTTCCGCCGATGGCAAACACATCGCGTACCTGATCCCGCCGACCCCGGGAAAGCCGCCGTCAGCGATGATCGATGACAAACCGATGACCTTCAAGGGCCGCACCGGCGGCGTTGGGCCGATCGCGTTCCTCTTCAGTCCCGATGGCAACCACTACGTCTACAACAACGCGGGCGTCCTCTTTCTCGATGGCATCGAGCAGACCGAGTACTCCTGCCAGGGAAAATTCCTTTTCAGCCCGGACAGTCAGCACCTGCTCACCTTCGGCACGCCCCAGCCGGCGGCCAATACAACGGGCCTGTTTTACGACACGAAATTTGTCGCCGGCGATCCCGGTGTGGCCAATGCGATGCACCCGGTTTTCACGCCTGACGGCAAGCACGTGTATTGGCTGGGCCACCGTCCGCCCCAAACGTCCACCGACTACGACAGCGGGGCCGTCTACCTTGATGGCCGGCCCCTGTCGATTCGCTTCAACGACACCGACGCGATGATCCCCGGGAACTGGGAAGTCGCCGACGACGGAACCCTGACCCTTGTGGCTCGAACGACCGGCGATCTTCATCGCTACCGCATCACACCGGGAGACGATACCAGTGTGGATACGATGCAGGCCAATGGGAAGTAAGTTCCTGGAATGCGTCCGTCTGTGGTCTGCGAATCTCCTTTGAATTTTTTAGTCGGCGACCAAAACCCTGATTTCGGCCCAGAAAAGCAGAAAAAATTCGTTCGGCCTCCCGCCGCCTCGCTTGGACAATCGCCAACAACCCGTTACAAACGAATCGGCGCCCATGCACCCAAAACTAATCCAACCCTGGAAACCCGCCAAATCCCAGCTCCTCGCCGCGCGCAACAAGCACATCCCGGACCTCGCGGCCAAGAACCTCATCGTCCTCTTCGCGGGGATCAACCCCGGCCTCTACACCGCCGCCATCGGCCGTCACTTCGGCCACCCCGGAAATCGCTTCTGGCCCGCCCTCTACGGCGGCGGATTTACTCCACGCCTCTTTAATCCTTTCGAAAGTCCTCTCCTTCTCGACCTCGGCTTCGGCATCACCAACATCGTCCAGCGCGCCACCGTCCGTGCCGATGAACTCACCGACGACGAACTCCGCGCCGGCGGCCGGCGCCTCGAAGCCAAAGTCCGCCGCTGGCGCCCGACCGTCGTCGCCTTCGTCGGCATTCATCCCTATCGCGTCGTCTCCGGCATCAAAGACGCACACGTCGGCCTCCAAAAACCCCTCTTCGGAGGCAGCTACGCCTGGGTACTTCCCAACCCCAGCGGCCTCAACGCCCACTACCTGCCCGCCACCCTCGCCAAATTATTCGGCGACCTCCGCGTTTGGGCCGTTGCCCAACACCGGCGACGCCAGAATCAAACCAAACCTCATCGCCGCCGCCTCCTCGCCCCGGATGCGAATCCGCAATAATTGCACGTTGATTTGTAGTTCCCACCCCGGCGAAGATATGGCGATAAACGTCTGGAACCGCCCGGCCACGAACTCGACGCCAATCGAGATGGATAACATCCCAGGAGCAAAACCATGGCAACCCCCGACGACCTTCGTTATACGAAGTTGAAGCTCAACACCGGGTCCAATTCGATCCCCGCGCTCGGATTCGGCACATTGATTCCCGACCCCGTGGCAACCAAAAACGCCACCAAAACCGCCCTGCAAGCCGGTTTTCGCCTGCTCGACACGGCGGAGCGCTATCGAACCGAAAAACAGGTCGGCGAAGCGATGCAGGAAGTGTTTCAGGACGGGAAGATCAAGCGCGCCGACGTCTTCGTCGTCACCAAGCTCTGGAACACCAATCATCGCCCCGAGCGCGTCCAGCCCGCATTCGAGGCCAGTCTCAAAAAACTCCAACTCGATTTCCTCGATCTCTACCTCATCCACACGCCCTTTGCCTTCCAGCCCGGAGACGATCAGGACCCCAGGGACGCCGGCGGCAACGTGATTTATGACAAGGGGGTTACGCTTCTGGATACGTGGCGAGCCATGGAGGCGCTCGTGGACGGAGGCAAATGCAAGGCCATCGGATTATCCGATGTCAGTCTGGAGCAGGCCAAGGGAATCTTTGATTCCGCCAGGATCAAACCCGCCGTCGTTCACGTGGAATCCCACCCCTACCTTCCGGAATGGGAGCTGTTGAACTATTGCAAAACCAGCGGCATCGTGCTGCAGGCGTTCGCCGCGCTGGGGCACAACAGCAAGCCCAATATGCTGGAAGATCCCATCATCACGGCCATCGCCGCCAGGGTCAAAAAGACGCCCGCGCAGGTCGTGCTCGCCTGGGCGATCCAGCGCGGAACGGCTCTACTGACCACCTCCAAAACTCCCAGCCGCATCACAGAGAATTTTGACGTCTCGGCCATCCCCGAAGACGCCGTGCGGGAGATCAGCGAAGGAATTAAGTCGCAGTTCAGGTTTAATGCCGTCGTGAAGACCGGCGTTCCCGGATTCATTCCCCGACAAACGGAGAATTCAGACGCCAATCACGCCAAAAGATAAAATGGTCAGGCGCCCGGCGATTTCCCGGCTCGAAACTGGCAAACCAGATCAAACACCTTCCCCCCATGCCGTCCCGCAACCGCTGAATCCTTCAGCATCGCGATATTCAGCGTGTCGCAATTGAACTCCGCCTCCAGATTACTCTCCACCCCTCGCCCCATTCCCTCCAAAATCACCAGATCAGCGTCGCTGGCCGCCGCATTCAGTTGCGGATCAATCTGCCCCAAATCAATCAGCGGCTCCCCCGTCCCCGTCCCGACGATCGAAATGGGCAACTCCCCAAACGACGGCTCAACCTGCAAAATCCTCGGCCACCACGCCCGCACGTCATCCACAGTCATGTCATTCAGCGTCGGCCGCGAATTAGCCGCCAGAACCACCGGCGTCCCACGCCGCGCCAGCCACCGAATCGCCGGCAGCGCCCCCAGCAAAAAATCGCTCCCCGCATTGTCGATAAAGAACACGGCTTTCTTATGCAAAGGTCCGCCCAGCATCCGTTGCGCCAGGGCCGCATAATCGTCGATCAGCCACGGATGCTCTGGAAGGGTATCGCGCGTCGCAAAAAAATCCGGGCTGACGTGCAGAAACTTTTTAGCCGTCGCGTCCGCCCCCATATCAAAAATATTCCCCGCAAAAATCCCATGGACCACCGCCCGAAATTGTTCCGTCCCGCTCAGTGAATCGATTTGATCGCAAACCGTCGCCAGCAGCGGCAGCATTTTCTCATTTTCGCGATTCTTCAGATCGATAAACGGATCGACAAACCCATGCCGCCGGAGAATATCGTCGCGCCACCGGTCGAGGGTCAGAATCGTAACCCGCCCGAACTGATCCGCCGCCGCCCCAAACGCATCGAACGCCGCGATAAATTCGAGCCTGCACCGATCCGCTCTCTGGCTCGCATTTTCTCGCGTCTCCCCGCGCGCTGCGGCCGCTTCCACACCCAGCGAAAGCATCGTCCCCAAATGCCGCTTGAAAAATTCGATCCAGTGTGCTCTTCCCGCGGGATCCGCCGTCAAATCCCACGGGCAAGCCACATAACGGGATAAATCGGCAAGTTTGCAAAAAGGAGCCGCCCGCCCCGAAACATTTAAATTCATCATTCACCACGCATACGCTTCCGGCGCTTCGCCCCCCGGCCCAGGCCAGATTTCATTCAAGCGGCTCATGCCCGGCTCGCCAAGCGATATTTCCGTGCTGCGCACCGCGCTGGTCAATTGATCGACGGTGCGCGGCCCGATGATCGGAGCCGTCACCGCCGGATTCGCCAGCAGCCACGCCAGCGCCACATTCGCCGGCGATTCCCCCAGTTCCCGGCAAAAATTTTCCCAAGCCTCCAATTGCGGCCGATGTTTCTGGATCTTCTGTCGCTGATCCTCCTCCGCGCGCCGACCCTGCTCATATTTCTGCAGCGCTCCGCCCAGGAACCCACCATCCAGCGGGCTCCACGGAATCACGCCCACGCCATACGCCCTGCAAGCCGGCAACACTTCCAACTCCACCGTGCGACACGCAAGGCTATATTTGCTCTGCTCACTGACCAGCCCCAGAAAATTCCGACGCCTCGCCGTTTCGCATGCCGACGCGATATGCCAACCGCCGAAATTGCTGCTCCCCACGTAAAGAATTTTCCCCTGCTGAACCAGGACTTCCATGGCCTGCCAGATTTCATCCCATGGCGTTTGTCGAGAGATGTGATGCATCTGATAAAGATCGATGTAATCGACCTTCAACCGGCGAAGGCTATCATCGCAAGCGCGCCGAATTTTCGCCGCGCTCAGCCCGCGTTGCATCGTGAAATCGCCCGGATGGAGCATCATGTCGGCGAACACCTTCGTCGCCAGCACCGTCTTCTCCCGCCGCGCCGAGCCCAGCGAAAACCAGTTCCCCACGATCTGTTCGGTGATGCCTTTCCCCTTCTGCCGCCCATAAACGTCCGCCGTGTCGAAAAAATTGATCCCCAACTCCAATGCCTTGTCCATGATGGCGTGGGAATCAGCTTCAGAAGTGAACGGCCCAAAGTTCATCGTCCCCAGGCAAATCCGCGAGACTTTCAAACCCGTGCGGCCAAGGGTGCTGTACTTCATGCCGTCATTAAATAGCGGATGGTGCGCATCAGGGCAATCAAAACGGATCAAATACCCACCCAGCGCCGACGGTGCCGCCCCGGGGGTCTTAAATTGAACGCATCCCCGCCTTCCGTATAATGCCCCTTCTCTCGTTTTCAAACCGAAAGCGCAGGTCATGGCGCGAGTTGCGTTAGAACAAGTCACCAAAATCTACCCCGGCGGCGTCCGTGCCGTCGACGGCATCGATCTCTCCATCGCCGACCGAGAATTCGTCGTCCTCGTCGGCCCCTCCGGCTGCGGCAAAACCACCACCCTCCGCATGGTCGCCGGCCTCGAAGAAATCTCCCAGGGCGTCATCCGCATCGGCGATCGCGTCGTCAACGATGTCCCCCCCAAGGACCGCGACATCGCCATGGTCTTCCAAAACTACGCCCTCTACCCCCACATGACCGTCTTCAAAAACATGGCCTTCGGCCTAAAACTCCGCGGCATGCCCAAAGCCCAGATCAAACAGCGGGTAACCGAGGCCGCCAAAACCCTCGATATCGAACACTTGCTCGACCGCAAGCCGAAACAGCTCTCCGGCGGCCAGCGCCAGCGCGTCGCGGTGGGGCGGGCCATTGTCCGCGAACCCTCCGCTTTTTTATTCGACGAACCCCTGTCCAATCTAGACGCCAAGCTCCGCGTCACCACTCGCGCCGAGCTAAAACGCCTCCACCAGCGCCTCCGCACGACTACTATATATGTCACCCACGATCAGGAAGAGGCCATGACCCTCGGCGACCGGATCGTGATTATGAAGGACGGCCGAATTCAGCAGGCCGACGCCCCGTTAAGGACCTATCAATCGCCCGTAAATCGTTTTGTAGCCGGATTTATCGGCACCCCACCGATGAATTTCTTCGACGGCACCCTCCGCGCCGAAGGCGGCGGACTGCGGTTCGAGGAGGGTAAGTTGGTCCGTGGCGAGTTGACCTTGCCAGGTAATGGGTTTACCCTTACGTTGGAGCATCTGCCCCCAGAAGTCAGGAAACGGCTTCTGGCCAGGACCTCCGGACACGTGGTGTTAGGAATCCGTCCGGAACACGTCCGACTGGCTACATTGGGCGGTGCGCCGGGTTTGGACGTCCCGGTCAAAGTCCGGCTCAACGTGATTGAGCCGCTCGGCAGTGAAATGGATGTGCACATGAGTACGGCATTGCATGATCAGATGGTAGGGCGGATGGATGCCCAGATTGGCGTGCAAGCCGGCTCCGACGCGACGGTGTTCGTCGACGCTCGGAAAGTGCATCTGTTTGAGCCCGGAGACACCGGGATGAACCTGAGCCTGGAGACCATGTCTTCCAGTAACGAGACCTCCCATGCAATTGCTTAAGCAAATGCATGGCCCGAGTTTCGACTCAGCGCGTTTGGCGCGGATCCGGAGGCCCGGATAGCGAACAGGCGTGTTGGCTAGGGTGTCGTCTCGGGCCGCCGGTTTCGGACGGCCTTTTTTGTTGGAGTTAGGAAAATCTCAACAACTAAATAGAGAGCTGATTTATGAATTCGCAAGAACTCGTCCGCATCGTCGACGGTATCGCTCGTGATAAAAATATCGAGCGAGATCAGATCTACAACGACATCGAACAGGCCGTGGCTTCCGGTCTGCGCAAACAATTCAACACCGAAGACGCCAGCGAATTCGTCGTAAAACTCGACCGCCAGAGCGGCATCATCTCCGCCGCCCGCCTGGGAGTCGAAGTTCCCCTCTCCGTCGTCGGCCGCATTGGCGCCCAGACCGTCAAGCAGGTCATGATCCAGCTCATCCGCCAGGATGAGCGCGGCAGCATCTACGAAGAATACAAAGACCGCGTCGGCACCATCATCACCGGCACCGTCGCCCGCTTCGAAAAAGACACGATGATCGTCACCCTCCTCCGAAACGTCGAAGGCATCATGCCCCGGAGCGAGCAAATTCCCGGCGAAGTCCACCAGGTCGGCGAGCGCGTCCAGGCACTGATTCTGGAAGTCCGCGACACCCCCAGCGCCGTAAAAATTATTCTCAGCCGAAGCCATCCCGAGCTCATCCGCCGATTATTCGAGCGCGAAGTTCCCGAAGTCGGCGAACGCACCATCGAAATCAAAGCCCTGGCACGCGAACCCGGTCATCGAACCAAGATCGCCGTTTCCTCGATCGACACCAAGGTCGATGCCGTCGGCGCCTGCGTCGGCGTTCGCGGCAGCCGGATCAAAAATATCGTCGATGAACTCGGCGGCGAAAAAATCGATATCGTCCGCTGGAACGAATCCAGCCAGATTCTCATCAGCAACGCCCTAAAGCCCGCGGAAGTCGCCGAAGTCGCCCTCTGCTTCGAACTCGGCCGCGCCACCGTCGTCGTCAACGAGGATCAGCTCTCCCTGGCCATCGGCAAGCGCGGCCAAAACGTCCGCCTCGCCGCCCGATTAACCGGCTGGGACATCGACATCCTCACCCCAACCGAATTCCAAAAGGGCACCCAGCGCCTCGAAGCCACCCTCCGCAGTGTCGAAGGCGTCACCAAGGAAATGTGCGACAAGGTGATCGTCCTCGGCCTCATCGACGTGCGCGATCTGGAAGAAGTCGGCACCGGCCCCCTGATGGAAGAACTCGGCCTCGACGAGGCGACCGCCCAAAAAGTCGTCGAACGCTGTGCCGAAGAGGCGAAACTGGTCGCCGTCGAGCAGGAGGCCAAGAAAGTCGCCGATGCCTCCGCCAGAGCCGCCGAAGCCTCCGCGCGGGCCGCGGACAAGGCCGCCCTCCTGGCCTTGGCCGAGTCGCCCGCCGCCGAAGCCCCAGCCGACGGATCGTTGCCCGGAGCCCTCGAAGCCTCCGCCGGCGCGTCCGCTGAAGTCACGGTCCACAAAGAAACAAGTCAGACCAATGGAGAAGAACTTGCTCCCGAGGAAGCGGCGATTCAAGGGATCGCCCAACCCGACGAAGGGGCCGAACTCAAATCGCCCCCGGATGAAACCGAAGAGTCCGATTTGGCCGAAGGAAAAACGGAACCGCCCTTGACGGATACCGACAAGCTGTAACGGCCGCGAAGGCCGCTGCTAGGAGATTGGTTTTGGCAAAGGGAATTCGAGTCAATCTGCTCGCCAAGGAATTGGGCATTGAGTCCAAGGCAATCCTTCAGAAACTGAAGGAGGAAGGTCTCTCCGACGTCGCGCCCAATCACATGAGCACGCTATCGCTCGGCCTCGCCGAGTCCGTGCGCGAATGGTTCAGCAATGCCCAGGCCGGCGGCGGCACCGCCGTCGAAACCGCCGCGCACGTTGAAGTGGCCACCAAGCCCAAAACCAGTCGCTCCAAAAAGAAGACCGAAACCCCGTCCGATGAACCCCCGGCCGTCGAATCGACCGCCACCGTCTTCGTCGAACCGCCCGCCCCGGTCGAACCGCCGCCCCCCGCGCCGGTGATCCTCGCGCCGCCGGTCGTTCCCGTGGCTCCCCCTCCTCCGCCTCCCGCGCCACCGCCGCCGCCCGTAGCGCCCTCGCCCCCGGCCCTATTAAAGCCCGCCGCCGTCGCGCCCCCAGCCGTAGCCAAAGCCCCCGCGCCTCCTCCGCCCGGCCCAGCCGCCGGCGGCGCTCCCCCCGCGGCAGGAGCCGGTCCCGAACACATTCGGCCCCCTCGCCCGACGGTCACGCTCGCCAGTCGCGGCATGGCTCCGCCCGCTCCCACTGAACGAAAGCAAGTCGCTCCAGCCCCGCAATTGACGACGCTCCAGCCCGCCAAGATTCAAGGCCCGCGCGTCGTCCGCATCGAAAAGGAAGAAACCGTCGATACGCGCGGTCCCCGTCCGCCAAGGCCGGGCGCCGGCGCCGGCCCCGGCGACAGCTCGGATTCGGGTTCCGTAACTCCCGCCACATCGCGCGGCGGCCGCGGCGCCAAAGTCGCCGAGGACGACGAAGAAGAAACAAAGAAAAAAGCCGCCGGCAAAAAAGGCGGCAGTCTCTCCAGTCGCCGCCGCGGCGTCGACGGCCGGCGCGGCGAAGCGATGGAAAAGCTTAAGGAATTCACCGACGCCGACCTCATCGCCCGCCGGGACGCCCTCAACGCCGCCGCCAGTTCCAGAAATGTCTTCGACAGCCACCTCCGCCAGGTCGAAAAACGCGGCACTCACGCCCAGGCCAAATCCGTCACCCAAAAAGGCGAGCCCGTCACTGTCGAGGAGCCGATTACCGTCAAGAGCCTTTCCGCCGCGCTGGGCATCAAGAGCAGCGACATCATCTCCAAGCTGATGAAGCAGGGCGTATTCGCCACCATCAATCAGTCCCTGGAAACCGAAGCCGCCGCTTCCATCGCGCTGGAATACGGCATCGAACTGATGATCGCCCAGCAGGCGACCCTCGAAGAGGAACTCCTCGAGGAACTCGAGGCGCGCCCCAAATCAGAAGAGAACCTGGTCCTCCGTCCCGCCGTCGTGACGATTCTCGGCCACGTCGACCACGGCAAGACCTCCCTGCTCGACAAAATTCGCAACGCCCACGTCGCCGCCGGCGAAGCCGGC
>JBEKPV010000042.1:0-22245 GCA_049520395.1 Tepidisphaeraceae bacterium
CGGGGGATTTGATTTGCGCGGCGGCGCCGGGAGCCTGGTTTGATTATCGCTGGTGGTCGGATCCCGCCGACGCGCCGGCGTTCGCCAAAACGATCGATATCCACCGTAAGCCGGGATATGACGGGCTGGAACTATTCTGGGATCGGCAAATAAACGGCGTTTCGCAAAACCCGGCGCTGCTGCGCGGGAGTCATGGGGTGGTCACGGAGGCCGAGGGCATTTGCACCATGGATGGAAATGTGCGGACACTAATCGAGGCCCGCGAGGTCGCCGGGGAAATCATTCGACTGCTGAATCAGGCCACGTAGCGCTGGGCATTAGCGAGAATGCTTCCCGGCTTGGCATAGCGCTCAAACGAGGTCGAGTTGCATTTGGGGCAGAACTTGGGCGCCACGACGGTGTCGGTCGGCTCATACCCACAGAAATGGCATTGAACCTGGAACACCAATTCGCGGTCCGCGAGTTTGGGATAAGCATCATAGGTCGCGAAGTGCCCGTTGGATTCGAAGCATTCCATACTGATTGACATATAACACTCCTTGTCGACAGTGCTTATAGTCTGCATAGCCCAGCCGTCGACGAGCTAATAAGCAAGGAATGTGCCACCTAAATTGGTACGCTTTTGGGGTATGACGATAATGCTATGGCGAGCCGTTAATACGACACTATGTCACTTGGTGTGACATTGTGTCGTATAATTATAGATTATATTGCGCTCCATTTAGCACATCGGCTGGAGCTGAATCGACGGGCGATTCGGACTGATACTGGCGAAGTTTTCGTTGGAGGGTGCGGACGGAAATCCCAAGCAAATCAGCGGCATGGGTGCGATTCCCGGAACATTTACGCAGAGCCTCGGTGATGGCGAGCTTCTCCAATTGGTCCAGGGGCAATCCCGAGGGAACTTGATTCGACCCCGCCGCGTTGATGTGGGGACTCTCCGAAGCGCTTATGAATCGATCGGGAAGGTCGCGCTCGGTCATCAATTCGCCGTCGGCCAGCACCATCATGCTTTCCAGGGTGTTGCGCAATTCGCGGACATTGCCGGGCCAGGAATAAGTCGCAAAGCGGTCCATCACCTCGCGGGTAATGCGGCGTGGAGCCGTGTGCTTCTGCTCGGTGATCTCCTTTAGGAAATGTTCGACGAGCATGGGAATGTCGTCCGGGCGCTGGCGAAGGGGGCTAAGATGAATCGTCACAACATTCAGGCGATAGAAAAGGTCCTCGCGGAATTTATTTTCGCGAACCATCCTGGAGATATCGCGGCTGGTGGCGGCCAGGACGCGGACGTCCACTTTGTGGTCTTCCTGGCCGCCGACCGGCGTGACCGTCAGGGTCTCCAAGACGCGGAGAAGTTTGGCCTGTAGGCCGAGTTCGAAATCGCCGATTTCGTCCACGAAAAGGGTTCCGCCGCCGGCTTGTTCGAAGCGGCCGATGCGTTTGTCGGTGGCGCCGGTGAAGGCGCCGCGCACGTGGCCGAAAAGTTCGCTTTCGACCAATGTGGCGGGGACGGCGGCGCAATTCACCGCGACGAACGGACCTTTTCTTCGCGGGCTGTTGTGATGGAGGGCCTGGGCGACCAGTTCCTTGCCAGTGCCGCTTTCGCCGAGGATAAGAACGGTGCTGTCCACCGGCGCGGCGCGGCGGATTTTGTCGAAGACTTCCTGCATTTGCCGGGATTGCCCGATCAGATGACTCAAACCAAATTTCTGATCGAGCCGCCGGCGGAGATTTTCGATTTCGCGATCTTTGGTCAGTACTTCCAGGGCTCGGCCGATGAGCAAGACCAACTCGTCAAAATTCACCGGTTTGGTCAGATAATCGAAAGCTCCGGCTTTGATCGCCTCCACGGCGCTATTAATGCTGGAGTGTCCGGTGAGGAATATGAATTGAGTTTCGGGCTTTTTTTGTTTCCACAGACTTAGTAGATCGATGCCGCTGACCTCGCCAAGATTCAGATCAGTCAAAACGACGTGGATATCCTCGCCGACGTAACTGAGGGCTTTATCCGCGCTTTCGACGCTGAATACCGTCATGCCCTCGGATTTGAGGACGGAGGTAACGGCGCGCCGCTCCGATTCGTGGTCTTCCACCACCAAAATCCGACCGGACAGGGACATGAGCCAATCCTCTTTCGTGGCCCGCCAGAGCAAAAACGCGGCCACGCCTTGTTTAGATATCATACAGTGGCAAACCCTGACAACGGACAAAATGTCGCGGGAATACCTCCTGGCGGGGGGGCGGGTAGAATGGGCGCGGAATGCTTAAACGCTTCGGGCAAGTACGGATATCGCTGGCGGCCAAGTGCCAGATTCTCTTTGGGGCGGCGGTTGTTTTAATCATCGGGGCGGCCTTGTATGTGCCCTGGAAGCGCATGGAACAGATCGTTCTTGAAGTGAACCTTCAAACGGCGGAGGGGGTTGCGCGGCAGGCGGTGATGGAACACCGGGTCCGACCGGGGCCGACAACGCCGCTGGCGCAGGCGGCGGAGGCGTCCGCCGAGCCGCAATTTGTATGGCCCCGGCTGATTTCAGTTTTTCCGCCAAAATCGATCAAGCTGGATCGCTTTGAAATCCGTTCGTTGCGAGATTTCGAGGACTCGCCGGATCGGTCGCACGATTCCGTCTCATATCGCTTGAATCGGGAGGACCGCTATCGTCTGGCAATCCCTTTGTACAACGAGCCCTCTTGCCTCTCCTGCCATGATGGAACGACCGCGTCGGCGGGAATCATGCCGGCGATTGCCGTATCGAGCGATACCAGCCGCCCTTCGCCTCGGGCGCTCCTGGGGATGGTTGAGGTGGATATTCCGTCGCAGGTAACCGAGAACCAACTCTTTCTGAACCGGGTCTTCATTCTTCTGGCGGGCACGATAGCCGGGACGCTGGCGATTGGCGTGCTTTATCTGATCGTCAGCCGCCTCATTTTGCAGCCCGTGCGCGTGCTTCAAGAGACGGCGGAAAAAGTGAGCCAGGGCGATTTGAATATCCGTTCAGATATCAGCACCCGCGACGAATTTCAGCAGCTGTCTGAAACATTTAATACGATGCTCGCGAACCTGAAGACGCGGGATGAACAACTTCGCGACAGCAATAAGGCTTTGGATTTACGACTGGGACAGTTGGCGCAGACGAATGTCGCGTTGTATGAATCGAACCGGCTCAAGAGCGAGTTTTTGGCCAACGTGAGTCATGAATTGCGGACGCCGCTGAATTCGATTTTGGGGTTCGCGGAATTGCTGAAGGAGACGGCCGGGGAAAATCCGGAAAGTAAGCCCGCGCGGTATCTGCAGAATATTTTACTCGCCGGCCGGAATTTGCTGGATTTGATCAACGATTTACTCGATTTGGCGAAGATTGAAGCGGGGCGGATGGATGTGCGGAGCGAGCCGCTGAGCGTGGGGGACGTGTTTGAGGGGCTGATCAATCTACTGCGGCCGCTAGCGGAGGCAAAGGCGCTGAATATCGTGGCGGCCGTAGGTGCGCAGGTGCCGATTATTCAGACCGATCCGGCGAAATTGCAGCAGGTTCTTTACAATTTTCTTTCCAACGCGATCAAATTTTCGCCGCGCGGGGGGCGGGTGGATATAGTGGCGGCGATGGAAGGGACGGATCAGGTGCGGATCACCGTCACCGATCAAGGGCCGGGAATCGAGGCGGAAAAACATGAACTCATCTTCGAAAAATTCCGACAGATCGACGGCTCGGTTACGCGCCAGCACAGCGGTACCGGGCTGGGGTTGGCGATCAGCAAGGAATTGACCGTGCTTTTGGGGGGAACCATCGGGGTTGCCAGCGTTTCGGGCCAGGGGGCGGCCTTTTGGATTGTTCTGCCGCTGCGGATTCAGCCGGGCCAGCGGGATGTTCGGGAAAAAATGGAAGTGGCGTGAGGACGGCATGGCGCGGGTTCTGATCGTCTGCAATCATCATCCCGTCGGGTGCGGGCGATATATCAGCGACGCCCTGCGGCGGCAGGGGGCGGAGGTGCGCACGGTGGGGCCGGAATTCGGCAGGGAAATCTGGGGCATGAATCTTGAGGAAAGCCGAGTCTGGAAAGCCGACGGCGCGATCGAAACCGTTTGGGCGGATTGGATGCCCGAGCTGGTGATTTATTCAATGCAGCCGCCGTTTCAGTTTAATGAGCATTATCGCGGCGTCCCGCATGTGGTGTTTACCGTGGACAATCATGTCTATAACTTCCGCGACGAGAGAATTGATCATTATTTTCTTGCGCATTTGAAAAGTCGCGTGATGCCGATCGAAGGGCCGAGCGATACGTGGCTGCCATGCGCATACGATCCGGCCGCATTCACTCCCAGCAAGACTCCGTGGAAGAACCGGCTATTCGATGTGGCCTTGATCGGCGTGATGTATCCGCACCGATTGGAAATCGTCAGGGCGATGCAGCAGGCCGGTTTCAAAGTGATGGCGGGACTCGGGGCCATTTACGATGAATATCGTAATATTTATCACCAGGCGCGGATAAGTCTTTGCCCTAGTTTTTGCGGGGACGTCGGGCAGCGGGTGTTTGAAACGGCGGCCATGAAATGCCTCGTTCTTTCCGATTTGTGCGCCGACTACGCCCCGTTAAAAGCCGACGGAATTGCGGTTTATGACGGCATTTCCGGCGCGGTGGAAAAGGTTAGGTATTGGCTCGCCCACCCGGCCGAGGCGGAGGCGGCCATTGAGCGCTCCAGCGCCTGGGCCAAGCCGCATACCTGGGACGCGCGGGCCGAGGCGATTCTCCGTTGGCTGGCCGAACATCCTGTTGCATAATAGTCGCAGCGCAGTGATCCAAACATGAGACGGGTGCTGATCGTCTGCAACCACTTTGCGGTTTGCGGGGGGCGATATATGTACGATGCGTTCCGCCGCCTGGGGGCGGATGTGCGCGCCGTGGGGCCCGATTTCGGATCGGAAATCTGGGGTATGACGCTGGCGGCCAGCCGAGCGTGGAAATCCTGCGGCACGCTGGAAACGGCCTGGAAGAATTGGACGCCCGATCTGGTGTACTATTCAAGCCTGCCTCCGTATGCGTTTAATCCCGTCTATCGCGGCGTTCCGCACGTTGTGCATGCGGTGGACAATCACGTCCGCTGCTTTCGCCAGGAGGGGATCGACCATTATTTCATGGCGCATCGATACAGCACGGTGATGTCGATTGACGGTCCGCGCGACACATGGCTCCCCTGCGCGTACGACCCGGAGGCTTTCACTCCCAGTCCGATTCCCTTTTGCCAGCGCGAATTCGATGTGGCGCTGGTGGGGGTCATGTATCCCCATCGGCAAGGACTGATCGACGCTATGCGGGAGGCGGGGTTCAAGGTGGCGGCAAGGACAGGAGCGGTTTATGACGAGTACCGGGATATCTACCACAATTCGCGAATCAGCCTCTGTTTAAGTTACGCCGGCGACGTGGCGATGCGGATTTTTGAAACGGCGGCGATGAAATGCGTGGTTCTGTCCGATTCATGCGAGGATTTTGCCCCTTTGCAAGCCGACGGCATCGTCATTTACCAAAGCGTTTCCCACGCGGTGCGCGTCGTAAAGCAATTGCTGGCCAATCCAGAGATGGCCGAGGGGTTGATTGAGCGTTCCAGCGCCTGGGCCAAGCCGCATACCTGGGACGCGCGGGCTAGGGTGATCCTCGATTGGCTTGCGGCCAATCCGCGACGCCCCGACAATGCCGCGACGGTAATCCGAAATGAAGCGCATACTACTGGCCTGTAATCACTATCCGGTCTGTCTCGGGCGGTACATGCGCGACGCATTTCGGCGGCAGGGGGTTGACGTGCGCACGGTGGGACCGCATTTCGGAGCCCAATGCTGGGGTCTGCAACTGGAAGCCAGCCGAGTCTGGGTCGGCGACGGCACCATCGACACCGTCTGGCCCGATTGGACGCCGGAACTGGTCATCTATTCCCTGATGCCGCCCTATCAATTCAATCCGCGTTATCGCGGCATTCCGCACGTCGTGGATACGGTCGACAACCATTTTTATAACTTTCGCCAGGAGGGGATCAATCATTATTTTCTGGCGCACCTGAACACCCCGGTGATGCCCGTCGAGAAACCGAGCGACACCTGGCTGCCGTGCGCGTACGATCCGGTGGCGTTTACTCCCAGTCCGATTCCGTGGAGCGCGCGGCAATTTGACGTCGTGATGCTGGGGGCGATGTACCCCAACCGATTGCAAATGGTCGGCGCGATGCGCAGGGCCGGGATCGCGCTGCAAGCCGGGAACGGCGAAGTTTACGACCAGTACCGCGATATCTATCACCGCGCCCGGATCAGCCTCTGCTTGAGCGCCTGCGGCGACGTTGCGCAGCGGATTTTTGAGACGGCGGCGATGAAATGCCTGGTGCTCACCGATGCGTGCGCGGATTTCGCGCCTTTGAACGCCGATGGACTCGTGATTTACCAGAACATTCTCGAAGCGGTGGAAAAAGTGAAGTACTGGCTGGCGAATCCCGCTGCGGCGGAAACGATGATCGAGCGATCGGCCGCCTGGGCGAAACCGCACACCTGGGACGCGCGAGCGCAGACGATCCTGAATTGGCTGGCGGCCAATCCCCACCGCCGGAATCAATAACGCGGCGACGAGGCGAAATGAAACGTGTATTGGTGGTTTGCAATCATTTCCCAGTCGATTTGGGCAGGTATATGCGCGACGCCTTTCACCGCGTGGGGGCGGACGTGCGGAGCGTGGGGCCGGATCTTGGGTCCGTGATTTGGGGATTGAAGCTGGATGCGAGCCGGGCCTGGAAGCCGGACGGCCCGATTGACGCGTTTTGGCCGGATTGGACGCCGGACTTGGTGGTTCATTCCATGCAGCCGCCGGTCCGATTTCACCCGCATTATCGCGACGTGCCGCACGTTGTTTACACGGTGGATAACCACCACATGGATTTTCGGGGGGAAGGGATCGCGCATTATTTTCTGGGGCATTTGCACAGCCGGGTGATGCCGGTGTCCGGGCCGACGGATACGTGGCTGCCGTGCGCGTACGATCCGGCGGCCTTTACGCCGGGACCGGTGCCGTTCAGTCAGCGCGAATTCGACCTGGCGATGGTGGGCGAGTTGTATCCGCATCGCGTGGAAATTCTCAAAGCGATGAAGGCCGCCGGATTCAAGGTAATGGCGGGGATGGGGGCGGTTTACGATCAATACCGAAACATTTACCACCAGGCGCGGATCAGCCTCTGCCCCAGCGCCTGCGGCGACGTTGGCCAGCGCATCTTCGAAACCGCGGCGATGAATTGCTTGATCCTGGCCGACTCCTGCGAGGATTTTTCAAGCTTGCGGGCGGACGGAATCGTGATCTACGAAAATATCGCGGACGCCGTGGAAAAGGCCCGGCGGTATCTTGCGGATCCGCAGGGCGCGCAGCAAATGATCGCGCGGTCCAGCGCCTGGGCCAAGCCGCATACCTGGGACGCGCGGGCTAATGTGATATTGAAATGGATTGAGCAGCGACAAAGTGCGGGATGAATCGTCACGTTCCGTCGGCCCATTTGAAACTGCCCACCGTCAGGCTGGGCCACAGCCCCGGCTGGATCGGATGAAAATCACGGAACTGCTGGTAATTATCGAGAGTGACGGAGTCCCAAAATCGGAGAAACGCCTCAATATCGAACTCGCCGGCATGCCCCCAGTTTTCCAGCTTCTGGCGTAATTCGTCGCGCGAGCGTCCCCAGGAAAAGTGAAGCAATTGCAGCGGCGATTCGACGGACTTCTCCGCCGTCCAGCGCCCGACGGTATATTGGCCGCGCAAACGGGTGGCGACAGGCGCCCACTCGGTTGCCGGATGAATCACCAGCGCCCGCTGTCCAAATATCTTGAAAATCGAAATCCATCGCGCCAGAACGCATTCCTTCGGATCGGTGGCGAAGAGCCAATCGCGGAATTCGCCGGGATTGAGCAGCATCTCGTCGCAGTCGATTTGCACGATCCAATTGCCCGGATCGCAAAGGAGGGATAATTCCGCGCGCTCGCGGGTTTCGTTCACGCTGGGGTGTTCGGTCTTGTGAAAGTTGCCCTCCACGACGCGCACTTTGCCCTCACTGTCGAACTTTCGAATATTCCCGTTGACCTCGAACATGTCGATCTCGAACGGATTGTGCTTCCAGGTAACGCGGTCGGCGTCGAGGCCGAGGATGATCTCGTCGGCAATTTGATAAAACGAGCGAATCGCCCTGAGCGCATAACGATAATCGTACGAAAGCAGCGTGATGAAGCTGAGCTTGGGCGCTTTGCCGGGAGAGATTTCCATTTCTTGATCTTACCCCCGCGGTTCGGAAAAACATCTTTTACGGAGATTCCGCAACCGTTTGCGGCGCGGCCAATCGCGGGACGAATCGTCCCGTGTGGCGCCGATATTCCACGTACGCGGGGCCGTGGCGGCGGATCAGATAAATCTCTTCGCGGCGCGATTCGAACAGGAGCAACAGAATATGCAATGTGGCGACGCAGAGCATCAGCGGCGAAGCGCAAGAGGCGGCGCTGCAGAGTACCAGCAGCGACGACAGGGCGTAAATCGGATGCCGCACCACCGCATAGGGGCCGGAGGTTACCAGTGGAGTCACTTCATCGGGATCGATTCCCATGCGCCAGGATCGGCCCATGATTTTCCAGCAGACCAGGCTCCCCAGGAGCGCGGCGATCGCCGCCGCGACCGCGATCCAGGCGACCGGAGCGGAGAAAAATAGCGGCTGCAGCCACGTCTGGCGCATGTGGCCGATGACGGTGATCGGCGGCAGCGCGATCCAGAGCGCGGTGACCGGGAACCAGATGATCCGGGTGAGCTTGCCCATCGGCTCGCGGGGGATGAGATTGGCCGAGTGCCCGCAGACGCGGCGCGATTTTTGCGCCATGCGCAGAACCCGGCCCCAATAGAACAGGACGATCACGGAAATCACCAGCGTCGGCAGATGATAAAGCATTACGATCCTCCGCCGCTGAGGATTACGGTCCCGGCGACCACGCGATGCAAAATCCCGCGCCGGCGAACCAGCAGACGTCCTTTGTCGTCCACCCCCTGGCATTTTCCCGCCAGCGGAGGCTCGTCGCCGCTGGTGACGATTACCGATTTCCCGATGAGGCCGTCGTGCTCGCGGTATCGGCGCAGAAAAACGGAAAACGTCTGTTCCAATCGCGTCCGCATGGCCTGGTGAAGATGGTCGGCTAGCGCCGTCAGCGTATCCGTCAGGTCGAGCGTCCGTCCGGCTAGATTTTTCAGGGAAATGATTCGCTGACGTAAATTCGCGGGGGCGTCGGCGGGATCGAGATTGACATTCAGGCCCACGCCGATCAAATCGGCGCGATCCACCCGCTCGCAGAGCAGTCCGGCCAATTTGCGGCCCTGGCAGATAACATCGTTGGGCCATTTGAGCTGGATGCGGCGGTGCCCGCTGAGTTCCTCGGCCGCGTCGCGCACGGCCAGGCCCGCGATCAGCGGAATCTCCGGCGCGGGGATTCGCTCGCGCAGCGGCAGGACGAACGTAACCGTCAGCGAAGCCCCGGAGCCGCTTTTTGAAAACCAGGTGTTATTGCCGCGACCGCGACCCGCGATTTGGCGCGGGGTCACGACGATCGCCGGAGCGAATAAACGGCCCTGGCGGCGCAAAAATGCCGCGTGATCGTTGGTGCTGCGCAAGCGCGGAAAGAAATAAATCCGAAACGGTTTCACCCCGGCGGACAGCCGCGACATTTCAAATACCCCACGGGACTTCATTATCAGCCTTCCAAAACGATCAAAAGATCGCCCGCCGTGACGACCGATCCGGGATTCACCAGCACGTCGCCCACCGACGCATCGCGCGGCGAGTAGACCGCGGTCTCCATTTTCATCGCCTCGATCGAGAGCAGCCGCTCGCCGGATTTGACGGGCTGCCCTTTTTTGGCGGAGACCGTCGATACTTTTCCCGGCATCGGCGCCGCGACGTGATTGGGATTGTCCGGGTCCGCCTTGGGATTCTTGCGAGCCACCGCCTCGCGGGAGCGGTCGGAAACGACCACTTCGCGCGGCTGGCCGTTCAATTCGAAAAAGACGGTGCGCGTCCCGTCGTCCCGCGGCTCGCCGGTGGTGAGATATTTAAGGATCAGCGTTTTTCCCGGCTCGATCTCGATGGAAATCTCCTGGCCGCTTTTCAGGCCGTAGAAAAATGCGGGGGTTGGCAGCACGGACGTGTCGCCGTAGAGGTGCAAATGCTTTTGAAAGTCGCCAAAAACCTGTGGGTACATAAGGTAACTCATCACGTCGACGTCGCGCACTTTGCCTTCGGTCTTGCCGGTCAATTCCTTCTGAACCTTGGCGAAATCCGCCGGCGCTAGATGCGCGCCGGCGCGGCCTTTGATCGGCTTGGCGCCCGCGGAGTCGAGGATGATTTTTTGCAGCACTTTCGGCCAGCCGCCCTGCGGATGACCGATGGCTCCTTGCATCATCTCCACCACGCTTTTTGGGAAATTCAATTTTTTGTCCGGCTTCAGGACATCCATGGCAGTCAGGCCGTTGGTGACCATGAACAGCGCCATATCGCCGACGACTTTGCTCGACGGCGTCACTTTGACGATGTCGCCGAACAGCTGGTTGACCTGTGCGTACATGTCCGCGATCTCGTTCCAGCGGTCTTCCAGGCCCAGGCTCTTGGCCTGTTGCCGCAGATTGGTGTACTGCCCGCCCGGCATTTCGTGTTGATAGACCCAGGCGGTGCCGGAGTTCATGCCTTCCTCGAAGGGGTAATATTGTTGCCGGACGGCTTCCCAGTAATCGGAAACGCGATTCAGGCCGTCGAGATCCAATCCCGTATCGCGCGGGGTGTGCTGCAGGGCGGCGACCATTGAATTAAGATTGGGCTGACTGGTCGTCCCGCTCATCGCGGCAATCGCGCCGTCGGCGATATCGACGCCCGCGTCGCTAGCGCGGAGGACGCTCCCGGCGTTGACGCCGCTGGTGTCGTGCGTATGGAAATGAATGGGAACGTCGACTTCCTCTCGCAGGGCTTTGACCAGGGCGTACGCCGCGTAGGGCCGGCACAGGCCCGCCATGTCCTTGATGCCCAGAATGTGCGTCCCCATTCGCACCAGTTCCTTGGCCATCTTGACGTAATATTTCAGGCTGTATTTGCTGCGCTGCGGATTGAGAATATCCCCGGTGTAACAGATGGCGGCTTCGCACAGGGAATCGGTCTTATCGATCACCGCATCCATCGCGACTTTCATATTCTGCGTCCAATTCAGCGAATCAAAGACGCGGAAAACGTCGATCCCGCCCCGGCTCGAGCGAATCACAAATTCTTTCACCACGTTGTCCGGGTAATTGGTGTAACCCACGGCGTTGCTGGCGCGCAGCAGCATCTGAAACAAAATATTCGGCGCCCGCCCTCGAAGCTGAAGCAGCCGATCCCACGGGTCCTCCTGCAAAAATCGCATCGCGGTGTCGAAAGTCGCGCCGCCCCACATTTCAAGGCTGAAAAGTTGCGGGGCAAGGTTGGCCACCGCCTCGGCGACGGCGAGCATGTCATACGTGCGCACGCGCGTCGCCAGCAGCGATTGGTGCGCGTCGCGGAATGTGGTGTCGGTAAAAAGCAACGGCTTTTGTTTGCGCACCCACTGGGCAAATTTCCGCGGGCCTAATTCCTGAAGCTTTTGCCGCGTCCCCGGCGGTGGGGCAGCGACGGCGGGGTATTTCGGGACCACCGCGTCCGGGAAATGCCGCGACAAATCCAGCTTCCCCTTCACGTCGGCGCGTCCATTGACGATGACATCGCCCAGATATCCCAGCAGCCGGGTCGCGCGATCGCGCTTCAAGTGGAATCGGAATAATTCCGGCGTGTCGTCGATGAAACGCGTGGTCGCGCCGCCTTTGGCGAACGTGGGATGGTGGATCAGGTTTTCCAGGAACGGGATGTTGGTCTTGACCCCGCGCACGCGGAATTCGCGCAAGGCGCGGTCCATGCGCTGGATCGCCTCGACGTAGGTGTTCCCGAACGCCGTGACTTTCACCAAAAGTGAATCGAAATAGGGCGTAATGACCGCACCGCTGAAGGCGGTTCCCCCGTCGAGGCGAATACCGAAACCGGCCGACGACCGATAGCTGGTCAATCTTCCGTAATCCGGAATGAAGTGGTTCTGCGGATCCTCCGTGGTGATGCGCGACTGAATCGCGTATCCGCGCGGCTCAATCCGGTCCTGCTGCGGGATCAAAATCGGAGGCTCGTGCAGCCTGTGCCCCTGGGCGATCAGAATCTGGCTCTTGACGATATCCAAACCGGTCACGACTTCCGTCACGGTATGCTCGACCTGAATGCGCGGGTTCACTTCGATGAAATAAAATTCCTGGCTGTCCATATCGAGCAGAAATTCGACGGTCCCGGCATTGCGATAGCCGGCGGCGGAGGTCAGCCGCACCGCTGCCTGGCAGATTCGCTCGCGCAGGCCCTGCGGAAGATTCACCGAAGGGGCGATCTCCACGACTTTTTGATGCCGTCGCTGGACCGAGCAATCGCGCTCCCAGAGATGGACCAGGTTCCCATGGTGATCGGCCAGGATTTGCACTTCGATGTGTTTGGCGCGGGGAATGTAGCGCTCGAGAAATACCTCCGGGCGCCCGAAAGCGCTGCCGGCTTCACGCTGTGCTTCTTCGAGTTTTGGGATCAGGTCCTGGGGTTTGAGGACCACGCGCATTCCGCGGCCGCCCCCGCCGAAGCTCGCCTTGACCATCAGCGGGAAGCCGAGCCGCTTGGCCTGGGCGCGGATTTCGGCGTGATCGCTGAGGGCGGTGTCGGTGCCGGGGATGGTGGCGACGTCGTTTTCCTTCGCCAATTTTTTGGCCGCGACTTTGTCGCCGAAGGTTTTGAGGATGTCGGGGGTGGGACCAACGAAAATGACGCCGCCAGCCTGGCATGCCTCGGCGAAATTGGCGTTCTCGGAGAGAAATCCGTAGCCGGGATGGATCGCGTCGACGCTGTGGCGCCGGGCGACCTCGATGATGGCGGGAATGTTGAGATAGCTGGAGACCGGCTCGCCCCCCTCGGGCGGGCCGATCAGATAAGACTCGTCCGCCTTAAAGCGGTGCAGCGAAAAGCGGTCTTCATAGGTGTAGATGGAGACGGTTTCGAGCCCGAGTTCCGTCGCGGCGCGAAAAACACGGATGGCGATCTCACTTCGATTGGCGACCAGAAGTTTGCGCATGGGAATGAAGATGCTAAGCGACCGGCGGGCGGAAGGGAACAGCCCTCAAGGAGCCGTCTTGCCGAGGAATTTACCGCAGGAAAAACGGCGGAGACGTCACCGTCGCCGCCGAGGAATTGCTGTCGGCGGCGACCAGGCGATACCACCCTGCCGCCGAAACCGTCAGGTTATCGAAGGTGGCGATCCCGTCGATGGCCGTCGCCGTCAGCGTGCCGCCGAGCGAGCCTGTCTTGGGATGCGATCCCAGCGAGAGGGTCACCGTGGAGTCGTCGCCAGTGGCGACGTTGCCGTAGGCGTCCAGCAAAAGCACTTCGACGCTGACCGACCGATCGTGGCAATTGATGAATCCCGGAATCGGCAGAATCACCATCCGCGTGGCGGCGGCGGGGGCGACCTCGAAAGACACCGACCGGGCGCGCTTCAGGCGGCAGTCGGTCGCGACCAGTTCGTATTCCCCGGATTTATCCAGCGACAGGTTGCTGAAGGTCGCGATTCCATTCACCGCCTGGACCGTGACCGTGCCATGGAGAGCGCCGCGGCCGTCGAATCGGCCGAAGGAATTGAAACGGGAGTCGCAATTCCGGCCGCGGAAGTATGGACGGGAAATGGAAAGGGTGACGTAGGAATTATCGGTGGTCACCACGTTGCCGTATTGGTCTTCGACGGCGACCGTGATCGCCGGGTTGATGACCTGCCCGGCGATGGCGTTGGTGGGCGGCTGGATGAACGCCAATTTCGCCGCCGCCGCCGCGTTGATGGTGAAGCTCGCCGACGGGGCGCTGGTCAGGCTGTCGGCGGAATCGGTCGCTTCGAGGGTATAGGTCCCAGCCGTGGTCAGCGAAAGATTCGTGAATGTCGCCATGCCGTTGGATGCATTGACGGTGACGGTTCCACCGAGGGTTGCGCCGGCGGGGCCGGATTGGATGGTGAGCGTAACGCTGGTGTCGTCGCCGGAGACGGGCGCGCCGTCGTTTTCGATATCAACCGTCACGGCGGGGCTGATCGCGCTGCCGGCGGTTGCGTTGGTCGGCGACTGGACGAATACCAGCTCGTTGCCGCTGCTGCTGATCACCGGGAGCGGCGTAATCGTGAAGGAATCGGAGACGAACGTCCCAAGGCCGTCCGTCGCGTCCGCCGCCGCAAGCGTGTAGGTTCCCGCCGTATCGAGGGCGAGATTCGTGAACCGGGCGACGCCGCTGACGGCGTCAACCGTAGTGGTTGAACTTGATGTAAACGCGCCGCCCGCCGGGCCGGAATTGATGCTCAGCGTAACCGGGGAACTGTCGCTGGTTTCGACATTGCCGAATTGGTCTTCGATGGTGACATCAACCGTCGCCACCGTGGCGTTAACCTCGGCGCCGGCCGGTTCGGCTGTGAAAACCAATTTCGCCGCCGCCGCCGGCGCGACATCGAAGGGGCTGGAGGTGGCCGCCGTATCGCCGGAGTCGGTTGCGCCCAGCGTATACATCCCCGCGGTATCGAGGATGAGATTCGAGAATTTCGCGACGCCATCCGAGGCTTTGACAGTTACGGTGCCGCCGAGCGTGCCCGGGCCGGTGTTCACCGCGAGGGTGACGTTTGAGCTGTCGGTGGTGACGACGTTGTCGCTGGAGTCCTCGACTTGCACCGTGACGGACGGGCTGATCGCGACGCCCGCCGTGGCGCTGCCGGGCTCATCGACGAAGACGAGATGATCGCCGGAGGTCGCGGCGCTGATCGTGAAACCGTCCGATGCCGAACTGGTCAACGAATCGGCGGAATCCTTGGCCCCAAGCGTGTAGCCGCCGGCGGTGTCCAGCACGAGGTTGGTGAACTTGGCTACGCCGCTTGAGGCGTCGACGGTAGTCGTCGAGCCGGACGTGAATGCGCCGCCGGCCGGGCCCGTATCGATCGAAAGGGCGACGGCGGAGTTGTCGCTTGTTTCGACGTTGCCGAATTGGTCTTCAATGCTGACGCCGACGGTCGCCAGAGCCGCGCCAGCGGAAGCATTGGCCGGTTCGGTGGTGAACACTAATTTTTCGGCCACGGCCGGGCTGACGTCAAACGATGTTGAGGTAGCCCCGGTATCCGGGGAATCCGTTGCGCTCAGCGTGTAAGCTCCCGCGGTATCGAGGATGAGATTGGAGAAGGTTGCGATTCCGCCGGATGCCTGAACGGTTACGGTGCCTCCGAGGGCGCCGGGACCGGTGTTCACCGCCAGCGTGACGTTGGATGTATCCGTGGAGACGAGGTTGTTCATCGAATCTTCGACTTGCACCGTGACGGCCGGACTGATCGCCGCGCCCGCCGTTGCGCTGCCGGGCCCATGGACGAAGACCAGGTGATCGCCCGTGGTGGATGCGCTGACGGTGAAGCTGCTCGACGGCGAGCTGGTCAATCCATCCGCGGTGTCCTTTGCGACCAGCGTGTAATTCCCGGCGGTATCCAGCACCAGATTGCTGAAGGCGGCTTGTCCGCCGGAGGCGTCGACCGTGGACGTTCCGCTGAGCGTTCCACCGGCGGGGCCGCTGCCGATCGTGAGGGTAATTGCCGAAGTGAGGCCGGTTTCGAGATTGCCGAACTGGTCTTCCACATCGACGACGACCGCCGGGCTGACTGCCACGCCGGCCGTCGTGTTCGTCGGTTCCGTGACATAGACCAGTTTGGCGGCGGCGGCGGCATTGACGGTGAAGCTGTTGGACACCGCTCCCGTTACGCTGCCCGCGCTGTCGCCGGCGCTGAGAGTGTAATTTCCGGCCCCGTCGATCAGTACGTCGCTGAATTTCGCCTGCCCGGCGGAAACAACTGCGCTAAGCGTCCCGGCCAGCGTCGAACCGCTGGGTCCGCTCGCGATGGTGAGCGTCACCGTGGACGTGTCGCCGGTCACAATATTTCCAAACTGATCCTCCACATCCACGGCAACGGAAGGGGCAATCGCCACGCCCGCGGTTGTGTTCGTCGGCTGCGCGACGTAAACGAGTTTCGACGCGGCTCCCGCCGTGACGTTAAAGCTGGCGGAAACCGCCACGGTATCGGCGCCGTCGCTGGCCGTCAGCGTGTAGCTCCCGGCCGTATCGAGAACCAGATTGCCAAACGTCGCCTGGCCGCCAGCGGCGCTGACGGTAGCTGTGCCTCCCAGCGCGCCCAGCCCGCTATTTACGGCCAGCGTCACGCTGGAGTTATCCGTGCCGATGATGTTTCCGAACTGATCTTCGATATCCACCTGGACGGATGGATCAATCGCCACGCCCGCGGTGGCGTTGCTCGGCCCCGTGACAAACACCAGCTTATTGACGGAGCTGGCCGCGTTGACCGTGAATGGATCGGAAGTCGCGCCGGCCAGGGGCGCATCCGTTGCGCTAAGCGTGTAGTTACCGGCGGTGTCGAGAACCAGGTTGGTAAACGTCGCCTCGCCGGAGACCGCCGCGACGGAATCGGTTCCGCTCAGGGCGCCCGGACCCGACTTCACTGACAGCGAAATCGTGCTCGTGTTTCCGGTGACGACGTTTCCATATTGATCTTCAACCGCGACAACCGGAGCCGGCGTGTTGGCCACACCGGCGGTCGCGTTACTGACGTTTTGCACGAAGACCAGTTGGGAAGCCGTCGTAGGATTCACGGTGAAGCTGTTGGAGCTTCCGGCGCTAAGGGTATCGGAAGTATCGCTGGCGGTCAGGTGGTAGCCGCCGGCCGTGTCGAGAATCAGGTTGCTGAACTTCGCGACGCCGCCAGATGCATTTACGGATGCGGTCGAACCGCCCGTGAAGGGCCCCGGTCCAACCGCGCTGACCTCAACGGCCGAATTGTCGCCGGTCTCCACGTTGTTGAACGGATCTTCGATCGTCAACACCACCGAAGTTAGCGCCGACCCAGCCGTCCCATTGACCGGCTGCGTGGAGTAGACGAGCTGCGACGCCCCGGCCGCACTGACGGTAAACCCGCTGGAAATCACGCCGCTCAAACCATCCGCGGCGTCGGAGGCGGTCAGCGTGTAGCTGCCGGCGGTGTCGAGAATCAGATTGGCGAATTTCGCAATCCCGCCCGAAGCCGCCACGGTATCGGTGCCGCCCAGCGTGCCCGGTCCGCTATTGACGGCCAGCGTAATCTCCGACGTGTCGGTCGTGACGAGATTATTCTCCGCGTCCTCGACTTCGACTTCGGTCGTCGGCCCGGCCTGTCCGGCCGTCGCATTTCCCGGCTCGTCGAGATACACCAGATGATCGGAAGCCGTCGAGGCGCTGACCGTGAAGCTGCCCGAAGTCGCGCTGGTCAGCGTCGGACTCGTGGCCGAAAGCGTGTAACCCCCGGCGGTATCGAGCACGATGTTGCTAAATGTCGCCTGACCCCCCGAGGCGTCGACCGTCGTGGTCGAGCCCGCGGCGATGACGGCGTCTGTCGGCCCGGTGTTGATCGCCAGGGTGACGGCCGCGGTGCTCCCGGCCTCCAGATTCCCGAACTTATCCTCCACATCGACCACCATCGGCGGGGCGATGGCGTCGCCCGCGGTGCTGTTGCTCGGGCCGGTGATGTAGACCAGCTTGGAAGCCGAAGCGGCCGTTACGTTGAAATTGTTCGAGTTGACCGTCAGGCTCGTATGCGCGGAGTCCGTCGCCGTCAATGAGTAGGCGCCTGCGGTGTCGAGGACCAAATCGTTAAATGTCGCCTGGCCTCCGGAGGCGCTGACGGATTCGGTGCCCGTGAGGGCGCCCGGCCCGGAATGCACGGTCATTGCGATGCTGTCTGTGTTCGTCGTGACCAGGTTGCCGAAGCTGTCTTCGACATCGACCAGCACGGACGGGGCGATCGCGTTGCCGGCCGTCGTGTTGGTGGGCTGGCTCATGTAGACAAGTTTCGACGCGGCGGCGGCCGTGACGTTGAAGCTGCTCGATGTCGCCGAGGCCGTCCCCGTGGATTGGGCGACCAGCGTATATGTTCCCGCTTCGTCGAGGATCGCGTTGGAGAATACGGCCTGCCCATCCGTCGCGCTGACCGAAATGGTCCCGCTCACCGCCGACCCACTCGGTCCGCTGCTGACCGAAAGCGTTACCGTGGGGGAGCCGCTGGTGACCAGATTTCCGAATTGATCTTCCACGGCCACCGCGATCGACGGGTCGATCGCCACCCCGGCGGTCGTGTTGCTCGGGCCGACGGCGTATTCCAGTTTCGACGCCGAAGCGGGGCTGACTTTGAAGCTGCCACTCGTGGCACTCATCGAACTGTCGCGGGCGATGAGTGTATAGGTCCCCGCCGTGTCGATCACCAGATTCGTGAATTTGGCGATGCCGCCGCTGGCGTTGACGGAGTCCGTCCCGCCCAGCGATCCCGGGCCGGAATTGACCGACATCGTGACCGTCGGCGTACCCGACGTGACCAGATTCCCGAATTGGTCTTCCACATCCACCGTCACGCCCGGACTGATCGCCACGCCCGCGGTGGTATTGCTGGGCGGCGTTGCGATGACGATTTTCTCCGCCGATGCGGGATCCACGGTGAACGAGTTGGAAACGGTCCCGCTAAGTCCGTCGGCGTTGTCCGCGGCGGCGAAGGTGTAGTTGCCGGTGGTATCCAGAACTAGATTGCTGAAGCTCGCCACGCCGTCGGACGCGTCGACTGTGGTGGTCGAACTACCCGCCAGCGAGCCTGGACCGTTTTCGATCGTGATCGTAATCGCCGAGTTGTCGGTGGTGATGACGTTATCGTCGGCATCCTCGATGCTGACCTGCACCGATGGAGAAATCGCGACGCCGGCGGTCGCCGTCCCCGGTTCTTCCGTGAAGACCAGATGCGCCGCCGATGGCGTAAATCCAGCCAAGGCGGGCACCAGCAAGTTGGCGACGGGGGACCCCAGGCCGGTCGCCAGGTCATATCCGGTAGTAGCCGGGTTTCCGTTGCTGCCCGTGGTAATGTCGTGGAAGTCGGATGCGGGAAGATCATAAAGATCGGGCAGGGTCTGCGTCGCGCCGTTGAGTGTGCCCAGATCATTGATCGCCCGGCCCTGATTGGCGATGGCGATCAAACCGCCCCAGACCGGGGTCGCCAGACTCGTGCCGCCGACTTCCAGGTAGGAGGAGTTGTAATACGTATCCAGAACATAAACCCCGTCGCTGGGATCGGCGATCGCCGAGACGTCAGGCGTGGCGCGGTTCGTGCTCGTTAGTCCGTTGACTTTGCCCACCTGATAGGACGGCTGCGATTCGTACTGGCTGATCCCACCGCCGCCGTCGCTCCAGGCGCTTTCGCTGTCGTAGCTGCCGTCGCTGTTGATCAGCAGGTCCGTTCCTCCGACCGCGACCACGTTGGGCGACATCGCCGGGTAGTCATCCGCCGCCCCGTCGTCGCCCGTGCCGGCGAGGAACGTCACCCCTTGATGTCCTTTGGGAGTCGTAAAAATCGAATCGTCGAGGGTTTCGCCTTCGAATTCCGGCCCCGTCCAGCTCATGGAAACAACCGAAACGCCGGAATAATCGGCGGCGGTTCGAACCGTTGTGAAAAGGTCCTGGGTATCGGCGCTGCTGGCCTCGAACAAAACAATGTTAGCCTCGGGCGCGATCGCGTGAGCCCATTCGACGTCAAGTGATTCTTCAGTATCCCAGCCGCCGGGAGTCGCGTTGGACGGCAGTGACGTACCGCCGGTTTCGTTCAGAACCGTCAACGTCGGGTCGCCACTGCCGTTGAACTGCGGCAAATCGAAATTCGAACTGAACGAATTGGCATCGGTGATGATATCAGGGTCGTTAAACGCATCGACGATGGCGATCGTTTCCCCGGCGCCAGTGCCCGCGGTGCCGTCGAAGGAGATCAGATTGACCCCGTAGGCGCTTTGCACCTCCGCCGGCGTGTAAGGGGCGTTCAAATCGTCGGCGGGAGTGTCCACCGCGGACGAGCTCGGGGAGTTTACCGCGCGAAGGATGACCAGCCCCGGCGTTGCCGTCGTCGTCCTCGGTCCCCAGGAATCATGAGCCAGATGTAACGGATCGCCCCAACTGAGCAGGATGCGGGATTCGAGAGGATCGATCCATACGCGCGGCGCCGACGCCGTCGCTGCCGCCATAACCTGGGCGCGGCTTTTACCGGCCCGCGCCGATTTTTTACCCCAACGCGCGGCAGACCAACCTATTAGTCGCGACACCAGTTACTCCCTCCGATGATCCGCCATCCAACCGGCTGAATTCATCCTCGTCTGGCCCGCAAGTCAGGCTCCGCCTGGAATGCTTCTGGAATTGAAACCCGTCGATATACCAAACTCGCGCGGCCATCTGGCTCCGTCCAGAAAGCGCGACTGTTTTTCTCGACCAGGTCCCTGCGATTTAAAGCGGGAGAGGCTGACGCCTTACTGCCCCCAAAAGCAGTAAAAAGAACCGGGCGGTTCTCTCAAAAAAGCGCCGACTCGCCCCGTCCCTCCGTGCAAGCTGTTTCGACAACTTTTGTACAACATTGGGCTCAAACGTCAAGATTTTTATCCCAGTTTTACATTCTGAAAATCGAGTCCGCGAGCCGCGGCAAATTCCCCGGAAAAGCCGCGAAATTTGCCAAAAAACCGCGTATTTTGGCCCTTAAGACCACCGAAATCTCAACCAGGCGATAAGCCCGTCCAGTTAGTATGGGTAGCTTATGTCCGTTGAACCGCGCCCCAGGCCCCAACCCTCACTCTTTCTCAAATTTTGAGCGATTCGGGAATCGCTCCCTGAGGAACCTTTCGATAGCCGGGCCAAACGCCGGATCGTCAAAATTGAAGAAGATTTTTCCATCGCTCTGCTCGATCACTTCCTCATACGTCGGCGGTGTGCCCCAGAATCCGCAGCGACTGTTTTCCTGCATCAAATCGGTCAGCTCGATCTTCTCTTTCTTATAGACGTGGTTGAGTATGCCCGTGGGGCCCAGCAGGCCGATCCAGCGATCCTCGCTGATAAAGTCCTTCAAATCGCGGTAGGCGCTGGTGACCCATTTGCGCGTCAAATAAGTCGGCGTATGAGTTTCGAAATTATATCCGGTGTACCCCAGTCGAATCAGTTCGTCGTAGGTTCTCCACAGCGCATCGCGAAATATCCCAGGCCGGCGAACAGGATTTAACGACAGGTCCTCCAGATAGCGAATTTTGCGGGCGAAATCGTCCGGGCAATCTTTCAGCAGAAAAAAGTCGTCAGAGAAGAGCACATACTCGAAGAACAAATCGGGAATCAGCGAGGAGAGAAAAATCAGCAGGAAATAATTGGCCACCGGCGTCTTAGCCCCCACGATCGCCGCGGTTGCCGAATGCGGAACGTGCTCGATCAGCGACGTGTCATCGGAAAGGAATTTCGGCCGATCCCCATAAATCCAGATTTTCCGGAAATACGGTGCATGCAGCTCAATGCTTCTGAGCGAATGACGAATCTCAAAATCGTCATGTTCAGAGTGTTTGTAAATATAAAGAGCGTCCATCTCTTCAAGGCTCGGTCGCCGGAGCCGCCAGTTGCACGACATCGATCGACGCGATCTGGTGGACGCCTCGCGCCGGGCTTTTATCTTCCGGCACGATAAGCCTCACCGGACCCTCGCCGCCGGAGAGCGGCTGCCCGTCCTCGTCAAACGCCACCCAAATCGCGCGGTTGCCGACCGAAGGCAGAATTTCCGCCAGGCTGAAGACAACCGCATATCCATCGCGCCCGGTGACCACCACCGCCTGGCGCATCGCCGGGTTCTTCAATTTCGGATTTGCCCCCGCTTGCATGGAAAAATCCGTCCCGACGCCCGCCGCTTTCAGGAGCGAAACCAGCGGCACGCAATTGAACGTATGCAGGGCTCCGTGACTGCGGTACTGGATCGGCTTAATCTCAGTCGCCAGTTCTGTTTGGAGTCGCTCGACGGTCCAGTCGCTTGGCTTTACCGCCGCTGCGCTGATGCGAAATGTGAGCCCAGCGTCGCCCGCGCCGATTGCCGTCAAAGCCGCCAGCCAGGGTTGCCACGCCATAAAATCTCCGAGTAAAAGCCTATACTAATGGGCAGTATAAGACAGGAGATGGATATGAAAACTGAACTGGCGACATTCGCGGCGGGGTGCTTTTGGGGCGTCGAGGCGGCTTTCGCCAAAGTAGAC
>JBEKPV010000043.1:0-22097 GCA_049520395.1 Tepidisphaeraceae bacterium
ACAATCGCTTGCGGGCGATGGCAAACGAAATATTCGAAGGCAGGGGCGCGAAATCGAGCCAACGGCACCAGGGCATCATCGCGCGATCGAATAGCTCGACACAGGTGGAAACCGAGCTGGCGATTTTTTTCACGTTGACGTCGAGTTCGGCATCGAAGAGGGTCTTGGCGACGACGGCCAGAGTCAGCCGCATCATCTGCTCGTGGATGTCCAGATGCTGGCCATCGGCCCAGGAGTCGGCGAACGCGGCCGCGTGACGGACCATGACCTGGGCATAATGCGCCACGCGCGAGGGCTGGAACGCCGGCTGCGCCAATTGGCGCTGGCGGCGATGCAGTTCCCCCTCGCTGGTGAGTAGGCCGCGGCCTAAAACGTGCTTGGTGGTGCGAATGGCGCGGGATTTTCGCACGTCAACGGCGCGGGCGACGATCAATTCGCGGATTAAATCGGGATGGTTCAGAAGATAAATCCACTGGCGGCCGAATTGGAAGGAGCTGATGTCGCCATACCGCGCGCAATCGGCGAGCAAGGCCAGCGGATCGCGCCGGAATGCCCAGAGCGAACCGCCGGGAGCCCAGGTGCGCGGGCCGGGGGGGAGTTTTTTCTGATCCGGCATTTCCACAAACTCGGACTTTACCAAATGAATCGAAGGTCAAAAAAGGTTGGTGAACCGCGATCCAAGCCCGCGGCGTGACGGGCGGGAGGGTCTTTAAGCCGCATGGCGGAATTGGCCGGTGCTGGGGCGGCCGATCAGGTTGATTAATCGGGCTTCCAGGGGGGGATGAGTTTGGAAAAGGCCGCCCATGGAGCCGATGGCGTTGAGGGGCTCGGCGATATAGAGGCTGTTGAAGGCGGGATTCACTTCCATCGGAATTCGGCTGTTGGCAAAATGGATTTTTTCCAGGGCGGTCGCCAGCCACATGGGATTGCCGCAGATTTCGGCACCGCCGCTGTCGGCGTTGAATTCGCGCGAGCGGCTGATGGCGGCTTGGATCAAACCGGCGGCCAGCGGGCCGAGCAACAGGAAAAGCAATCCGAGAAGGGCATTGCCCTCGTCGCGATTGCGCCGGTCGTAGCCGACGCCGCCCCACATGAATAAATATCCGAGATAACTGATCGCGCCGGCCACGGTGGCGGCGAGGGAGACGATCAAAATGTCCCGGTGCCGCACGTGCGCCAGTTCGTGCGACAGGACGCCGGCGACTTCGTTTTCGTCGAGCATGTCCAAAAGGCCCTGCGTGGCGCAGACGGCGGCGTGATGGGGGCCGCGACCTGTCGCAAAGGCGTTGGGCGCCTGCTGCGGGGAAATATAAACGCGCGGCATCGGCAGGCCGGCGCGCTGCACGAGGCGCGAGACAATTTTGTACAGCGGATGATCCGGCCCGACTTCCTCGGCGCGCGCCGAAGCCAGGGCGATCTTGTCGCTGAAATAGAATCCAAAGACGTTGGTGATCCCGGCAATGATCAGGGCGATGACCACGCCCTGCTGGCCGGCAATGAGGTCGCCGCCGATCAGGATTAAGGCGGTTAACAGGCCCATGAAGATGGCCGTTTTTACGTTGTTATAAAATTGCCCGTACATAAGGTGTTTTCCCTTTCACCCCAATAGTACGCCGGACCAGGCCGTTTCTTCCTTACAATCGGAAGGCGGTTTTGGAATCGGGGGGGCGAAATATGGGGTATAATGGGGGCATCGCCGGAGGAAATATGCGTTTGTTTGGGTTATTTGCGTGGGGGGTTTGCGCGGTCGTTTTGGTTTGTTCGCCGGCGGCGAGGGGAGATTCGCCAACGACTCGGCCGCAGCAAATCAGCGTGGCGGTTATGCCGTTTGATGTCCTGGGGGATGGCGCCCGGAGCTGGGTGGGCAAGGCGCTGCAGGAGGGGATGATTTCGGATTTCCAGCAGCGCGGGTACCAGGCGGCGGCCGGGCAGGGGGCGGCGGATTACGTTGTGTCCGGCGACGTGCAACTGGTCGGGGATCAGATGCGCATCTCGGGAGATATCAGCTCAAGTTCCGATAGCAAACCGGTCGGGCGATTCCATTGCGATGGAACGGTGCGCGATCTGTTTTCCATCGAAGATTCGCTGTCGAGCAAGGCGGATCGCTTGATGACGCCGACGCCGCTGATCTCGGCGGCGGCTGGAAAGCTGGCGCTGGTGGGGCCGTCGCTTCCCTCATTGCCGCGATACTTTGACGGCAACATTGCCACAACGCTGCAAATCAAGGATCAATTCACGGACCAGGCTTACCGGTACAATTATCAGCCGACGCAATTCTATTACGGCTATTATGGTTACGGGTGGTATCCATTTTTCGGTTACCGATACTCCTCCTGGCGTGGGGTGGGCGCCTGGTTTAGCGGGTCGCCCGTGGCGCCGGTCTCGGGGTGGTAATTTTCCCGTTTGACGCGCGGCAATTCGGGGCCGATATTGGCGGGCATGACGCGAGAACAATTGGCCCAGCGGATCGCCGAGGTTTCACTGCTGCGCGGCGAATTCACTCTCCGCAGCGGCCGCAAGAGCAATTATTATCTGGATAAATACCGATTTGAGACGCAGCCGGATGTGCTGATCGAACTGGGTAAACTTTTCGCGGCCAAGATCGCGCCGAGCGTCGATCGGATCGCCGGGGCGGAACTGGGGGCGGTTTCGCTCGCGGCGGCGGCGTCGCTGGCGTGCGGCAAGCCGTTCGTCATCATCCGAAATCAGAAAAAAGATTACGGCACCAGCAAACTCATCGAGGGAATCCTCAATTCCGGCGAAACCGTCACAATCGTCGAGGACGTGCTTACCACCGGCGGCCAGGTCCTGGAGGCGGCCAAGACACTGAAGGACGCGGGGGCCAAAATCGATCGTATTATCGCGGTGATCGATCGTCAGGAGGGGGCGCGGGCCAACATCGAATCGGCGGGATATATCTTCGAAGCGCTTTTTACAACCACCGATCTGGGCATCAAGTAATCGGCGATCATTCCTCGGCCTTGTGCACTTCCTGGGCAATCTGATCGATCGCCTGATCCACTTCTTTCGGATCAAAGACGCCCAACTCCTCCAAAGCCAGTAGCGCGGCCTTTTGCTCGGCCATTTTTTTATTTGGACCCCAGGCGCTGGTGAAACGCCGCCCGTCGACGGCCACGCAGACTTCAAAACATTTGCTGTGATCCGGGCCCTTTTCATCCAGCAATTCATAGACCGGGGTCGCGCCCAGCGACTTTTGGGCGTGTTGTTGCAAAACCGCCTTGTAATTCTGCTGATGGGTGTTGGAGGCGATCGATTCAATCTTGGGGGTCATGGTGCGGAGCACATACGCCTTGACGGCATCGAAGCCGGAATCGAGATAGATGGCCGCGACGATCGATTCGTAAACCGCCGCCGCCAGGGAGCTGGGCATCTCCTCGCGGTTGCTGATCCCTTTGCCGATGATGAGCAGGTCAATCAGGCCGGTTTCGTTGGAGACTTCGGCGCAGGTGCGGCGAGAGACGACCGCGGATTTGATTTTGGTTAAATCCCCTTCGAGGTATTCGGGAAACTTCTTATAGAGGGCTTCGCAGATGATCAGATCGAGCACGGCGTCGCCGAGGAATTCCATTCGCTCGTTGCTGTTGAGTCGGGTGTCGGCAACGGAGGCGTGCGTGAGGGCCTCTTTGAGCAGATCGGGATGTTGGAATGTGTGGCCGAGGAGGGTTTCGGCGCGCTGACGGGTTTCAGAGTTCACGTTCAATGACTCTCGATAAAATACCACCCGCCGGCACTCACGGGCAAACGATCGGGCCCGTTTGGGAGGACGATAAATCAGCGTCACGGGGGTGTCAATTCGATTCTATCGCGCGGGCGCACAAAACCCTCCTTGCGGCCCGCCAGCCGGAAACCTAGGATTGCCCTGGGACTTGATTTAGGGAACAGAGCCTATGGGTCGGTTCGCCGTGGTGGTATTGGCCGTGATGCTGTGCGCCGCCGCGGGGCTACGCGCGGACACCACGCAGCCGGCGACGCTGTTTGACCCGGCTCGTCATATGCACGTTTCGGAGGTGCGGCCGGGGATGAAGGGGTATGGACTGACGGTTTTTCAGGGGACCAAGATCGAGAAATTCGACGTGGAAGTGATCGATGTGGTCAAGAATTTCAATCCAAAATACGACGCGGTGCTGATTCGCTGCCTGGGGGATTATTTGCAGCATACGGGATCGATCGCGGGGATGAGCGGGTCGCCGATTTTTCTGTACGATTCGCAGGGGCATGCTCGGATGATCGGGGCGTTTGCCTATGGATGGCCGCTGGCCAAAGACCCGATCGCGGGGGTGCAACCGATTGAGTACATGCTGGCGCTGCCGCCGAATAACGGTGCGCCCAACGCGGGCGGCGCGGGGGATGGGGCGCCCGATCACGCAGGCGAGTCGGCGGCGCCGCGCTGGACGCTTGATGACGCCCCCCCACCGTGGGGACGGCGGACGGCGGCACCGATTGCCCCGGCGAGCGGCTGGGAATATGCCGAGCCGTGGTCGGATCGGGAAATCCGGCTTGAGCCGCTGGCGACGCCGGTGATGGTTGGAAAAATGAGCCCCTCGGCGATGCGCAGCCTTGAGCCGCTTTTCGCTAATTCGGGGCTGATGCTGGCGGAGGACGGGATGGGGAGCGGGATGGCGTCCGGCGACGCCGATCCGCCGCTGGAACCGGGCTCGGTTCTGGCGGTGCCGCTGCTGACGGGGGATATGGAACTGACGGCCATCGGCACCTGCACGGAAAAAATCGGCGACCGCATTTTTGGATTCGGGCATCCGTTTATGAGCGAGGGAAGAATCACTTTGCCGATGGGGAGCGGCTCGATCGCGACGGTGGTGGCGAATCTGGAGACCAGTTTCAAACTCGGGTTTCTGTCGCATCCGAGCGGCACGTTGTCGACGGACCAAACGGTCGGCGTCAGCGGGAGCATTGGGGCGCTACCGCCGATGGTGCCGATTGAAATTCGCGTGGTGTATGAGGACGGATCGATCGATCAGACGTATCACTTCAAGGCGGCGGTGGATCCGAAGGTAACGCCGCAGATGGCGGCGGCGGCGGTTTCGATCGCGGTCACGGGCGACCGGGATCTGCCGCAATATCAGACCGTCGATTACGACCTGAATCTGGATTACGCCAACGGGCAATCGCTGCATCTGGTGAACAGCAGTGTGAACGAGGGCCCGACCGCGCTGGTGAACGACGTGACGCTGGCGACGACGACGGCGAGCGATAATCCGTTCCAGGAAGTCGATCTGGCGAAAATGACGGGGACGGTGCGCGTCTCTTCGCAGGCTCGGGAGGCGGAGATTCTTTCGGTGATGATTCCGAGGTCGAAATATGAGCCGGGGGAATCGGTGAAGGGGTTTGTCTCGTACCAGCCGTTTCATGCCCAGGAGTCTTCGCTGCCGATCGAATTGAAGCTGCCGCACGATCTTCCCGATGGGACGTATCAATTGACGGTGTCGGATTTCGATCGATATCTGGACGATGAGCGAACGGCGAGCCCGTTCGAATTCACGGCGGACAACATCGACGAGCTGTTCGCGGTTTTGAAATACGTCGGGTCGGTGCGGCACGACGCGATTTACATCCGGCTGGTTCGCCGCGCCGACGGCGTGGCGGTCGGGCGGACGGCGATGCCGCTGCTGCCGAGCAATCGGCGGCAGGTCATGATGGACTCCGGGCGGAGCGATATCACGGCATTTGTGAGTTCGACCGTTAAAGTGATTCCGACCGACCTGGTCATGGACGGCTCGGCGGATTTCTCCATCACCATCGAACGACACGGTAAAGTGGAGACGTCGGGCCCCAAGGGCGGCAAAACGGAAACGCCGCCGCCGGCGCCTGCCGACGGAAAAGACGCGGAAGCGAAACCGAGTGACGCCCCGGCGCAATGAGAACCATCAAGGTGCATGGAACATGAACAAGATCAGGTTATTTGTAACCCTACTGCTGGGGTGCGTGGCGGCGATCACGCTTCCCGCCCGCGCGGTGAGCACGTCTCATTGGACGCAGGCCAACGAGGCGGATTTTTCCGATGGCACATTGCACAACGTGGTGGTGACCAATCTGGGCGACGTCAAACTTTCGCATGCCGTTCAGGTGATCCAGCAGGAAGACCCGAATGTGACGACGGTCAATTGTCTGGCCGCGACCCCCGACGGCACCATCTACGCCGGGACCGGCCCCAAGGGGGAATTGCTGGCGGTTAAGGACGATAAAGTGAGCACCGTCGCCACCCTGGACGACACCATCAATATTTTGTGCCTGCTGGTTGACGACCAGGGGCGATTGCTCATCGGTACCGGGGGCGATAAGGGGAAAGTCCTGCGCATCGACAAACCCGGCGACACGCCAAAGGAAATTTTCTCGGGGGCGGGGGTTCTATATGTTTGGTCGCTGGTGGAAACGCCCGACAACCTGATTTACGCGGCCACCGGGCCCAACGGGCAGGTCTTCCAAATCAAACCTGACGGCTCTTCGTCGGAACTTTACCATAGCGACGAAAACAACATCACCAGCATGATCAGCGACGGGAAAGACCTGCTCTATCTGGGCACCGATCCGGATGGGCTGGTCATTCGCGTCAATCGCCAGACGAAGGAATCGTTCATCCTGTACAACGCATCCGAATCGGAAGTGACGGCGCTGGCGCTGGACGATTCGGGGAATTTATTTGCCGCCACGGGCGAAGCGGGCGACCGCGATCAGACGCAAGCGCCGGATAATACGGAAAAAGAGACCGGCGGGCGGCCGGAAAACAACACGTCGGTGACGCCGATTCCTTCCAATCCTCCGCAGCCGCCTCCGCAGCCGCCGCCGATGCCCAATCCGAATCCGGGCGAGCCCAAACCGATTCCCAAGGGGCCGCAATCGCGCTTGATCGATCCGGCGAATCTCGAGCCGAAAATGATGGATGACGATCCCGGCGGCGATGACCCGGGCGGCGGTGGTGGAGGCGGCGGCGGCGGGGACAATCAGCCCAACGCGACGCCGGATAACAGCGGCGCGGCGGCGCCGCACCCTGGTCCGCGGCCGGCGGTTCCGCTGAATTCCGGCGAGCCCAAGCCGGAGGGGAACGCCATTTACAAAATCGACACGGATGGTTTCGTCAGCGAAGTCTTCCGGGAAGACGTGGTGATTTATTCGATGATCGCGCGCAACGGCGTGCTGCTGGTGGGCACGGGAGGGGACGGCGAGATTTACCAGGTCAATCCCGCCGCCGAGGAAACCGTGGTGCTTGCGAAGGTCGACGCCAAGCAGGTGATGTGTCTGCTGCCTGTTCCCGACGGGCGGATTTTTGTGGGGCTCGCCAATTCCGGCGGAATATCGGCGATGACCGGCGGCTACGCCACGGAAGGGACGTACATTTCCGCGGTGCTGGACGCGACGCAGACCAGCCGATTCGGGAACATCCAACTTCACGGGCAATTGCCGGACGGGACGTCTTTGAAAATTTCGACCCGCAGCGGCAACGTGCGCGATGCCGACGCCGCCGGGTGGTCATCTTGGACGGCGGATGTGGATGCGACGGAATATTTGAAAGTCACGGCGCCATCGGCGCGGTTTCTGCAGTACCGGCTGACATTTGGGACGACCGCGGCGGACCAGACGCCGCTGGTGGATCACGTGGATGTGGCGTATCAGATGCCTAATTTGGCGCCGGTGATCAAATCGATCCGGATCGGCGCTGGTTCCGACGCCGACGCCGCGGCCGCAGCCAATGCGGCGCCGGCCCCGGCGGCGATCGCGCCGGTTTCGGACAAATCCGAGGGGACCGGGACGCAAACCATCACGTGGGACGCCTCGGATCCGAATAACGATGCGCTGGTTTACACGCTCTATTTTCGCGTCGAGCCGCAGGGTCCGTGGATCTTGCTCAAGGATGATCTAAAGGACAGCACGTACGACTGGGACACCCGCACGGCGGCCGATGGGCGATATCAGGTGAAGGTGGTGGCTTCCGACGCTTTGGCGAACTCGCCCGGCGACGGCAAGACGGCCAGCCGGGTGAGCGATTCGTTTCTGGTGGACAACACGCCGCCGACGATCGGCGATCTGGCGTACAAGATCACGGGCGGGGAGGTTCAGATCAGTTTCCGGGCCCAGGATTTGACCAGTCCGATCGCCAGCGCGGAATATACGCTGGATTCCAGCGACAACTGGCAAACGGTTCTCCCCGTCGATAACATCTTCGACAGCCCGGATGAATCGGTGAATTTCAGCATCAAGGGTTTGTCCGCCGGCACGCATCAAGTGACGATCCGCGTCACGGATGACGCCGGCAATCAGGGATTGCAGACGGTGATCCTGAAGATCGAGGGCCATCCGTAATTTTTTTCAGCCGCGAGGATTGGATTTCATGCATTATCCGCACAAGATCAGCAAGGTGAAGCGTGCCCGCAAGATCGGATTCCGGGCGCGGATGAGGACGAAGAAGGGCCGGCAGATGATCAATCGGAAGCGGCGCGCCGGCCGCCGCGTGCAGGTGGTTTAATCGGACAATCCCGATGGACGAAGAGGCTCTCCGGTCGGCGCAGCGGCTGCGGGAGGCCGAATCGCTTTATCAAACCGCGATCGCGCTGCACATGCGCGGCGATTTTGCCGCCGCCGCCCAAGCCTACCAAAAAGTCGTCGCGATCGTTCCCGGCCAAGTTTACGCGTGGAGCAATCTGGGGCTGATTCTGCGCGACGTGGGGCAGTACGATCAGTCGATCGTCGCCTTGCGCCGGGCGGCGGCGCTGGCGCCGGATAGCCCGCCGATTCTGGCCAACCTGGCGGCGGCGCTGAATTCAGCCGGCCAATCGGAAGCGGCGATTCCCATCGTGCAGCGCGCGCTGCAAATTCAGCCGGACCATGTCGAGTCGCTCTTATGCCTGGGCGGAGCGCTGCATGATCTTGAGCGCCTGGAGGAGGCGATTGGGTTTTTTGAGAAGGCCGTCTCTTTGCAACCGGAAAATCCCGAGGGGCACTGGGGCCTGGCGATGTCGCTGCTGCGGCTGGGCGAATTTTCGCGCGGGTGGAAGGAATTCGAATGGCGGCTGCGCATGCCGCGGCTCGAATTGCGGCGGGATTTCCGGGAGCCGCAGTGGCAAGGCCAGGATCCGGCGGGGAAGACGATTTTGCTGTTTGCCGAGGGAGGGTTCGGCGATGCAATTCAGTTCATTCGTCTTGCTCCCGAAGTGGCGAGGCGCGGGGCGAAAATAATCCTCGAATGCCAGCCGGAACTGATCCGCCTGCTGGCGCCGGTGCCGGGAATTTATTCGATCATTCGGCGCGGCGATCCGCTGCCGCCATTCGACTGGCAAATCCCGCTGCAAGGACTGCCGATGGCGCTGGGAATCCGGCTGGAGACCATCCCATCGCAAACGCCGTATTTGTCGCCGCCGCGCGAGTTGTCGGCGCACTGGAGAGTTCGGCTGGCGAGCGACGCCTCGTTTAAAATCGGTCTGGTCTGGGCCGGGAGCGAGAGGCGGGATCGGTCGCATCAGCTGGAGCTGTTTAAGCCGCTGGCGAACATCGCGGGAACCCGATTTTTCAGTTTGCAAAAAGGCCCGGAAAGCTCGCAAAGACCGCCGCCGGGAATGAATTGGGCGGATTTCACGAGTGAGCTGCGCGACTTTGCCGACACGGCGGCATTACTTCAGCAAATGGATTTGCTGATCACGGTGGACACGGCGGCGGCGCATCTGGCCGGCGCGCTGGGCAAACCGGTCTGGGTGCTGATCCCCCGCCGCGCCGATTTCCGCTGGCTGCGCGGACGCGGCGATTCACCGTGGTATCCGACGATGCGTCTATTTTTACAGGACAAATTGGGCGATTGGGAAAGCCCGATCGCGCAGATCGCCGCGGCGCTTAGAACGAAATTGGCAGGTTGAGCAAGCCCGAGATGTCGAACCCGGCCGATGATGTGGAGTCGCTTGAGGATTGATCCTGCGATTTGCTCTGATTAAATCGCGCACCGGTCGTCGGCGGACGAGAGAAGTGGGTGTGGCTTCCGGTCAGGGCGTCGGTTAATTGCGTCTGGGCGTCGTCGCCGCTCTTGGGATCGGTGAGATATTTAAGTTGATCGGCCTGCCCGGCGTCGAGGACCCGCCAGACGAGGGCCGCATGTTGCGGCACATCGGCCAGCGTCCAGTTGCGCGCATCCACGTAGGTGTCGGTGATCCCCAGCCGCGATTTGGGGATGACAACCAATCGGGATTCCTTGGGATCGTTCGGGTTGGGAGTGCGGATGACATGCAGGCACAGAGCCGCCACCGCCCAGCCGCTGATGGTCAACGCTAATCCAACAAGTCGAAAGATCGATTTCACGTCCGCTCCTGGTCTGGCTCACTTTGGAACAATCCCCGCAGGATTGCTCCCTGCGATGCCCATTGCATCGGCTGACGATTATAGCGTTCATAGCGAAGGTTTGACCGATAACGCGCAGGAGGCCCGAATCCGGTCCGTTTAACCGGCTCACAACGATCCGGCGGGCACAGCGGCGGGCCGATGCGCAAAAACTGAACTGGAAGGGAAATTACTTGGGATGAATGCTGGGATCGTCTTCGGTGAGGGAATTCTCATCGGCGGTTAGTTCCGGCTCTACCGGGTCGGTCATTCCGCCGTCTTCGGTGCCGCCGTTTGCATCTTCCTCGGCGGGGGCAATCCGCCCGAAATTGGCCTCGGGAATTTCCCCGCCTGGGTCGTGGGAATCGGGATGATCCTCCGGTTGCAGCGGCAAAACGTCGGCCCCTTCGGCATCGCCCTCGCCCATGGGTTCGGGCTCGGAACCGTCGACGACGGTCGCCGTGGTCGTGCGCTGCGGGGGCATCCTCAAAAAGCTGGTGTAAAACCCGACGGCGAACAGGCCCTGCTGCTGCTGGTAGGGGAAATTGATCAATTCGCAAAACTCGCGAACCAGCGTTTGGGCGGTGGTGTCGCTGCGTTCGGCGGCCTGGACGGCTAGCTGATGTTTGCGGTCGCGGAATCGCATAATCTGCACAAATCGGCCGGTGGTCTCGCCGGTGTTCCAATTGGTGCCGACTTGCTCATAAACTTCGAAGTGGTCGCACCCTAAGCGCAGGAGGGTTTGACGAAACCGCCGAAGCAATCGGGCGTGTTCCATCCGCTTATCCCGTGGGACTATATAGCTATTGGTTTGCAGCAACATGAAACAGAATTCCTTCGCAAGCTCGAGTCACGGCATTCTGCCATAAGGATCGTTCCCATTCAAACCGCAATTTAGGACGAATCCCCCATTTGGCCGCGCTTTGGCGCCAATGGACTGGGTGTAATGTCGGCGGAACGATATGAATTGGAGCAGGGTCCACATAACTTAACGTCCGGTAAACCGTTTGGACGCTGGAAACTAACGTGAGGCGGAAGCCAATTACATATTGAGGAACGGCCCGACGACTTGCGTCAGTTCGATCGCGATAACTTGCTCGGCGACAATGGTTTGATCGGCCCCGCGCCGCATCGCTTCCAAACCGGCGGATGTGAACGCACATCTGGCGATGACGTGGGCGCGCGTATTCAATAGCCGAACCTGGGAAACCGCGCGCAGGACGGCCTCGTCATCGGGCATCATTAGAGCGACTAGCGTGGCTCGCTCGGTTCCGGCGCGGCGCAAGGTCTCCAAATCGGCGGCGTCGCCGCTTATGATTTCGACCCCCCCCGCCGCGACGCGCTGGGTCACTTCGGGATTCAATTCGATGACGCGATAGCTGACTCGGCGTTGGCGGAGCATTTCAACCAAAGACCGCCCCGGCAGCCCATAACCGGCGACGATTACAAAGGTCGATCCGCCGCTGCTTCCAGTCGGCTGTTCCCGCAAGGTAGTCAATTCTGGTCCTTGTTCAGAGCCGACGGCCCATCCTTGCCCGGACGCAATTTGAGGTACAGATTGTAGAACACCGGACAATTTCTTGCCAAGCGGCGACCCGCCGGGGGCGAGCAAGGCGGATTGGCGGCCTGGGGGGCCGATTGGTCGAGCCGTGAGGCGGCCCAGGTTCGGCTTGGATGCTATCTTCGGATAGAATACGTTCATGAGCCAGCTGAGTGAACTGAGCGCCCACGAGCGGATGATCCGCCAGCAGATTATCGATCGCGGCATCCGGGATCCGCTGGTCATCGACGCGATGCGGCGGGTGCCGCGGGAAAGATTTTTCCTCCCCGACGCCCGCGATTCGGCCTTCGCGGACCGCGCCTCTCCGATCGGCCACGGGCAAACGATCAGCCAGCCGTACATGGTGGCGCTGATGAGCGAGCGGCTGGATATCGAGCCGCAAAACCGGGTTTTGGAAATCGGCACCGGCAGCGGGTATCACACGGCGGTCCTGGCGAGACTTGGCAAGCAGATTTTCACGGTGGAACGGCTTAAGCCGCTGCTCGACGAAGCGTGGGAAAAATTGATGGCGCTGGACATCCGCAATGTGCAGTTCCGTTTCGGCGATGGAAGCCTGGGCTGGCCGGAACAGGCGCCGTTCGACCGCATCCTCATCGGCGCGGGGGCTCCGCGAATCCCCGAAACGCTTTTGAAGACTCAATTGGTGGACGGGGGCATCGCTGTACTGCCGGTGGGGGAAAGCGAAGAGCAGATCCTGGTTGAGGTTCGCCGTCAGGGGAATCGGCTGGAGACGACCGAGATTTGCCTGTGCCGTTTCGTCAGACTCATCGGCCAAGAAGGATGGGCCAGCGACGACGACGCCCAGAGCCCATGAGCCCGGCGACGCTTTCTGGCGATGCCCTGGGCAAGCCGGTGGAGGATTTGCGAGGGGTTGGATCGGCGCGGGCGGCGCAGCTGCGGCGGCTGGGGATCGCGACGCTGGACGATCTGATCCACTATTTTCCGCGCGACTATCGGCACGAATCGGAAGAGCGCCCCATCGAATTGCTCAGCGACGGGGAAATCGGGATCGCACGCGGGGAAGTAACGGCGGTCAATTACATCGCCGGACGCGGCCGGCCGCGATTTGAAGCGACACTGGCCAGCGATCAATCGCGGCTTTGCCTGGTCTTTTTCAACGGGGCCTATCTGCGCACGAAAGTGCACCCGGGGTTGATTCTTCGCGTGCGCGGTCCGGTTCGATATTTCCGGGGTCTGCCGCAAATGGTCAATCCCAAATGGGAGGCGGTGAAGGCGGATGCGCCGCCAATCGCGGAGGCGAAATTCCGCGCGATCTACCCGGCGGGGGAAAAGCTTTCCAGCGAAATTATCGAACGAATCGTGCAGGAGAACCTCCCGGCAGCGCTGCGGGAAATTCGTGACTGGTGCCCCGCGCCCTTGCTGATTAAGCGGAAATTGCTCGACCTTCGGCGGGCGCTGGGCGATATCCACCAGCCGCGCGATCGAGATCAGGCCCGCGCCGCCCGACGGCGGATGGTCTACGACGAATTCATCTCCATGCAATTGGCGCTGGGACTGAGTCGCCGCCAGCCGCACGGGGGGGAAGCCCCGGTGATGCGAATCGACAAAATGCTCGACCGGCGCATCAAGGCGCGATTTCCGTTTGAATTAACCGGGGCCCAGGAAAACGCGATCGGGCAGCTGATCGTCGATTTAAAAAGCGGACGTCCGATGAAGCGCCTGCTGCAGGGGGAGGTCGGCAGCGGGAAAACGGTGGTCGCTCTTTATGCGATGCTGGTGGCGGTCGCCAATAAAATGCAGGCGGCGCTTTTAGCGCCGACTGAAGTGTTGGCGGAGCAACATTATTTGACGCTTTCGCGGCTGCTGGCGGATTCCAAGGTGAAGATCGAGCTGGTCACCAGCCGCACGCGACAGAAATCGCGGGAGGCGCTGGCGGCGGCGATCGCGGGGGGGCAGGTTCACATTGCCGTGGGAACGCAGGCGTTGCTGCAAAAATCGATCGAATTCGCCAACCTGGGGCTGATCGTGGTGGACGAGCAACATCGGCTGGGGGTACTTCAGCGCGCCCACCTCACGGGAAAGGCGCGCAGTCCGCATTACCTGGTGATGACCGCCACGCCGATCCCGCGCACCTTGGCGCTGTCCTATTTCGCAGATTTCGATTTGAGCGAAATCGATGAGCTTCCGCCGGGGCGCCAGCCGATCCGCACGCAATGGCTCCGCGCGTCGCAGGCCGCGCAGGCGTACGCGCTGATTCGGCAGCAAGTCGCCGCGGGGCGGCAGGCCTATATCGTGGTGCCGCGAATCGATCAGGACGATTCCGGGGAAGCCAAATCGGTCGCCCGGCATTTTCGGCAACTGTCCACCGGGGCGCTTAGCGGATTGCGGCTGGCGCCGCTGCATGGGCAAATGCCGACCGAGGAGAAACAGCAGACGATGTCGGCATTTCGGGACGGGCGAATCGACGCGCTGGTCGCCACGACGATGATCGAAGTGGGGATCGACGTGCCCAACGCGACGATCATGCTCATCGAGGGGGCGGAGCGATTCGGCTTATCGCAGCTGCACCAGCTTCGCGGCCGGGTGGGTCGGGGCGAGCATGCCTCGCAGTGCATTTTGCTCGCCGACCCGGTGACGCCCGGCGCCGCGGCGCGGCTGGAAGCGCTGGCGGCGACCAGCAGCGGCTTCGAAATCGCCGAGACCGACCTGCGCCTTCGCGGCCCCGGCGAATTTTTCGGGACCCGCCAGCATGGGCTGCCGGAATTCAAAATAGCGGAACTGAAAAACGAAATGGAACTGCTCCTGCAGGCTAAAGAGGATGCGGAGCAGCTGCTCGCCCGCGACCCGGGGCTGCTCACGCGGGAATTTGCACCGATCCGCGCGATGCTGGCGAAACAATTCGGGCAAACCATCGGTTTGGCCCGGATCGGCTGAGGAATTGTGGACCGCGGGCGAAGCGGCGCGGTATCTTCCCGCCCATGGAAATCCGGCCCATGACGGCCGCCGATCTGCCGGCGGTTCTGGAAATCGACGCCACGATCGAATCGGCGGAGCATCTGCACATCCATCGCGAAGGGGAAGATTTGTTGTATGTCTGGAAAATGGAAAAACGGAGACTGCGCGAGCCGCGTACGCATCGGCATATCCTGGATGAGGAAACGACGTTTGCTCTGAGACAGATTGCCGGCGGGGTCGAGGAAGGTATCGCGCTGGTTGCCGAGCATGATCAAACGATCGCCGCGGCCGCGGCCGCCCGGCCCGATGCGGCCGCCGGAATTTTTCGCATGGTGGACCTGCGCGTCGATTTTGATTATCGCCGGCAGGGTCTGGCCAGCGGGCTGGTTTTCCAGATCGTCCAGGAAGCCAACCGGCGCGATTTCCGGGCGGTGGCGGCAATAGCGGCGAGCGACGATTTCCCGGCCATAGAACTTTTAATTAAACTGAATTTTGAATTGGCGGGATTCGACTCGCATTTTAAATCGAACCACGATCTCCTGAAGGATTCCGTTTCCCTCTTTTGGTATTTGCAACTAAAGTGAACCCATGAAAAAAGAAAACGACTTTGCCCGAATCTCAAACGAGATTGAGGCCGGCTCGGCCGTCGAGGCGGCCGCGACGATGGAAGAGTTGCCGCCCAAGCGGGCGGCGGAAGTGGCGCAGCGGCTGGAACTCAGGTCTGCCGCCAATGTCATCTCGCGGATGGACTCGGCGCAAGCGGCGCAGGTGGTGGGGAAAATGTCGGTCACGACGGCGGCGCAGGTTCTGGCGGCGATGGAGCCGGACGATCGGGTCGACTGCCTGCGCAAAATGCCGCGGAATCTGCATGAAACGCTGGTGGAACAGATGGCCCCCTCCCAGCGGGCGGAAACCCGGCAGCTGGAGCAATATCCGAGTAATACGGCCGGCGGGATTATGACGACGCAGTACACGGCGCTGCCGCAGGACTTGAACGTCGAGCAAGCCATCGCGGAGCTGCGGCGTATTCACGCTGAAAACGCCTCCATGTTTTACGTTTACGTCGTCGATCCGCGCCGATGTCTGGTGGGCGTGCTTTCGATGCGCGACCTGATTCTCGCCCCGCCGGACCGGCCGCTGAATCAGGTCATGATTGCCAACGTCAAAAGCGTCCGCGCGAACACCGATCGGGAGGAAGTCGCCCGCTTCATGCGCGAATCGCGGTATCTGGCGCTGCCCGTGATCGACCCGGATGATCACCTCATCGGGCTGATCACCCTGGACGACGTTGTGAAAGTCATTCAGGAAGAAGCGACCGAAGACGTTCAGCGTATGTGCGGAGCCGGAGCCGAAGAACGGTTGGCCAGCCCGTGGCAATTCAGCTTTGCCAAGCGCATCGGGTGGCTGCAGGTCAATCTGGGGACGGCGTTTTTAGCGGGCGCGGTGGTCACCATCTTCGGGTCGACCATCGGGCGATTCGCGGTGTTAGCGGTTTATATGCCGATCGTCTCGGGCATGGGGGGCAACGCCGCGGCGCAGGCGATGAGCGTTTCCATCCGCGGCATCTCCAGCGGGTCCTCGCGCCGCCACGACCGAAGACTGCTGGGGCACGTCCTGCGCCGCGAAGCCATCGTGGGATTCCTGACCGGCACGATTGTGGGCATCACCACCGCGATCATCGCCTGGATCTGGGAATACAAACACGGCTCGGCCCTGGGCCTGATCGTCTGTATGGCGCTGGTGATCACGCAAACGCTCGCCTGCGTCAGCGGCGCGGGGATCCCGTTTGTGATGCGAAAACTCGGATTCGACCCGGCGCAGTCGGCGACGATCTTCGCCACCACGGTGACGGACGTCACCGGCCTGGCGAGCCTACTTGGGCTGGCCACGCTTTTTCAAGCGTGGCTGCGCTGATTACTTCGCTTCGTAACTCTTCAGCAGATAGGTGATGGTCGCGTTGCCGCGCGGGCTGGCGGCTTCCATTTTGACCAGTCCGCCGGGAACCTGATCGCTGGACCAGATTTTCATCGTGGTCTGCTGATTCGACGCATCGGGGACTTGAAAGACCTTGCAATCGAACGTCTTGCCGGCCGCGGTCACGGATTCGTCGGGCAGCTCTTGCACGTTCTTGGCGTCCATTTTGGCGGCGACGGTTTCCTGATGGGTGCTGGAATGCTCCTGGCCCATCACCGAGACCGTGGAGGTGACATTCAAATCCAAATGATCGTCGGCCTTATCGGCCAGCGAGAACTGCACTTCAAAATCCATTTGGAACCCGGAATTGGAGACGGAGCCGTCGAGGGTTTCGCTGGAGCCGACGGCGAATTTGTTCCAGGCGGCGAACCGCGGATTGTCGACCTGGTCGGCACTGGCGTACGCCGCGATCGAGAGAAGCGCGAAGAACGAAGCCAAAAAAGTGCGGGATATGCACATGAGAATTCCTCGAAATAGAAATGGTGATCGGATTCGGATCAGCCGGCTTTTTTCATGGAAATGCCGGCGGCCTTGGCCAATTCGGCGGCCTTGTCGGTTTTTTCCCAACTGAACGAACCGTCGGGCCCGGGGGTTCGTCCGAAATGGCCGTGCCGCGCCGTCTTCTTGTAAATCGGCCGCAGAAGATCCAAATGCCGGATGATGCCGCGCGGCGTGAGCGGGAAATGCTCGCGGATCAAATCGGCGATCTGATCCTCGGGGATGACGGCGGTGCCTTCGGTGCTGACGGTGACGGAGACGGGGTGGGCGACGCCAATCGCGTACGCCAGTTGCACTTCGGCGCAGCGCGCCAGGCCGGCGGCGACGATATTTTTGGCGACGTAGCGCCCCATGTAGCAGGCGGAGCGATCGACCTTGCTGGGGTCCTTGCCGCTGAAGGCCCCGCCGCCGTGCGCTCCTCGGCCGCCGTAGCTGTCGACGATAATTTTTCGTCCGGTGAGGCCGGTATCCCCATGTGGGCCGCCCACGACGAATTTTCCGGTCGGGTTGATATGAAAAATGATCTCGTCGTTCCAGAGTTTTTTGGGAATGACCGGCTTGATCACCTGCTCGATGATCTGCCGCTTGGCTTTTTCGGAGATGGCGTCCTGTTTTTTGTCCAATACCGATTCATCGTGCTGTGTGCTGACGACGACGGTATGAACGCGCACGGGAAGTTCGTTGTGGTATTCGATGGTCACCTGGCTCTTGCCGTCGGGGCGCAGCCAGGGGAGCTTATTTTTTTCGCGCAGTTCGGACAGGCGCTCGACCAGCCGATGCGCCAAGTGAATGGGCAGGGGCATCAGTTCGGGGGTTTCGTCGCAGGCGTAACCGAACATAAGGCCCTGATCGCCGGCGCCTTGCTCGCGGGTGTCGTCGTCGGCCTTATCGACGCCGCGGGCGATATCGGGCGATTGGCTGTGAATCGCGGTTAAAACCCCGCAGCTATGAAAATCGAAGCCGATGTCGGGGTGGATGTATCCGATTTCTTTGATCGTTTCGCGAGCGACGGCGGCGGCGTCGACGTAGGCCTCGGTCGTCACCTCGCCGGCCAGCACGACCTGGCCCGTGGTCACCAGCGTCTCCACCGCGACGCGGCTGCGCGGGTCCTGCGTCAGCAAGGCGTCCAAAACGGCGTCGCTGATCTGATCCGCCACCTTGTCCGGATGGCCCATGGTGACCGATTCACTGGTAAACAAATGCTTGGTGCGGCGAAATTGCGGAGACACAAAAGGCTCCTTTTCATCCAAAGGTTTCAAACAAACGCGAGGAGGAAATGTACTGGCAATCCGCAGACGGAACAAGGCACTTTGGCCCCTTTGTGATCCTGGGGTGACTTAACGGATGCTAACGGTCGTTTTCCGCGATAAGCGGGGCTTTTTCAAATCGGGAATTGTCAAACGGCGCGATTCGGAACCCCAATTGCCACGGCGCATAGCGGATGCCAAAATGTGCGGTCCAGGCCGAAAAATCGCCGGATATCATCGTCCAAAAAAGCGGTGGTGGCGCAGGCGCCTAGCTCGATAGCCCGGGCGGACAATTCCAGTCGTTGGGCGGCCGCGCCCGCTTCCAAATGGGCTAGGCGGTATAAATCCGGCCCTGCCTCGGCCATCAAGCGATACAGATTGGCGATCATGAAGCAAACGGCGGCAGCGCCGATAAATCCGGGATTGGAGAGGGTCAATCGTTCGGAGTCGCGTCCGAAATCGCCGGTGCGCAAACAGACCCAAACATCCCGGGCCGGATCGTAACCCCACGCGCCCCGGTCGACGCCGGGAACGTTTTGAATGATCCACAGCGGGCGCGCCAGAGCCACATGCGGCCCGTCGGGAAAGAGCGGATAGCTGGTTCCCCAGCGAAAAGCGCATCGGGCCAGATTCCAGAGCCGATCGCGCGAAATCGTCGCGCCGGAAAATCCGCCGGCCGGGGTGGGGCTGAGCAACAATCGGCTGATCGATTCGCCGCCTTCAAACTCGCCGACCGCATCGGGATCGGGAAAATCCTCGGTCGCCATGGTCTCGGGCAGCGGTGAAAATTCGGTCAGGGGCGGGCGGACTTCGCGAATCGTCACGCCGGGAGCGACGCAATCCTTGTGAATGGAGGGAATCGAGTCGTAGGGAACGACCGCCTCCGCGAGCGGATTTCGCGCCAGGGGGGACATCCGCGCCGGCGATTTATCGTTGGGAGCCGTCATCGGCCTGGCGGCGCGATCGGCCCAGATGACCATCCCTTGGACGGCCTCGGCATCCGCATACGCGGCATCGCCGGGCAAGCCAATCAGACCATTCATCGACTGCGCGTTGGCCGTCAATCGCACCAGGGTTTGAATCCCCAGAGCGGCCCCGACCGTGGAGAAATTTTGCATCAATCGCCCGGCGTCAAAGGCGGCGTGGCGGTAGCCGCGCAGAGCGAATTTCCAGGTGGAGCGGCAGAAAATCGTCGAGAAAAGCAGAACCGCCGGCGTCGTCTTCAGAAACTCCAGCTCCGGCCGGCCGCGCTTGATTTGCGAAAGCGTTTCCCAACCTCCGCGCAATTTATCCAGCGCGAAATCGCGCACGCAAAAGTGGTAAAGTCCCGGCTCCAGGCCATCGATCGCAAAAACCGCGGCGTAAATCTCGCAGGGGAAGAGCGATTCCTCGCTGCTATAGGTTCGTGGGCGCTCCGGCCCGCGGCCGGGCAATCCGCCCCCTCCCAGATAGAGCCATGTCGCCAGGGTCAGCAGATTCTGAGCCGGCTGAAGCTGACTCTCGGGCACGGCCTCCATGCCGCGCCGCAAAAGCGATACCGTTTCCGTCGAGCTGCTTAAAAGCTGCGTCGGCAAAACCGTGCGCGGAACATCCGAAAAAAAGCGAAACGCAGAGGGCCGGGGCGCGCCGCTGTCCGCCGCGGCGGAAGCGTCCCGGATCGGAAGTTTGCTCTGTTCGTGATACTCCGCGACCCGGCGGACTCTGTCGAGGATAGCGTCGGGAAGAGGCATCGAAGGGGAATTCCGGGGGAAACTCGCGGGCCGCGATTAAAAAAGTTGCTCTAAGATCTGCGGCATGGGAGTCTGAACACAGGTGAAAATCGGCGTATCCCGCTGCGTGTATTTGCTGCTCTGTGTCTCACGCAATTCCATCACCAGATCCAAAAAATCCTTCGGCTCATCGGTCTCAAACGCCACAACAAAATCCTGATCGTCCAATCCAAAACTATACGTTGTGTTTAATTTGACGCTGGGATACTTGTTGCCGGCCTTAATATGCACGTCCATGATCGCCTGCCGCTCTTCCAGCGGGAGCAAATACCAGTCGCGCGTCTTCACAAACGGATATACAAATAAATATTTCCGGTTCCCCGGGACAATGTGCGTGCGGCTCTCGGGGGTATGAAATGGGTCGGTCTTGTCGACATACATGCTGCGCTTGGTCATCGCCACAAACGACCAGGGGGTCTTCAAATAGCCGGCCAGGCGCGATTTGTTGATCGCCTGCGTCTGCGCCTGAAAATCGTCGGTGCTGGGAGCGATCCGCCAGAGCAGAAAATCCGAATCGGCGCGGAGTCCGACGGTGCTGTAGGAGAGACAAATCAAGCCCGGCCGCGGTGCGGCAAAAATCGCCGCGAATTCGGATTTGGCCTGCTGTTTCGCGTCATGGCCCAATTGCCGAAAAGCGGAATCGAGTTTGAAGAAGGCGAAATTGACGAATTGCCGCGTGATCGGCTTGCCGCCGGCGGGTTGCGGACGCGCCGAAGCGTCGGGGGCGGACTGAATCGATTCCGTCTGACTCATAAGGCTCCTTGCCAGAATGGGCCATTTTAGTCGCCAGCGCCCGAATGGTACAAACCGGTGCATGCGGGAGTTGCGGATTGTGCTCATTTCGGCCCTGGCGCTCATCGCGGGCGGCTGCGCCGCCACACCGATCCTCAATTCCGGCGATCCCAATGCGGTCATCATTGTTCCCGGAGTCGGCGGCGACGGCCCGGACTACGGCGGCGTCGCCCACGCGCTGGCCGACGCCGGTTGCAAGGATCAAATCCAGGTCTTCGACTGGGGATATCATTGGCCGCTATTCTTCATCAATATCTCGTCTGGGAATCTTCACCAGGAAACGGAAACAAAACTGGCGGCACTGATCACGGCCCGCCGCGCCCAAAACTCGCGCACACGGATCGTGCTGATTGGCCACAGCGCCGGCGCGGGCGTGATCCTGGGAACTTTGGCAAAACTAAGCGATGCGACAGGCACCGTCGGCCCGATCATCCTGCTGGCACCGGCCGTCTCGCCCGATTATGACCTGAGGCCGGCGCTAGGCCACTGCTGCGTGATTCACGTTTTTTACAGTTCGGAAGACGATTTCTGGCAAGGTTGGGGACCTACCATCACCGGCGAATACGATGGATCCCATCGAGCCGGCGCCGGCCGCTATGGATTTACCCTAAAAGGATTGGATGTCGAACAGAAGAACCGCGTCGATCAGCAACCCTACCGCAAGCAATGGGACGCCCTGGGCGTGCACGGCGGCCATTTCGATTGGCTCTCGCACGATTTCGTTATGAAGATTCTCGAACCCCTCGTCGAGCAGGATCAAAGATGCAAATCCGGAGAATATCCCACCACCGCGATCCGGTAGCGATCGGCCAATTCCAGGACCTTGGCCTTCTCCAAAATAATGGTTTTCCCCGGCTCCAGCACCAGCGCACTGCCCCGCGCGGCGTGGATTTTCTCGATGGTGGTGGTCCCCACCGTCGGGACATCCAGGCGCATGTCGTGATGCACGTTGGAAACCTTGATCAGCGTCCACCCCCCCACTTTGCAAAGCTGCCCCGCGCGCTCGAT
>JBEKPV010000044.1:0-22096 GCA_049520395.1 Tepidisphaeraceae bacterium
AGTTGGTATTTTCAGCGGTATGTGGCGCATCTGCCCTGCGCGGGGGAAATGGTTCTGTTCGATCGCAGTTGGTACAACCGGGCGGGCGTGGAGCATGTGATGGGGTTCTGCAAGCCGGAGGAGTACCAGGAATTTCTGCGGAGTTGTCCGGAGTTTGAAAGCATGCTGATCCGCTCGGGGTACACGATCATCAAATACTGGTTCTCGGTGAGCGACTCGGTGCAGGAGGAGCGATTCCAGGGGCGGATGAAGGATCTGACGCGCAGTTGGAAGCTGAGTCCGATGGATTTGGAATCGCGATCGAAATGGGTGGAGTATTCGTATGCGAAGGACAAGATGTTCGAGCATACGGATACCAAGCAGGCGCGGTGGAGGGTGGTGCTGGCGGACGATAAGTAGAGCGCGCGGCTGTATTGCATTCACCATTTGCTAAGCGTGATTCCGTACCAGGATTTGACGCCGACGCCGGCGGAATTGCCGCCGCGGCCGAAGATGCCGGCGGATTACGTGCGGCCGCCGATTGAGAACCAGACGTTTGTGCCGCTGCATTACTAGGTAATCGCCGATGTTTAAATATGTGATCATGGGGATTCAGGGGTGCGGCAAGGGTACGCAAGCGAAAATGCTTGCGAAAGATTTCAACTTGGTTCATATCAGCGTCGGGGATATTTTTCGCTGGCATATCCAGAGCCATACCAAGCTGGCCGCGCGCATCGGACGGAGCACGGCGGCGGGGGAACTGGTCTCGGACGATATCGTCGAGGAAATCGTGCGCGGGAGGCTGGATCAGCACGATTGGAATTTTGGATTCATCCTCGACGGTTTCCCCAGAAATCGCCGGCAGGCGGAATTTTTTCTGGAGAGCTATGACATCGATTCGGTGATTCAGATCGAGGTTGCCGACCAGGTGGTGATCGACCGGGTGATGAATCGGCGGCTGTGCTCGAAATGCGGACTCGATTACAACCTGATTTTTCATCGGCCGGCGAACCCGGCGGTGTGCGATGTGTGCGGGGGCGCGCTCTTGACGCGGGCGGATGATAATCGGGATGCGGTGCTGGCGCGGCTAAACGATTATCACACGAAGACGCGGCCGATATTGGATTTGTTCAGCCGGAAGGAATTGATTGTGTCGGTGGACGGGGCGCAGCCGCCTGCGGAGGTTCAGAAGGAGCTTCGGGCGAAGCTGGGGCTGGAGGAGCGGGCGGCGGTGCGAGGGTCTCGCGCTATGTCATCGGCAGCCGCGGGGTGACCGCCGCCGGCGGGCGAGCAGGCCCAAGCCGCCCAGCGCCAGCAAGGATATGGAACCCGGTTCCGGCACGGAGACGGGAAGATAGTCAACGCCGACGTTGGTGACTCCGAGATAATAGTCGTCCGAGAAGTTGCTGAAGTCGTAGAGGGCATACGGATCGTTAGCCCCCGCCACGTCGCTGAGCAAGACATCGTAATCGCCGGCCCCCAATTCACTGGTTACGCCGGCCGGCGCCGACGAGTAGGCGCTGGCAATGTCGCCGGCCCCGCCGTCGTTGGCGTTGATGTAGTCGACAATTTCAGTAACTTCCGCCGCGCTAACGACGCCGTCATTGAGTGGCGTGGTGAATTTAAGTCCGACCTCGACATCGTCACCCTGGGGAATCCCGTTAAAGTCGAAGTATCCCACCTTGTTGCTGGGTCCGCTCGGCGACCAGGAGGCCGTGTCGGGAGAGCTTCCACTGACTTGGACGATGTCGCTATTTCCGGGATCCGCCGCTCCGAACGCCGGCGCTTCGTCCGTTCCGCTATTGGGGATGGAACTTGCGAGGCTGAACAAGGGGGCGGGCCCGTTGCTGATGTCGAGTCTGAAGGAGTCCGCCGTGCTGCCCGATCCCCAGGTCCAAGCGTATGACCCGGGTGTTACGCCAAGGCTGGCCAGCGTTGAATTCGCGAAGGTTGAAGAATCCGAAAGAGCGTCGCCCGACACATATCCGACGGGGAGGTATAGTACGTCTGTGAATGCACTTTCCCCAACGCTATCCCCCGAGCCCGAGGTGGCTTCGATTTCAGAACCGGTGCCGAAGTTGCTTGGACCAATCGGCGCGCTGAATGGTTTTACCGCGGTGGATGAGGCGCTACCGACGACCACGATGCCCTTTTGTGGAAGGGCGTAAGCAATCAAATTTAGTTCGGGTTCACCCGTTAAGGCAGCCGTGTCCAAAGTGCCGCTGCCTGTGGCCACCACATTGCTTCCGTCCTGCTCCATAGTGACCACGAAATCCGCGCGGGCGCGTGATCCCGTCGCGGCCAGACCCAACAGCAAAGCGGCCCCGGGCAGTAAAGCCTTAGGAAAGTAGCGCCGCCGGGAATTTGGCTGATTGAGCGGTCGAGCGAAGAAATCGATTGATTGCCCTTTCATTGATTCCTCTCCTGTGAATTGAAGAATGCGACAGACCCGGATTAATCCCGACCCCGCCGCCGGCGGGCGAGCAGGCCGAACAAGCCCATCGAAATCAGACCGGCGGTGGTTGGCTCCGGCACGCTCGCCGGCGTGTAGTCGTATTCAATGGCGCCGCCTAATGATTCTGAAACGTCAAAGGTTCCGGAATATAACTGCTGGTTAGTAATATCCGTCCACAATGATTGTGACGAGGTTGTGGCGCTGAGAGATATCGTTCCGGCGCCCGTAAACAACGTAAGGTCCGCCATCGGGACGTCGAACATTGGCGTAATCTGTTGTGAAGGAACGGTCGTAATTACCGGGGAGGCGGAGTTGGCTTCCGCCACGGAGGTATTGTAGATCAGGGATTCGGGGGCATTGGGGTCGTATTCCACGCTCATTGAACTAGAAAAACTGTAATTTCCGAAGTCGCCGACCTTGTCTGACGGCGTGCTGTCCGTGATCGTGCCCTGAGCGTCGGTAATCACCAATGCTATTTCCACGGAGTTCAGCGTCCCCAGCGATGGGTCGAACTGAGTAAATCCCAGGCCCTCCGAACTGCTCCAGTCGAGCGGGGTGGATGGGGTGGTCACCGAGGCGGTGAAATACTCCGAGTCCGCATGCGCTCGAGGCGCCATGCCGACGAGGCCGAGCAGAGCGGCGGCGAGGAAGAGCCAGCCCACGCTGCGCAAATGCAATCGTGCGGCGAAATTGAGTAGCTGGTCCATTTTATTTGTTAATTGATGTCTCATCGATTCCCCGGTTGTAAATGGGTTTTCGCGCTGAAGCGTGAACAAATTCCTTGGGTCAATTTGGCCCATTCAGATTTTCGTGGCGGCGATTGGGCTGTTGTTCCGCCGCCGGCGGGCGAGCAGGCCGAACAAGCCCATCGAAATCAGACCGGCGGTGGTTGGCTCGGGTACGCTCGCGGGCGTGTAGTCGTATTCAATGGCGCCGCCTAATGATTCTGAAATGTCCATGGTGCCGCTGGCAGCCACAAATGAGTAGATGTCATCGGACCAACTCACACCGTTTACTGTTGAGGCGGAAAGATATTTCGTTCCGTCTCCCGTAAATGATGCCAGGTCTTGAATGGGGACGTCGAACGTCGGCGTGCTCTGCGCTGAAGGAATGGTCGTGGTTACTGGATTGTCGGTGTCGGATGTAGCTTCAAGTGAACTGTAGCCCATGTATTCAGGGGCGTTGGGGTCGTATTCTACGTTCGTTCCAATGTACTCGGCGTAATCTCCGAGGTCGCCGACGTATATTGAGGGGATGCTGACCGTGATGGTGCCCTGATTACTTGTGATGACCAATGCTATTTCCGCGGAGTTCAGGGTCCCCAGGGATGGGTTGAACTGAGGAAATCCCAGGGCTTGCGAACTGCTCCAGTTGACGGCAGTGGCTGGGGTGGTCGTGGTGGCGGTGAAATACTCGGAGTCAGCATGCGCTCGAGGCGCCATGCCGACCAGGCCGAGCAGGGCCGAGGCAATGAACAGCCATTGCCGCCGACGCGAAAGCAATTTTCCCGGGAAATTAAGCGGCTGCGATGAGTGATGTGTCATTGATTCCCTCTCCATGAGGAAGGGGTTTTTGCGCTAAAGCGCGCAAAATCCACGCCGTTAGACGGCGTACCGAAACCACGCTGCCACAAGCAGCGGCGGCGAACCGTCAGCTGAACCCTTCACTTGTCAGGCTGGAAGAACAACCCAGGAGGAAATGCCTCTACCCCGTCACGGTGCACGCTTACCTACCCTAAGGAGCGGCGCAGCCAATCGGAGGAATCCTGACCCTACAGTAGGCAAATCATAATGACTCATTTAAAAGTGTCAAAGGAAATCCTCATGAATACGCAAATGTCGGTTTTTTTAAAGGTTGCGGACTTTTTCGAAAACTTGCTTGTCGCAAACGACGAATCATAATACGTTTTTGAGGAAGACGGGGAGGGATTGGTCGTGGTGCTCCTCGGCAGGTCGAAATTTGTGGGGGGGTTTTATGCGAAAGGCTGGGAATTGGTCGGGTTTATTCGATCCTGCGCGTTCTTCAGGGGGGGCAAATGGTTCCAGGGGATGCGGATGAGAAAAACTACTGCGGCAGATAGGGAGAGGGCAGGGCGTCCGGCTGGCAGTTTGTTCTGCCGCGATTTGTATTTTGCCAGGGGCGGGCGCTAGTGCGCCGGTGCGGCTGCGCGAAAAAGCTCAACCGAGAATTTGATCGGCTCCGCTGCTTTGCAGGATATTCTGTCCGACGGCTGACCCGTTATTCGAACCGCTCCCCAGCACGGCGGCCGCAACTCCACCGGACGGAGCCGCCGCCGTCACATCGGCTGGGGTCGAAACCGGGGCATGATAAATTGCCGTAGGCGATGGCGTCACATCGACGACACTGGCGCACTGCCCGAAAATGGCGGCGCCCCCTTCAGTTATCACACTGCAAAAGACCGTCACATTAAAAGTGCCCGCCTGCGAATAGGTATGAGAACCGGTGACACCGGTGGCGGTCTCGCCGTTGCCGAGTGCGATCGACTCGAAGCCTCCGCCCGAGGTGGTGCCGTCGCCCCAGCAAACCTGCAGGGCAACTTCAACGGGAGACGCAGCGCTATTACGCGTCTCAAGCCCGCCGGGGCCTATTTCGAGATTGAAAGTGCCGACCTGCGCACTGAAGTTCTTACCGGCAACGGTTCCGGTCAGGCTCCCTTCGCCGGTGATGAGTATCCCCAAGGGGAGTTGCACCTGCGTCGGATGAAAATTTCCGAATGTGAGTAGGGTAAAGTCCCCGTCCGCGGCCGGCGAAGCTGAAAACAGAAGCCGCTGTTCCAACGCTTCAAAAGCGACCGTTCGCCGATTCATTTGTTTTGGAACCATGACCCCATCCGCTTAATGTTTCCGGCGCACCACTGTGACTACGCAGGTATCCGCAGGCGGTATTGTACACTACGATTTTGCCCTATCAATGGAATTTTTGGCATAGTGCGGAGGAGTATCGAATCGGGGCTCGGCAGTCTACATGATCTGATTAATTCGCTTACAATTTGCACACAATCAGCCTTTGGCTGTTTGCGACGGTTAAAGTGCGACCGCGAATCGCCGTTTGACCGTTTTGAATTCAACCATTTTGCTGCGCCCCCGTTGCCTTCCGCAAGATTGGTTGCGATGGACGGGGCGGCGCGGTTCAACTGATCTGCCAGGAAGTAGAGTCCGCGCGGGAAAGGCCTCGGATCGTGCGGCGATTCGGTCGGCCAGGTCCACGGCCCTTTGGTAGACCTGAAGATTCTCGAACATGAAGGGCATTGGGGGATCTGAAGAAGAGCAGTAGAACAGTTGAGCAGTAGACCGCAGTGGAGCCGAACGCCGGTTCTGGCTCCCGGGGTCCCTTCCTATTCTTGTCTTCTCTACTGCTCTACTGTTCTACTGCTCCACTGCTCCACTGCTCTAATTTTGCCTACGGCAAAATTGGAGCGACGGGGAATCGAACCCCGATTTGCTGAATGCGATTCAGCCGTCATCCCGTTAGACCATCGCCCCGGGAAATTATTGAGGTTTGGCCATTCTAGAAGCGGTTGGCGGGGGGTCAAGGCAGAGAAATATTGGGGGCTGGTTTGGGGTCCTAATGCAATAAATAGCCGCTGGATGCGTTAAAAGAGGGGTCGGATAAAAATACGTGAAACAATCGGCCCGGAAATCGCTTTATTCTTTGACGAACAAAATAATGCAGACCTATGGTTCTAATAGCGTGTTTGGAGATATGAACATCCATGATCGCATGGAGCCGACGGAGAGACGTATGCAAAATGTCGAAGCAGAAGTCGGGCAAGATGTCGAACAGCTGACGAACCTTTTTCGGCTTTTATCGGATCGGACGCGGCTGAATATCCTGCTGACCCTGGCCGAGGGGGAACGGAATGTGGGGAGCCTTTGCGAGGAGCTGAATCTGCCGCAGCCTACGGTGAGCCATCATCTGGGGCTGTTGCGCGTGAATAATATCATCACCAATCATCGCAAGGGGAAACAGGTTTATTATTCGCTGGGCGGGGGGGTTAGCCGGGAAGAGGGGGGATTGCAGACCAGCGTGGAAAATTATTCGGTGAAGATCGCAAGAAAAGGTGCTTAGGCTTCCTGGGGTGGCGGTTGGTTTGCCGGTGTGCGGGGAAAAATGCCCCAACGGATGGCTATCCGTTGGCTTTCTTTTTTTTAGTCTGAGCCACTTGTGGGTTCGAGGGGTGGGGTTTCGTCGCGGAAGATGTGGCCGGTGGCCTCGATGAAGACGTCTTCGAGGGTTGGCTTGCCTACGGAGACGGAATCGATCAGGCCGGGGAGGGCTTCGATGAGTTGGGGGACGAATTCGTGGCCGCGGGGTTTCTGGAGGCGGACGACGCCGTCGAGGGCTTCGGGTTTCAGATTAAATTTATCGGTGATGATCTGCGCGACTTGCGTGGGTTGTGTGCTGCGCAGGGTGATGACGTCGCCGCCGATGCGGTCTTTCAGAACGGCGGGCGAGTCGCAGGCGGCCAGGCGGCCGTGATCCAGAATGGCGAGTCTGGAACAGCGGTCGGCTTCGTCCATGAGGTGGGTGGTGAGCAGGATCGTGACGCCGTCGTTATGTTGGATTTCGCGGAGGTAGCGCCAGAGGTCTATGCGGGCGGTGGGGTCGAGGCCGGTGCTGGGTTCGTCGAGGAGGAGGATTTGGGGGCGGTTGAGCATTCCCTTGGCGAGTTCGACGCGGCGGCGCATGCCGCCGGAGAATCTTTCGACGCGTTCGTGGCGCCGGTCGGAAAGTCCGACCTTATCCAACAATTGATCCATGCGTTTTTGAAGTTCCGGGCCGCGGAGTCCGTAGAGGTTGCCCTGGCAGCGCAGGTTTTCGTCGGCGGTTAATTGTTTATCGAGACTGGGGGATTGGAAGACGACGCCGATGTCCTGTCGGAGCCGGTCTCGATGCTGCGCCAGATCGAGGCCGAGGAGTGTGACTTTGCCGGGCGGGGCGGGGATGAGGGTGCTGAGGATTCGGAAGAGGGTGGTTTTGCCGCTGCCGTTGGGGCCGAGGAAGCCGAAGATTTCGCCGCGGCGGACCTGGAGCGACAAATCGGAAAGCGCGGGACGGGGACTGGCGCCGCGCCGGGAATAATCGTGGCTGAGGCGATCGATGCGGACGACGTTGTCGGTGGAGGTTTCGTTCACGGCAATTGCAAAATTAGATGGACGCTGGTGGTGTTGCCATCGGTTACGGTGACGGATTGCTGCTGCTGGGGCAGGACCTCCTGCCAGGCGGTGAGTGTATAGGTTCCGGGGGGAACGTGGGGGATGGAGAATGATCCGTCGGAGGCGGTGACGGCGAAGTAGGGGTTGTTGAAGACGCCGATCCAGGCGGTCATCCAGGGATGGACGTCGCATTTGACGCGGAAGGGGGGCTCGGCGACGGCGAGCGAAATCTGTTTTTCGCCGGGACCGGGGAAGCCGAAATTGTAAGGGGGATTTTGGGCGCATTGGAACTGGACGTTGTGGAGCATGTTGTCGCTGGATTTGATGATCAGCGGCTGGCCGGTCTGGACGGCCAGGACGTGGGGGACATACATGCAATTGATTTGATCGAGAACGGCCGAGGGCCGGCTGGCGGGAGCGGGGGCGGCGGGCGCATCGGAGAGGTAGACGATGACGTTTTGGATTCCGCCGGTGGAATCGCAGACGAGGGATTCGTCGGGCTTGCTCGGCGAGCCGGGGATGGTTTGGGGGGCGGGGGGATTGCCGGAGAGGACGATTTTGCCGGAGATCGTGCCGCCGGCGGTGGTGGCGCCGGCGATTGGGGCGGGCGTGGAGGCGCGGGTGCAGCCGGGGAAAATCGCCATGCAGAGGGCCAGGAACAAAATCGATTTGTGGCTGAGACGGGGCACTGGGTTCAGGTCCGATCCAGCATCAGCATGGTGAGCAGAATCGGCAAGTAGATGATGGAGGCGAGGAAAAGCCGGCGTGCGTCGAGGCGCGTGCGGCCCAGCGCGGCTTTGGCGGCGAAATACATCAGGCCCAGGCCCAGCAGAAGCGCGGAGGCGAGATAGATCGGGCCGGCGATGTGGAGAATGACGGGGGCGAGGGTCGCCGGGATCAGGGCGGCGGCGTAGAAGAGAATCTGCCGGCCGGTCATGCGGCCGGTGGCATCGACGACCGGCAACATTCGGAATCCGCCTTTTCGGTAATCTTCACGGTACAAAACCGCGATGGCGAGGAAATGCGGAATTTGCCAGATGAAGAGGATGGCGAAGAGCGCGAGGGCGGGCGGCGCCACGGATCCGGTGATCGCGGTCCAGCCCATGACGGGGGGAATGGCGCCGGGAATGGCGCCGACCACGGTGTTGAGCGTCGTGCGGCGTTTCAGGGGCGTATAGAGCAAAACGTAGCTGATTAACGTAAAGCCGCCGAGAAGGGCGGTGAGATGGTTTACCAGAAGCCAGAGAATTGTGATTCCCGAGAAGGCGGCGATTAGTCCCATGGCCAGAGCGTGCGCGGGGGCGATCCGGCCGGTGGGGAGGGGGCGATTGGCCGTGCGCACCATCAGGCCGTCGTATCGGCGCTCGAATAATTGGTTGAGAATGCTGGCGGAGGCGGCGCAGAGTGCGGTGCCGATCAGGGTGAAGGGGAGGCGCAGCCAATCGGCGGGGACTTGCGCGGCCATGCAACAGCCGACCATGGTGGTGCCGAGCACCAGCATGTTCATGCGCGGGCGAATTAGCTCCAGAATGTCCGATCGGCGGGTGCGCGCGATTGGCGCTTCGGCGATGACCGGAGATTCGCAGATGATCGGAGCGGTGCTCATTGGGGCGTGTACTCCAAGTCCGCTTCGATTTCCGCGGGCTCAGCGGAGCGAGCGGTTCGCCGGCGCGGGACGGGGCGGAGCAGAGCGAGGGATCGGATGACGGTGATCCAGCAGGTCATCAGGACCAGGGAGCCAACGGCTACGTGCAGCGACGCGATGTCGGCGGGCTTGCGCAGGAGGACGGTGAGAATTCCCAAAATAACTTGCACGGGGATCAGGGCGAGCAAAATCCAGGCGGGGCGAGCGAGGGCAACTTGATTTCGCAGCCGGCGGAGAATGGAAATGGAAAGGCAAACGACCGCCACGGACGCCAAAATCGCTCCGATGCGGTGGGCGAAATGAATCCAGATTTGAAAGAGGGTGACGCGATTGAGGTTGAGATCGGTGCCGAAGCGGTGAATGGCCTGGCGGCGGAAGGCGTCGTCAATCGTCAGGGGCGGCAGGATTCGGCCGAAGCTGAGCGGGAAATCGGGGATGGCCAGGCCGGCGTCGTTGTGACGCATGAGGGCGCCGATCAGTAATTGGACGAAGACCACGATGGAAGCGGCGACCGCCCAGGCGAGGGCTCGGGCGACGGCGGGAGTCTGTTCGGGGGAAAGATCGTGGGGCGTGGTCCAGAACCGCGAGGTCATGACGCAGAAGGTCGCCATGTAGCAGAAGAGGATCTGGGCGGCGATTCCGTGAACGATCGCCAAGTCGCGCTGGTTGAGGACGACGCGTAGGCCGCCGAGCACGCCCTGGAAAATGACGGCCAGGAGAATGCCGGTGGCGGTGAATCGGACCCACCGGCGGCGGTCGGTTTTCCAGGCGACGGCGGTGAGGACGATGGCCAGCATGCCGACGACGGTGCCGAGGAGTCGGTGCGTGTGCTCAAAGAAAATTCCCCCGACCCATTTGCTGGGCGGGAAGGTGAACATGTTGTATCCCCAGGAATTTGGCCAGTCGGGGACGCTCATGCCGGCGCCGTGACTGGTGACCAGACCGCCCAGGAAGATCAAAGGGAAAGTCGCCGCCGCGGTGAGCAGCGCTATGAAATGGAGTCGGGCGTTGAAGTGATGTCGTTCCACGGGTCCGATAAAGGCCTCAAACGGCCCGGAAGAGCGACTATAGGACATGCGGGCGGCGGGAACAAGGGATGACTTTATTCATAGGGCTTGGAATAGCCGATCTGATAGTGAAGCGCCGCCGCACGGGCGGGCACTAAAGGTAATACACGGGAGTTGAACCATGGGCAGAAGACTGTCGGCAATGTTTGCGGTGGCGGCTCTGGGCTTGTTCGGATGCTCCAGCCAAAATAGTTCGGATCAAAACGCGCAGGCGGATTCGCAGCGCTTGGCGGAGCAGAAGGTTGATTTGAACCTGGGCAAGACGCCGGTGACGGCGGATACGCGTTTTGCTGCCGGACAGCTTGCGGAATCGGAAGCGAACTACGCGGCGGCGGTGGATCAATACCAGGCTGCCTTGAAAATCAATCCCAAGCATCAGTTAACGCTCTATCGCCTGGGCGTGATCTATACACAATTCAAACAATTCGACCAGGCGATCGCGGCGTGGCAGCAATATGTTGTCGCGACGGGGAATTCTTCAACGGCGTATGGGAATCTGGGCTTCTGCTACGAACTGGCGGGGAAACCCGTGCAGGCGGAGGCGGCTTACCAGAGGGGAATTCAGCGGGAATTCCTCAGTGTCCTGTGCCGGACCAATTATGGTTTGATGCTGGCGCGGCAGGGCCGAACGAAAGAGGCATGCGATATTTGGCATCCGATCCTGAGCGACGCGCAGATTCATTACAATCTGGCGAGCGTTTATCAGCTTGAAGGCCGCAAGTCGCAGGCGCGCGGCGAGTATCAGCGGGCGCTGGAACTGGATCCGAATCTGACGGACGCGCAGCAGCGGCTGGCGGCGCTGGATTAATAGCTAAGTTTGCAAATTAATGGCCGGCGGATTGAAGTCCGCCGGCTTTTTTTTTGCTTGCATATTGCGATATTGCAATCGGATTAAGATTCTGAGAAAGTGTGCGTGCGACCAAATGCCGCACCCTTTGTGTGTCGCCGATGCGACGGGGTGTCGATAAGATCGCGGCCTTTGCCAGGGATGTAGCAGGAGCCGAGTTCTGTAGACATTTCCGATGCAGCACGAATGGTACGAAAAACCTTTTGTCTTTCCCAAGTGGGCGAACTATTTGTTGCCCATGATTGTGCTTGGGGCGATCGGCGGAGCGTTTTACGTTCCGACGGTTGTGGACCTGGGCGCCTCCCCGCTTACGCTAGCTGTTGGATACTCGCCGGTTCAGCCGGTGCCGTATAGTCATGCGCTGCACGCGGGGAAGTTGGGGATCGACTGCCGGTATTGCCATACGACGGTTGAGAAGGCGGCGTTCGCGGCGCTCCCGCCGACGGAGACTTGCATGAATTGCCACACGAATATTCGGAATCAGAGCGACAAATTGCTTCCGATTCGTGAGAGCTGGGCGACGGGGCAGCCTGTGGAATGGGTGCGGGTGCATCAGCTACCGGATTACGTTTATTTCAATCACAGCGCGCACGTGATGCATGGGGTTGGGTGCATCGAATGCCATGGTCGGATCGATCGGATGGATCAGGTTTACCAGGCTAAGCCGCTGAGTATGGGATGGTGTTTGGATTGTCATCGCGATCCTGGGCCGCACCTTCGTCCGCCGGATGTTTCGCCGACGGATATGAATTGGGTGCCGCAGGGCGATCCGGTGGCGCTAGCGCACGAATTGATTCAGGTGTATGGAATCCACGATGTGGCGTATATGACCAGTTGCTCGACGTGTCACCGATAAGGACCCATGAAGCATCCCGCGACCCAACGTGAATATTGGCGTAGCCTGGAACACCTGGCTCAGACGCCGGAGATCCGCGCTTTGGCGGAGCATGAGTTTAGTTCGTACGACCCGGATGAGATGATGAAGCTGCCGGAAGTGACGAGGCGGCGGTTTGTGCAGCTGATGGCGGCGTCCATGGCGCTGGCGGGTTTGGGCCTGGGAGGGTGCCGGCGGTGGCCGCAGGATAAATTGGCCCCGTACACGAGCAATCCGCCGAATCGAATTCCGGGGATTCCAGAACAGTACGCGACGGTGATGGAACTCAATGGCGTGGGCAGCCCGCTGCTGGTGACGAGTTTTGATGGGCGGCCGATCAAGATTGAGGGGAATCCAACGCATCCATATTCGCAAACGGTCGCCGGGAAAATCGGCGCGGCGGATGCGATGGCGCAGGCATCGGTGCTGGAACTTTACGATCCGGATCGCGTTACGGGTGTGATCGATCGGACGGGTTCGGCGGATGCGGTGAGCGATTGGAACTCGTTTGCCGCGGCACTTCGCGGGGTTTTGGCGGGATTGCCGGCGGATTCGTACCAGGGACTGGCGATTTTGAGCCAGGCGGCCAGCGGGCCGACGCGGGCGCGATTGAAATCGAGCCTGGGGCAGAAATATTCGAAGATTCAGTGGTTCGAGTTTGAATCACTGAGCCGGGATAATGAAATTGCGGGGAGCATTTTGGCGCTGGGGTCGCCGGCGCGGCAGGTGCTGCATCTGGATAAGGCGGATGTGGTGGTGCTGATCGATGCCGATCCGCTAATGGGGCACCCGGCGCACGTGAAATACGCCAGTGATTGGGCGTCGCGCAGGCGGTCGGCGGATGCGGGGCAGATGAACCGCGTTTATTGTGCCGAGAGCGCGTTTACGACCAGCGGGTCGGTGGCGGATGTGCGAATCGGCGTTGTGCCGTCGCGGATTGGGGCGATTTTGGGGGCGCTGGCGGCGAAGCTGGGGGTTGGTACGTCCGACGAGCAGCTTTCGCCGGCGGAACAGGATTTTGTGAATCGCGCGGCGGCGGATTTGCAGGCGCATTCGGGATCGGGTGTGGTGGCGGTGGGGAGCCATCTGTCGCCGCAGGATCAAGCGGTGGCGTTGGCGCTGAATAGTGCGATCGGCGCGATCGGTTCGACGCTGACGCTGCACCAGGAGCCGGCGGACGATCGGGCGTATCATTTTGACGCGATTTCGCAATTGACGGATCAGATCAAGGCGGGGGCGGTTTCGACGCTGATTATTTTGGGCGGGAATCCGGTTTACGATGCGCCGGCGGATGTCGATTTCACGGGGGCGCTCAAATCGGTGGCTAATTCGATTCACCTGAGCTTGTACGACAATGAAACGTCGAAGATTTGCAAATGGGTGGTTCCGCAAGCGCATTATCTGGAATCGTGGTCGGATGCGCGGGCTTGGGATGGGACGGTGAGCGTGGTGCAGCCGCTGATCGAGCCGCTGTATGGGGGGAAGACGGCGGATCAAATGCTGTCGTTCATCAACGGCGATGCGAATATCGACAGCGATGCGCTGGTGCGGGCGACGTTCAATTCGTTGCTGCCGACGGATGGGGATCAGGACCTGGCTTATCGGCGGGTTTTGAACGACGGAATGATGCAGGGGAGCGCGTTTGCGACGATCACGGCTTCGGTGAAAGCGCCGGCGGCGGCGGCGCCGGTGGCGACGACCACGGGGATGGAAGTTCGATTTTTAGCCAGCCCTTATTTGCATGACGGGCGATTTGCCGGCAGCGGTTGGCTGCAGGAAATGCCCAATCCGCTGACGAAACTGGTTTGGGACAACGCGGCGCTGATCTCGAAGGCCGACGCCGATCAGATGGGGGTGGAATTGTGCGATGTGCTGGAGATTACGGTGGACGGGCGGTCGGTGCAGGCGCCGGCGTTTATTCTGCCGGGGCAGCCGGCGGGTGTGATTGGATTGACGTTGGGATACGGGCGCACGGCGGCGGGGCATATCGGCACGGGCGTGGGCGTGAATGTGAATGTCCTGCGCACGCGGCAGGCGCCGTTTGCGGCGGTCGGGGCGAAGGTGACGAAAACCGGAGATACGTACAACCTGGTCACGACTCAGGATTATCACCTGATCGATTCGATCGGGATCAATCAGCGGCAGGAACAGGTGGGGGAGAAGAAATTTGAGAGCGGCGAAATTATCAAGGAAGGGACGCTGAGCGAGTATGCGGCCGATCCGCGGCTTTTCCATCGGAATGAAGATGGAAGCCTGGCACTGCAGCTTTGGGCGCCGCCGAGTCAATTCAACGATCCGCATGCGTGGGGAATGGCGATCGATCTGGGAAGCTGCATCGGGTGCCATGCGTGCGTGGTGGCTTGTCAGGCGGAAAACAATGTGCCGATCGTGGGGAAGGATCAGGTGGAGCGCAATCGGCAGATGCACTGGATTCGGATCGATCGGTATTTCAAGGGGGATGCGGACGACGCGTCGCCGGAGGTGGTGTACCAGCCGCTGACTTGCCAGCAGTGCGAGAATGCGCCGTGCGAGCAGGTTTGTCCGGTGGGGGCGACCATGCACGATTCGGAGGGGATCAACGTGATGGTCTATAACCGTTGCGTGGGGACGCGATATTGCAGCAACAACTGTCCGTACAAGGTGCGCCGGTTTAATTATCTGGATTGGCAGAGCCAGGATCCGCGGAACGACAAGTATCCCAAGCCGTACTTGGGGATTCCGGATCAGCAGCAATTGGAGATGGTGGACAAGATCAAGCAGATGGTGTTCAACCCGGAAGTGTCGGTGCGGATGCGCGGGGTGATGGAGAAGTGCACGTTCTGTGTGCAGCGGATTCACACGACGCAGATCGCCAAGCGGGCGGCGGGCGAGGAGCTTGCGGATGGGGATATCGTCACCGCGTGCCAGCAGGCGTGCCCCACACAGGCGATCGTCTTTGGCGATTTGAACGATCCGAATTCCAAAGTGTCGCAGTGGCATAAGAACAACCGGGCGTACAGTTTGCTGGACGCGGATTTGAATACTCGGCCGCGGAACCGGTTTTTGGCGAAGATCAGTAACCCGGCTTAAAAAGGCCGAGTTTGGAAGTGATCATGAGCGAAGCCTCAATCGAATTTGCGAAAATCGCGCGCGAAAGCGACGCGGATAACACGACGGACGATCCGCGTTTTCGCGCGCCGCTGGTGGTGGGGAACAAGGATTTCACCGGGGTGACGGCGACGGTCGCCGGGGTGTCGGAGCGGAAGCCGCCGCCGGCCTGGTATATCGCGTTTGGAATTTCACTGAGCTTGCTGGGATTGCTGGGGGCGATGATCGGGTATTTGTTCCTGACGGGCGTGGGCGTCTGGGGGAACAATCAGCCGGCGTCGTGGGGATTCGGCATCGTGAATTTCGTCTTCTGGGTGGGGATCGGGCACGCGGGGACGCTGATCAGCGCGATTCTATTTTTATTCAGGCAAAACTGGCGGACGGGGATCAACCGGATGGCCGAGGCGATGACCATTTTCGCGGTCGTGTGCGCCGGGATGTTCCCGGGGATTCACGTGGGGCGGCCGTGGCTGGCATACTGGCTGTTTCCGATTCCGAACCAGATGGATATGTGGCCGCAGTTTCGCTCGCCGCTGCTGTGGGACGTGTTCGCGGTCGGGACGTATGCGACGGTTTCGCTTTTATTCTGGTACACGGGAATGGTGCCGGATATTGCGACGTTCCGCGATCGCGCCAAGACGAAGCCGAAGCAGATTATTTACGGGATTTTGTCGCTGGGATGGAACGGGTCATCGCGGCATTGGCATCGGTATGAACGGGCGTATTTGATTTTGGCCGCGCTGGCGACGCCGCTGGTTTTATCGGTGCACTCGGTGGTGAGTTTCGATTTCGCGGTGGCGCAGTTGCCGGGCTGGCATACGACGATTTTCCCGCCGTATTTTGTGGCGGGGGCGATCTTCGGCGGATTCGCGATGGTGATCGTGCTGGCGGTGCCGGCTCGCGAACTGTTCGGACTGAAAGACATCATCACCAAGCGCCATCTGGAGAACATGGCGAAAATCCTGCTGGCAACGGGGATGATGGTGGGATACGCGTATCTGACGGAGCTGTTTATTGCCGCTTACGGCGGAAATCGGCACGAGCAGTTTACGTTTTTGAATCGCGCGATGGGGCCGTATGCGTGGGCGTACTGGACGATGAGATTTTGCAACGTGGTGGCGCCGCAGTTGATGTGGTCGAAGAGATTACGGACGAATGTTTGGGTTCTTTGGATCGTGGCGATGTTCGCGAACGTTGGGATGTGGTTTGAGCGGTTTGTGATCATCGTGACGTCGCTGACGCGGGATTTTCTGCCGTCGAGTTGGCATGCGTTCTGGCCGACTTGGGTGGATTTGTGCACGCTGGCGGGAAGTTTCGGGTTGTTTATGACGCTATTTTTGCTGTTCTGCCGGTATTTGCCGACGGTGGCGATGGCGGAAGTGAAGACGGTGATGCCGCAGGCGCATTCGCACGGCGGGCATGGTCCTGATGAACGGCGCGCGGACTATCGGCCGGACGAGCACCACGATCCGGACCGGGATGCACCGCGTTTTGCCAACCGCTGAAGGTGAGCGGGAGTGATTTATGTCGACGCAAACGCAAGAAAAGAATTCGACGTATGAATCGGCGCCGCCGGAAGCGCCGCCGCAACTGGCGGGGTTGATCGGCGAGTTCGAGAGCGTGGACGGCGTGATCGGGGCGGCGCGGAAGGTTCGCGCGGCGGGTTACAAAATCTGGGACGTGCACAGCCCGTTCCCCATCCACGGGATCGACGCGGTGATCGGCGTCAGGCCGACGATTCTGCCGTGGATCGTGCTGATCATCGGCCTCAGCGGTTGCGGAGGCGGATTGGCGCTGCAGTGGTTCTGCAACGCGTATGACTATCCGTTTATGATCAGCGGCAAGCCATTTTTCAGCCTTCCGGCAAATATTCCGATTATTTTTGAAAGCACGGTTTTGTGCTCGGCGCTGACGGCGGTGTTTGGGATGTTCGGGCTGAATCGTTTGCCGCTGCATTACAATCCGCTGTTTAAGAGCAGGCGGTTTAAGCGGGTGACGGACGACCGGTTTTTTATTTTCATCGACGCTTCGGACGGGAAATTCGACGAGAAGGGGACGGCGGAGTTCCTGACCTCGGCGGGAGCGACGGCGGTGGAACGGATTGAGGATTAGATAGCCGATGTCGGAGCAAACGCCCCATTCTCATGAAGAGCCGCAGCTTCCGCTGGACGCGCCGGCGGAATTGCCGTTGCCGCCGCTGCCGAGGCCGCCGTTTTGGATGGTTTCGCTGGCGCTGATTTCGGTGGTGGTGACGTGGCTGCCGCTGGCGCTGATCGCCAAAGCGCGGACGACGCGCTCGACGGAGCCGAGGATACAGATCATGCAGGACATGGGCGTGCAGCCGAAATATAAGGAGCAGGCGACCGATCCGGTGTTCGCCGACGATCGGGCGATGCGGCCGCGGATTCCCGGGACGGTTGCGTTTGGGGAACTCAACGAGGATGACGCGTTTGTGCACGGTTTTACGCGGGTGTTTGACGCGTCGAGCGGGGCGTGGAAGGTGCAGTTCGCGGATGATTTGCCGGCGCAGTACACGGATACGCCGGAGCATTTGGAGAAGCTGATTCGGCGGGGGCAGCAGCGGTTCAATATTTATTGCTACGTTTGCCATGGGCTGGATGGATCGGGGCATGGTCCGGTGAACGAGCGGGCGATGGAATTGCAGGCCAACGGAGTTCAGGGAATGAGTTGGACGCAGGCGGCGGTGCTGACGGCGGATACCATTCGCGCCGAGCCGGACGGAAAGATTTTTAACACGATCACCAACGGCATCCGTTCGATGCCGTCGTACGGCGGGCAGATTCCCGTGAGCGATCGCTGGGCGATCGTTTCGTATGTGCGGGCGCTGCAATTCAGTCAGAAAGCGCCGGAGTCGGTGGTCCCGAAGGACAAACTGGACGCCATGCAGGGAAATTAAATTGTCGACGCAATCGAATCCAACTTCTGGCGACTCCGAACGGCTGAATCTGCGCGAGCATGCGTGGCCGCTGTACAGGACGTCGCAGGTCGTCGGCGTGGTCGGGCTGCTGGCGGCCGTGGCGCTGGGATACCGCGATTATCTGCACGTTCATAATTACCAGCGGTTTTTATACGCCTATTTGATTTCGTACATGTTCTTCCTGGCGATCGCGCTGGGGGGTTTGTCGTTCACGATGCTGCAGCAGCTCACCAAGGCAGGGTGGAGCGTGAACGTCCGGCGAATCGCCGAGTGGTTCGCTTCGTCGATGCCGGTGATGGCGGCGCTGTCGGCGCCGATCATTATCTCCGTGTTTCTGACCAAAGGCGATCTTTATCACTGGGCGGGCGGGACGGTGCGCGGGGAGCCGCTGGAAGGGTTTAAGCGGGTTTACCTCAGTCCCGCATTTTTCACGGCTCGTCTGATTTTCTATTTCGCGGTCTGGTCGATATTGGGGGTCTGGTTCTGGAAGAAATCGACCCTGCAGGACCAGAACGGCGATTGGCATTTGACGCAGAAAATGGCGGCCGTGGCGGCGCCGGGGATGGTTCTGTTCGGGATCACGCTCACCGGTGGGGCGTTCGATTTGATCATGTCGCTGGACCCGCATTGGTCGAGCACGATCTTCGGGGTTTATTATTTCGCCGAATGCGCGATCGCTTCCTACGCCACAATCACGCTGACGGCGATGTTCCTGCAGTGCAAGGGATTTCTCAAAGAGAGCATTACGGTCGAGCATTTCCACGATCTGGGGAAATATCTGTTCGCATTCACGTTTTTCTACGGGTACATCGCCTACAGCCAATATATGTTGCAGTGGTACGGAAATATGCCGGAAGAGACGGCATGGTGGCTGCGGCGCGGCGCGACGACGGTGTGGGCGGATACGAATTACTGGACGGGGGTGGCGCTGGCGCTACTATTTGGGCATATTCTGATTCCGTTTGCCGGGCTGCTTTCGCGGCATGTGAAGCGGAACCGCAAGGGGCTGGCTTTCTGGGCGGTCTGGCAACTATGCTTCGTCTGGGTGGATATGTTTTTCCTGATCATGCCGGAATTGAACGGCGGATTTCATATCGGCCCGATCGAAGTGGCGGCGTTTTTGGGAATCGGCGGCATATTCGTCTCGGTGGCGCTGCGACGAGCGGCCCATGGGGCGCTGCGGCCGTTGCAGGACCCGCGATTGATGGATTCGCTGGAGTTCCAGAATATTTGAGGTAGCGAAAGTGGCCATTAAACAGGAAGTGAATGTTCCGCTGATCGTGACCATCGGAGTGGTGGGGTTCACGCTGGTCCTGGTCTTGGTTTTGGGAACGCAGGCATGGTACGAAAGCGAAGCCGAGGCGCAATTCAACTTTGAGGCGGATCAATACCCGAACACGGGTTTAATCAGCCTGAAGACGGACCAATTGACGAACATCAATTCCTACCGCTGGGTCGATCGCAAGGCAGGAATCGTGACGATCCCGATCGACGACGCGATCAAGATCATGGTGCAGACGGGCGGGCATCCGCCGGCCGTGGGAGGTGCGCAATGACGCGGCGGAATTGGGCACAGCTTGCGATGGGACTGCTGGTGACGGCGCTTGCGTGCGCGCGGGCCGGGGCGGATGCGAACCAGGTTGGCGTGCTGCCGGAGCAATATCGGAACGCGGGGGTGGATGAGCATCCGGACGGCCAGGTTCCGCTGGATTTGCAGTTTTACGATGAGAACGGGCAGGTGGTGCCGCTTTCGACGTATTTCCAGCCGGGGCGGCCGGTGATTTTGCAGATGGGATATTTCGATTGCCCGAAATTGTGCGATGTGATCTCGCGCGATTTGATCGAATCGGCGCGGCAGATCGATCTGGTGGCGGGGAAGGATTTTGATTTTGTGTTTGTGAGCATCAATCCGGCGGAGTCGCCGAATTTGGCGGCGGTGAAACGGCTGAGTTATATCGAGGCGTACGATAAGCCGGGGCAGGGGGATGGGTTCCACTGCCTGGTGGGGTCGCCGCCGGATATCAAGGCTTTGGCGGCGGCGGTGGGGTTTCGATACAACGAGGTGGATATTCCGGGGGAATTTGCGCATCCGGCGGTGCTGTTTGTGCTGACGCCGGAGGGGAAGATTTCTCGATATCTATATGGCGTGAGCGTGCCGCCGGAGACGCTGCGGTTGTCTCTGGTGGAGGCGTCGGCGGGGAAGATCGGTACGTCGTTCGATCGGCTGGCGCTGATGTTCTGCTGCTATGACCTTTCGACCGGTAAGTATTCGCTGATGGCGTTTCGCGTCATGCAACTGGCGGCGGTGCTGACGGTGGCGGTTTTGGGATCGTCGATGCTTTGGATGTGGCGGCATGGGCCGCGCAGCGGCCGGACGGTTTAAGAGAACTGAATCGAATTTATGTTGTCGAGTCTGAACATTCTGGCGGATCAAGGCGGATCGTTCTGGCAAGCGCCGTCGGCGTCGACGATCGCGCCGCAAGTGGACTGGCTGTTCAATTTCATCCTGGCGATCTGCGTATTTTTCTTCGTGCTGATCTTCGTGCTGCTGGTGGTGTTCGCCTGGAAGTACCGTTACAAGGAGGGCGATCCGCCGCCGGTGGGTCCGAAGCACAATACGGCGCTGGAACTGACCTGGACGTTTGTGCCGACGGTGATCGTGGTGGTGATATTCGTTTACGGATTCAAGGGCTTTTTGCAGATGGCGATCGCGCCGCCGGATGCGTATGAGATCGTGGTGTCGGCGCGGATGTGGTCGTACACCTTCCGGTATCCGACCGGGCATGTGGACAATGTTCTGCATATTCCGGCGGAAGTTCCGGTGCAAATCGTGTTAAATAGCGATGACGTGATCCACGGGTTTTATATTCCGGCGTTCCGGATCAAAAAGGACGACGTTCCGGGCCGATACAATAAGATCTGGATCGTCGCCGATGCCTTGCAGCAGGGGCAGAAAGAGGCGACGTACGACATTTTCTGCACGCAATATTGCGGGCAGGGGCACTCGACGATGCGATCGCACGTGGTGGTTCAGTCGCAGGACGATTTCAGCGCCTGGCTGAAACAGGCGAATATTTTCGTCGGGACGCCGGCGGAACATGGCAAGCATATTTGGGAGACAATGGGATGTAATCAGTGTCATACGACCGACGGTTCGGCCGGTCGCGGGCCGACCTGGAAGGATGTTTACGGGTCCACGGTCGCGCTCAAGGACGGGACCAGTATGCTCGCGGATGAGGATTACCTGCACGGGGTGATCACGCATCCCAATTCGCATCCGCTGCCCGGGTTTGATCCGATCATGCCGCCGACGCAGGGGCTGTTGTCGGAGCATGATGTGGGCGATGTGATCGCGTTCCTGAAGTCGATCAGCGTGCATTATAAACCGACGCTGCCGGTCAGCGCGCCGGGGGCATCGACGCCGACGACGGCACATTGATGCCGGACGAAGGGAGTGTTGTTATGTCAGAAGATAATTATTTGACCCATTCGCATGGGATAAAGAGCTGGATCTTTTCGCTGGATCATAAGCGGATCGGCCTGATGTACATGGCGATGGTGCTGATGGCGTTTCTGCTGGGCGGGACGTTTGCGGTGACGCTGCGCACGTTTTTGTGGAATAACGACGGGAAGTTTTTCGGATATTTCAAGGACCCGAACCAGGGGATGATTTTTTACAACAACATGTTCAGCCTGCACGGGGCGGTGATGGTGTTCATGTTCATGATCCCGGCGATCCCGGCGATTCTGGGGAATTTCGTGCTGCCGATGATGCTGGGGGCCAAGGACGTCGCCTTCCCGCGGCTGAATTTGATGAGCCTGTGGATTTATGCGCTGGGCGCCTGCTTTTTCAGCTACGTTTTGCTGGGCGGGGTGATGCGGGCGGCGTTTGGATGGCATTGGCCGGGCGGATTCGGGCTGGATACGGGCTGGACGTTTTATACGCCCTACAGCACGGCCCACGCCGAGGACGGGGTGATCCCCGCGACGCTGGGAGCGTTTATTTTGGGATTTAGTTCGATCCTGA
>JBEKPV010000045.1:0-29454 GCA_049520395.1 Tepidisphaeraceae bacterium
TCCACCTACACACGCTTTAAGCCCAGTGATTCCGCCTAACGCTTGGCACCTCTGTCTTACCGCGGCTGCTGGCACAGAGTTAGCCGTGCCTTCCTCTGGGGTTGATCAGAACTTTCTAACCCCTGACAGTGGTTTACATCCCGAAGGACTTCGTCCCACACGCGGCGTCGCTCCGTCACACTTGCGTGCATTGCGGAAGATTCGTTACTGCAGCCCCCCGTAGGAGTCTGGGCAGTGTCTCAGTCCCAATGTGGCCGGCCAACCTCTCAGTCCGGCTACGCGTCGTCGCCTTGGTAGGCCGTTACCCTACCAACTAGCTGATACGATATCGCCCGCTCCCAGGGCGGTTGCCCTTTGAGATTCCCTTCATGCGAAGGGGATATATCGTCTGGTATTACCTGCCCTTTCGGGCAGCTATCCCAGACCCTGGGGTACGTTAGCGATACATTACTCACCCGTCCGCCACTGGTGTATTGCTACACCCGTACGACTTGCATGTCTTAGCCACGCCGCCAGCGTTCAGGCTGAGCCAGGATCAAACTCTTCAATTGAATTTCTTGGACCCGATTGCTCCTCCAGCCCGGCGTGGTCTTTCGACCAGAGACCGGGACTTACAGTTTCGCGATCGGGGTTATCCTCGAAACGAGTTTGTCCAGACCGATTGGATTTAAGACAAATCCGATCGGCTGTTACTGCCCGCAGGCCGGCAAGGCTTGCGGGTCAGTCCCGATTGTCTCGCTTGCGCGATCCATCGGGATGCAAGGCTCAAACATCTTCGTTGGCATACTCAAAAATTGATCAAGGAAGATCACTAATTGCGTGCACCACAAGGATGTTTGAGAAAAATTAACCCAAGCGCTTCGATTCCGGATTTGATTGCTCAAATTTTGGTTTCTTGCACTTGAGATGAGTTTTGTCCGGACCCGGCCTTTTAAGGGGCCGTCCCGAACTCACATCCTCGCGGCTCTATCGATTATTCACTTGTCAAAGAGCAGCGATCAAACGACCAGCGGCGGAAAAAAAGGACTTCCGCCGAAGCCGCATCCCGATTCGTCGGAACTTTCATTCCGCTTGAGGGGAGGCAGATGGTATCGACTGTTACCGCCTTGTCAATTGAGCCAGGCCGTTTTTTTTCGGCCAGGCCCGATAACTCCAGGAGTTACGTCTTGCTCAATGGCGACAAAATTCCGTAGGCCAGAAGGCCCCGGCAAATCTTGAACCATCGACTTTTGACGTTGTTGCCTGAGCAACGAGCGGTAAGGGCCTTTATTTCGCCGCAGTTAGCTCACCGCGACTAAACCCTTACCGGGAGAAAGGCGACCAGTACGACTGAGGGGATTATTGATCGGCTGGGGCGATTCGTCAAGGTAAATCCGGGTTTGCGCCAGTTTGCGGGGGGAACCTACGGCGACGCCGTGGGCGTTCGGGGCGGGAGAATTGTGCTTATCCACTGACTCGCTGGGATGCGATGGAGCGCAGGTCGGCTGCGACTTCTGCGAAGACGGTCGGCCAGTCTCCGAGGGTCTTTTGGCGGTATAGACGCATGGTGGGATACCAGGGGGAATCGGAGCGGGCGGTGAGCCATCGCCAGTCGCATCCTGTGGAAAGTAATACCCAGACGGGGCGGCCCAAGGCTCCGGCGAGATGGGCGACCGACGTGTCGGAAGTGATAATGAGATCCAAGTGGGTCATTATGGCGGCGCGATCGACGAAAGCGGACTGCTGATCGAGGTCGCCTAAAACGTGCAGTGGAAGCGACGGGCGATTGGGTTCGATCTGTTCTACGCCGACGCCTTTTTGCAGACTGATCAGAGTCGTGGAGGGAACCTGGCTCAGCGGAGCAAACTGTTTTAGCGGAATCGATCGAATGCGATCTCCTTCAAATGTGGGGCTTCCCTGCCAGGCGAGTCCGATTTTAAATCCGGGCAATTCTTGAATGGGACGACGCCATCGCTCGACGCGCTGGGGATCGGGGAAGACATAGGGGATGGAATGGGGAATGGTTTTCTCGTCGATGCCGAGCAGGCCGGGGAGACTGACCAGGGGGGCATAGACGTCGAAATTGATGCCGGACGGCTCGTCGATGGGGAACCAGTGGTCGACGCAGGGTGTGGGGCGAAGGAGTTCCTGCATTGCTTTCTGGCAGGCGAAGACGAGTTGGCCGGCTTGTGATTTGACCAGGGGGAGCAGGCGGATGAATTGGAGGACGTCTCCCATTCCCTGTTCGGTGTGAATGAGAATGGATCGGCCGGCCAGGGGGCTGCCGTCCCAGCGGGGGCGAGGGATGGGGGGCTTGGCGACGAGGCCGGCGGGCCAGCGCCATTCGTATTCGAGCCAGCCTTCCTTATAGCGTCCTTGTTTGAGCCAGACGCAGGCGCGGCTGAAATGGGCTGAGGCGTGGTCGGGTTGGATATGCAGAAGGCGATTGAAATGGTCCAGGGCGCGATCGAGATCACCCAACATCAAATAGATTCTGCCAAGGCCGTTGTGGGAGGGGAGTAAGTCGGGGCGGAGGGAGATGGCCTTGTGCAGCGCGGCCAGGGCGTCGTTGGGCTCGTCCCGTTCCAGTAGAACCAGGCCAATGACCTGATGGGCCATGGCGGCGTGGGGATTGATGGTTAGGGCCTTCTGGGCGTGGCCGTAGGCCTCGTCGTACTGGTTTTGCGCGAGGCGTTCTCGGGCTTGCTTGACGTATCCCAGCCAGTCGGATTCGGAGGCGGCCATGGTTGGAATAGTATCGAATCGGGGGCATTTACCTGTATGAAAATGCGAAGACGGCCGACTTCGATTTTCTTGCGCTGGCGGGTGTGTGGCTAGGCGCTTGAAATGGCCGCCGTACCGGGATACCGTTCCGTGCCCAAATTTGGAGTTGAGACATGTTTCCGTTGGCCGAGCGAATGAAATTGATTTCCGAGTCGATCACCCTGGCGGTGAGCGCTAAGGCCAACGCGATGAAGAAGGCGGGGATCGATGTGGTGGGGTTCGGGGCGGGGGAGCCGGATTTTGATACGCCTGGGTTTATCAAGGAGGCGGCTAAGGCGGCGCTGGATAAGGGGATGACGAAATATACGCCGACGCCTTGTGTGCCGGAGTTGAAAGAGGCGATTGCCAGGAAATTCAACGAGGAGAATGGGCTGCCGTACAAGGCGGAGCAGATCACGACCGGCGCGGGTGGGAAACATTGCCTGTATATGGCGTTCATGGCGGTGCTGAATGCGGGGGATGAGGTGTTGCTGCCGTCGCCTTATTGGGTGAGTTATCCGGAGCAGATTAAGTTGGCCGGAGGGGTGGCGAAGATCATTCGCGGGGAGGAGGCGCGGGGGTTCAAGATTACGCCGGAGCAATTGGAGTCGGCGATTACGCCGAAGACGAAAGTGCTGCTGATCAGTAGCCCGAGCAATCCGGGGGGGCATGCGTATTCGCCATCGGAACTGAAGGCGATCGCTGATGTGGTTGTGCGGCATCCGCAACTGATCGTCTTCTCGGATGAGATTTACGAGAAGCTGGTTTATGACGGACTGAAATTCGTCAGTTTTGCGGCGCTGCATCCGGATCTGGTTGCGCGGACTTTGACTTTCAATTGTCATAGCAAAACGTTCGCCATGACGGGGTGGCGGATTGGGTATATCGGCGGGCCGAAGCCGGCCATCGATGCCATCAATAAATTGCAGAGTCAGATGACGAGCCATATTACGAGCTTCACGCAGCCGGCGGCGGTGGCGGCTCTGAGCGATCCGCGCGGGAAGGAAAGCGTGGAACAGATGCGTTTGCAATTCGAGAAACGCGGGAAACACATGTGGGAGCGGTTGACGAAGCTGCCGAAAATCACTTGCGTGCGGCCGCAGGGGGCGTTTTATACGTTTCCGAATGTCAGCGCGTATTTCGGTAAATCGATCGGCGGGACGACGATCACGGATGCGATCAGCTTTTCGGCGGCGCTGCTGGAGCAGAACCATGTGGCCGTGGTGCCGGGGAACGATTCGGGATTCGAGACGCATGTGCGATTGAGCTTTGCCACGAGCATGGAGCAGATCGACAAGGGACTGGACCGGATTGGGGAGTTTCTTAAGAAACTGGGGTGACCGCCTGGCCCAGATGGCTGCTCTGGCGAGCGGCGTCGAGCAGGGCCATGGTTGGCAGAACCGATTCGGGGAGGACGGCGGGGTTGCCGATGCCGGCGATGGCGGAGGCGAATTGTTGCCAGATGTCGGTTTCACTCAGACCCGCCCCCCCTGCCGGAAGGCGGCGGGTTTGACCATCCAGCGGGGTGAAATCCAATTCGGCCCATTTTTGCGCGTCGAACTCGAGGCTGAAGGGGGAGTCGGCGGAGCCATTTTTTCCGTCGATGTGCCAGCGCGGGAGGGGTTTGGTGGTTGTGGTGTTGATTTCGACCAAGGCGACGGCGCCGTTGTCGAAGTCGATCACGACACGGGCGAAATCGTCGGTGTCATGGGTCCAGACGTTGCCGCGGAGTTGGGCGAAGACTCTGACGGGTTTGGCGGGGAGCATCAATTGCTGGATTTGATCGAGAAAATGGCTGCCCCAGTCGAGGAGGCCGCCGCCTCCGAAGGCGGCTTCGTTGCGCCAATTGGGACGGTACTCGGTGGCGGCGGGGCCGACGCAACTGGCGTATTGGCCGAGACGGCTTTCGATATTGAATACTTTTCCGAAAATTCCGGAGGCGATCGCGGAGCGCACGGCCAGAAAATCGATATCCCAACGGCGGTTGTGAAAGACGCTCAATACCCGCCCCGCCGCTTTCGCTGCCGCGAGCATTTCCCTGGCCTCGGCGAGATTCATGGCCATGGGCTTTTCGACCATCACGTGTTTGCCGGCTTGCAGAGCGGCGGTGGCCTGGGCGTGATGAAAAGCGGTTGGCGTGGCGATCAGGATCGCATCGATTTGGTTGTCGGATATCAGGGCGTCGAAGGTTTCGTGAACGGCCACGCCGGATTGGCGGGCGAGATCGCGGCGGGCGGGAGTTATATCGGCGGCGGCGACGGGCTTTATGCGCTGGGAGCGGGAAATCCACTGGGCGTGTTCGGCTCCGATTCGGCCGAAACCCGCGATGCCGATGCGACAGGGATTCATTGGTTTTAGTTCATCGAGGGGTCGTCGGGGATGCTGGAGATATCGGCCGCGCGGCCGAGCATGCGGCCGGCCATCAGCTTGGACCAGAGATTCGATTTGCCTTCGAAGACGAGATTTGAATCGGCGGGGACGATGAGCCAGGATTCGATTTCCATCTCGGCTTCGAGCTGGCCCGCGCCCCAGCCGGAATATCCGACGAAGTACCTGGCCTGGTCGGTGGGTTGGCGAAGGAGGGATTCGATTTTGCCGCGTTCGGTGGTGAAATAGACGCCGGGGAGGACGTCGGAATCTTTGGACAGTTCGCAGCCGTGGAGAACCATCAGCGGGCCCTGGCAGGGGCCGCCCTGATGCAAGAAAGCTTCGACGCCGCAGGGGTCGGTCAGGCTCTGCTGGCAGGCTTCGCGGACGGTGATTTGCAGGGGGCGATTGAGAACCAGGCCGAGGGCGCCCTGGTCGTTGTGCTGGACCATGAGGACGACGGTGCGGGCGAAATTGGGGTCCGCCAAACGCGGGGAGGCGATCAAAAGCTTACCCTGGGTCGATGGCATACTACGGTTTAGACAATACCGGGCGGCGGTGGTTTGCGCCCATATCCAAATCCTCGCTGGTTTGCGGCATGATATTCACTCCCATTCAATCGTCGCGGGGGGTTTGGTGGAAATATCGTACACCACGCGATTAACGCCGCGGACTTCATTGATAATCCGGTTGCTCATTTCCGCCAGGACATCGAACGGGATTCTGGCCCAATCGGCGGTCATGAAATCCTGGCTTTCGACGGCGCGGATGGCGATGACGCCGTCATAGCTGCGGGCGTCGCCCATGACGCCAACCGTGCCGATGGGAAGCAGCACCGCGAAGACCTGGGCGGTTTTGCGATATAAATTGGCGGCGATCAATTCTTCGAGGACGATTTCATCGGCATCGCGGAGAATTCGCAGTCTTTCGGGGGTGATGGCGCCGATGATGCGGACGCCCAGGCCGGGGCCGGGGAAGGGGTGGCGCCAGACGATGGATTCGGGGAGTCCGAGGACTTCGCCGACCTGCCGGACTTCGTCTTTGAAGAGTTCGCGGAGGGGCTCGACGAGTTCGAAGCCGAGTTCTTCGGGGAGGCCGCCGACGTTGTGATGGAGTTTGATGTTGGCGGATTTACCGGCGTAGCCGTGGCCGCTTTCGATGACGTCGGGGTAGAGGGTGCCCTGGGCGAGAAAATGGGCGTCGGGGATGGATTTGGAAGCTCGTTTGAAGGCTTCGATAAATTCGCGGCCGATGATTTTTCGTTTTTGCTGGGGATCAGTAACGTCTTTCAGGGCGCTTAGAAATGGATCGGTGGCGTCCTGGACGATGAGGTTTACCTTGAAATGATCGCGGAAGGTGGATTCGACGAGGCCGCGCTCATTTTTTCTAAGCAGGCCATTGTCGACGAAGATGCAGGTGAGTTGGTCGCCGATGGCTTTGTGGAGCAGTGCGGCGACGACGGAGCTGTCGACGCCGCCGGAGAGGCCGCAGATGACTCTATTTTTGCCGACCTGTTTGCGGAGGGCGGCGGCGGTTTGCTCGATGAAATTGCCCATGGTCCAGTGGCCGGCGCAATGGCAGATGTCGTAGAGGAAATTCTGGAAGATTTGCTCGCCGCGCGGGGTGTGAGTGACTTCGGGGTGGAACTGGACGCCGTAGAAGGGGCGGGTGAGGTGGCGCATGGCGGCGTATTTGCAGGTGGGGGTTTCGGCCAGGGCCACAAAATCGGCGGGAAGTTCCTGAACCTGATCGCCGTGGCTCATCCAGACGGTGGTGTCCTGCGGGAGACCGCGGACGAGGGGGTCATCGGCGACGACGTGCAATTTGGCGCGCCCGAATTCGCGGGCCTTGGCGGGCTTGACCTGGCCGCCGAGGATGTCGGCGCCGAGTTGCATGCCATAGCAGATTCCCAGAATCGGAACCGGCAATTTGAAAATATCGGGGTCGCAGCGCGGGGCGTTGGGTTCGTAAACGCTGGAGGGGCCGCCGGAGAGGATAATTCCCTTGGGATTGAGTTTTTTGAGTTCGGCGGCGGAAATATCCGGGCGGACGAGTTCGCTGAAAACCCCTTTTTCGCGCACGCGGCGGGCGATGAGCTGGGCATACTGCGCCCCGAAATCCAGGATGGGAATTATCTCGTCGTGGAGCATTTTGAGTTAATACCGCAAGGGGGCGGGGAATGCAAAATCGAGAACGCCGCTGCAAGGCCCAGGGAAGCCCGGAGATTGAGAATTTAGTGGGGCTGATCGGCTGAACGGATCGGTCGATAAGAGTAACATGTTGAGAATGAGGCCTCGCGCACCGCGTTGGCTTGTTGCCGCCTTTATCAGTGTGTGGATGCTACAACTCTTGCTCATGGGAACCGCCATTTGGCTCACTCACATGGCAATGGCCATCGATCGTTCACTCACTGGCGTAAATTTCTTTAGCAACGTGGATCTGGTTTATTCTCAAATCACAAAGCGGGATCACCTGTTCGCCATGGCACAGCGGTTTGAGATGGCGTCAGATATATCGTTCGGATTCGGATGTTTATTGTTAGCCCCCGCAGCTTTTCGGTTTAATAGACAAAAAAACGTGCCGCTAAAGGGCTTTGCTTGAAATGCGGCTACGATATGCGCGCTACTCCTGACCGCTGTCCAGAATGCGGAGCGGAGTCGGAAAAGCATCCTTGATTGCCAAACGTTACCTGTATCGGAATCCTGTCCGCGTGGCATAGCTGATATGATCCGGACCTATGGAAGTGCTGGCCAAAATAAAGCGGTGCGCGATCCGCGGAGATTTACAGTTCACCCTCAAGGCTCGAAATGAACTGCTTTGTGATGAACTCACTCCCCTGGATATCCGCGAATCCTTGATCAATGCCAGGTCGATCCGAAAGACGCTGCGTTCGAACGCGCCATCAAGATCCGCGAAGCGGGAATATCTTTATGTCATTATTTCGCCCAATTTGACGGGGCTTTTGATCTACACCAAGGGGAAATTTATTGTGGAATCGGGAGTTGAGGTCTATTATCTTTTGGTATCAAGCAAGCAATCAACATGAGCGCGACGAAGATCACCAAATGTCCGACCTGCGGGAGCAAGCGCATCCGGCGCGTAAGGAGCGACGTGAGCATCGATATTGGGAAATTGCACTACGTTACGCCGAACGTGGAATTCGAGAAATGTCCCAATTGTGGGGAAGAGATATTCGATTTAACGGCGATGGAAAAAATCCAGGCCTATCGCCCTTCCCTCGGTCGGCCCAAGGTTCGGCGTCGCAAGACGGCTTGATCACTTCTCCTTCAAAACAATCCATATTCATCAATCGAAATCATCCGGAATCGAATCCAAATCCCGATAGGTTCGCGGGCGCGGCAATTCCTGGGGGGCGACCGGTTCGTCCTGAACCAGGTGCTTGTCGGCCGAGCCGGTGCGGGTGAGCGTCGCGGCCTCGGCCGCCCGGGGGGCGGTGTCGCGCGGGGGCAATGGAGCGGCTAACTGCGGCGGGACGCGCGGGGAGGGGCGATCCTGTTCGCCCGAGCGTCCGCGGCCACGGCCGCCGCGGCGGCCTCGGCGACGACCGCGACTGGGGGCGTTGTCCTGATCGAAACCCCCGGCGGGCGGGGCGAGATTGCCGTTGGCGTCGCCGGGTTCGTGTTCGTCCGTGGGTTGGGCGTCGCGGCGTGATTCCTCAAAATCCCTGTCGGGGAGGACCTCGGGTTCCATTTCACCGACGGATTGTTCCTGGGCCTGGGGTCCGCGGTCGTAGCCGCCGCCTCCTCCGCCGCCGCCCCCTCCGCCATTGCGGTTTCTACCGCGTCCGCCGCGCCGGCCGCGGCGACGGCGGCGGCGCGGGCCGTCGTCCTGCGGTTCTCCGGTGTCGGAGGAGGGAATATGCACTTCGGAGACGGGCAGAGAATCGCGGTCCTCGGGCAGGGGCGATTCCGTCATCTCGGTTTCGGGGGAATCGGGGGGAGCCATTTCTTCGTTCTCAAGCGCCTCTTCACGCTGATCGACCTCCTCATCCACGCGATCGATGTCGAAGGTATCCTCGGAACGGGGCGGGGGAAGCTGCTGGGGTCCGCGACGATTGTCGCGCGGGTGGCGACCTCCGCCGCGGCGGCGCGAATCGCCCCGGCCTTGCGGCTCGCCGCGACCGACGTGGCCGACATGGCGCGGAGGGGGCGTCAGCTCGGCGGGCTTCATGCCGAGTTCTTCCACGTAAACCATGCCGTCGCGAGCGTCGAAAAGTTCCAGCTTGACGTCGTCGAGGCCAATCTTCGGATCGGAACGGATAATCACCGGCTTGTTGCATTCGGTTTCCAGCGCGGCGATCTGCGGGCGCTTGCGATTCTGGAGATAGAAATTCACGTCGGGGGCGACCGTCATTTCGACGCGGGCGACGCGGGTGTCGTGAATGGCGACGGCCAGGCGGCGCATGACGTCAAGGCTCATGCTCTCGGGCGTTTTGACCAGGCCGCTGCCTTTGCAGTGGGGGCAATCGAAATAGATCGATCGCTTGAGGCTGGGGCGCATGCGCTGGCGGGTGAGTTCGATGATGCCGAACTGGCTCATCCGCAGCACTTTGGTCTTGGCGCGATCTTTTTGGAAATTGGCGTGCAGGCGCCCTTCGAGTTCGCGGCGATGGCGCTCGTAACGCAGATCGATGAAGTCGCAGATGATGACGCCGCCCAGATCGCGGAGGCGCAATTGGCGGGGGATTTCATCGGCGGCTTCCATGTCGGTCTTGAAAGCGGTGGTTTCGGCGTCGCTGTGATCGCGGAATTTTCCGCTGTTGACGTCGATGGCGACGACCGCCTCGGTGCTGTCGATCACCAGCGATCCGCCGGAAGGAAGCGGGACGTGGCGGCTGTACATCAGCTCGATTTCCCGCTCGATTCCGTATTTGTGGAACAGGGGGACCCGCTCTTCATACAGCTCGACTTTGTTCCGCGTGCGCGGATTGGCCAGTTTGATGACCTCCTTGACGCGCTTGGCGACTTCCTTGTCGTCGACGATGAGGCGCTCGACGTCGCTGGTGAAAACGTCGCGGACGGTGCGGGTGACGAGGTCGCCCTCGGTGTAAAGCTCGATGGGGGGCGGGCCGCTGTCGCGCTTTTTGACGAAATTGATCCAGAGGCGCGTGAGATAGGTCAGATCGCGCTGGATTTCCGTCTTGGTTTTTCCGACACCGGCGGTGCGGATGATGAAGCCGACGTCTTCGGGCGGTTCAAGGGAATCGAGAATCTGGCGCAATCGGCGGCGTTCCTGATCGTCCTCGATTTTCCGGGAGACGCCCATGCGGCTCATGCCGGGCATCATCACCAGGATTCGACCCGGGATGGAGAGATAGGTGCTAAGCGTCGGTCCTTTGGTCCCGATGCCCTCTTTGATGATCTGCACGATGATTTCGTCGCCGCGGCGGAGGCAGCGCTGAATCGGCGGACGATCGCGGCGGGCGAGCTTGCGGCCGACGATCTCCTGCACGTCCGATGCTCCTTTGCCGAAATAGCTGGGCATGAGGTCGGAGATATGGAGAAATCCGTTGCGGCCGAGGCCGAAGTCGATGAAGGCCGCCTGAATGGACGGCTCGACGTTGGAGACCCGGCCCTTGTAAATATTGCCGACGTGGCTGGTGGAGCTGCTGCGCTCCATGTAAAGCTCTTCCAATCGGCCGTCTTCCACCAGGGCGATTCGGCACTCCTCGCCGAGGGAGACATTGATCAACATTTCTTTGGACACTTTTTTCCTCGTTTTCGGGGGATAGTGATTGATGAGTGGTGAGGGATCCCAATGCCCCGGGATGCATCACTACTCGTCAGTCACGTATCGCCGCCATTCAAAAAGCCTCTGGATCGATTTTATGCGTCTCGTCGCGCAGGTAATGCATTACCTGGCGTTCGCTATCAAAAGTCATGACCCTTCGCGCCACCTGTCTGGCGTGCTCCATGGTGGTGGAGCGGATAATTTTCTTGATCTCCGGGATATCGGGTCCGCTCATGCTGAAAGTCGTGAGTCCCAATCCCAACAAGAGCAGAGTGTACAGAGGATCGCCCGCCATTTCACCACAGACGCTGACGCCGATATTCCCGCGGGAGCCTTTACGGATGACGTCGCGGACGAGTCCCAGGACCGCCGGATGGCCCGGGCAAAACAGGCCGGCGACTTTTTCGTTGGTCCGGTCGACCGCCAGGGTGTATTGGATCAGGTCGTTGGTGCCGATGGAGAAGAAATTCACTTCTTTAGCGAATTTCTCCGCCATCAGGGCGGCGGAGGGGACTTCGATCATGATTCCGACGGGAAGGTTGCGCTTGAAGCCGACACCCTCGTCTTCCAGTTCCTCCATGACGTCGTTGAGGACCATCCTGGCCTGGCGCAATTCCATGAGCGTGGAGATCATGGGGAACATAATGCGCACGTCGCCCAGGACGCTGGCTCGCATAATGGCGCGGAGCTGGCGTTTGAACATGGGGATGTCGCGGAGGCACATGCGGATGGACCGGCCGCCGAGGAACGGATTGCGCTCCGGGCTGATGGAGCGGTCCTGCGTGTATTTGTCGGCCCCAAGATCCAGCGTGCGAATCACCAGCGGGCGGTTCTTCAAACGCAAAAGCGCGTCGGCGTAGGCGCCGTAATGTTCTTCTTCGCTGGGCTCGTGATCGCTGGCGAGATAGAGATATTCGGTGCGATAAAGCCCGATGCCTTCGGCGCCGCGGCGCAGGGCATCATCGACCTCGGCGGGGAATTCGATGTTGGCCTGGAGGCTGATTAAATGCCCGTCCAGGGTCTGGGCGGGCAGGCCCTGAAGCATGGCCAGATCGCTCTCGACTTTGAGGCGGCGGCGTTCGCCTTCGCGGTGCTCCTCCATCACCTGCTGGTCGGGGTTGATGATGACGACGCCGTGATTGCCGTCGAGGATGACCAGATCGCCGCTGTTGACTTCGGAGGTGATGTCGCCGAGGCCGACGACGGCGGGGATTCCCATGGCGCGGGCGACGATGGCGGTGTGGCTGGTGCGTCCGCCGGCGTCGGTGGCGAAGCCCTTCACATGGCGCTTGTCGAGGGTGGCGGTCTGGCTCGGGAGCATGTCATGGGAGAGGACGATCACATCGGTTTCCAGCTTGGTCAGATCGTGACGCCGCTGGCCGATCAGACGGCGGAGCAACTGGCGCTCGACATCGTGCACGTCTTTCACGCGCTCCGACAAATAGCGGTCGTTCATCTTGGAAAAGACGTTGGCGTATTTCCGCATGACCGAACTGACGGCGTATTCCGCGGTGGAGAAATTGCCGCGGATTTCCTCGGCGACCGGCTTCATCACCGACGGATCGCGCAGAATACCGATGTGGAAATCAAAAATCCCCGCGATTTCGCGCCCCTGTTTGGCGACAATATCATCGCGCAGCTTGATCAAATCCCCGATGGTTTCTTGCACAGCCAGATCGAACCGCGCCACTTCCGCATCGACATCGGCCTGGGCGATCTGGCGTTTGGGAACAGCCAAATCCTCGGCGTCCAGCACGACGGCCGTGCCGATCACCATTCCCGGGGAGACGCCGATGCCTTTTTTAATTTCCATGACGAATAGTTGCCAGATGCTAGTTGCCAGTTGCCAGTTAAAGCCGGGAGCTATCCAGATTCGATGGCTCTGAGCAGGCCGGAGACCAGGCGGCTGACCTCCTGCGCGCGCTCTCTGACCGGGTTGAGTTCATCGGACGTCACATAGCCCAATCGCTCGGCAATGATGAGTTGCGTTTCAACTTCCTGCACGCTCCCGCGCGCCACGCGCAAGTACATCGCGAATTGCTTTCGCAAGCGACGCCCTTGGCCCTCGGCGATGTTACAGGGCACTGAGACGGAAGCGCGCCGCAATTGATTAATCAATCCGAACTGCTCATTCTGCGGAAACCTCCGCGATATTCGATAGACCGCCTCGACCAGATCGATTGCTTTCTGCCAAGCCACTTGTTCCCGATAATGCTTCAGAGCCATCAGTGCCTCATGTCTCATCCGTTAACTGGCAACTGGCAACTGGCAACTTCCCATTTTTCACTCTTCTCCAAACTTATCTTCAAACAATTTTACCAAACGATCGACCGCCGCCTGCGCGTCGTCGCCTTCGGCGGCGATGCGGAGGGGAGTTCCTTGCGTGGCTGCAAGAATGATCATTTGCATGACGCTTTTGCCATCGGCCTCGTAGGGTTCTTCGCCGCCTTTGCTGACGGTGACCTTGGACGCGAATTGATTGGCCGCGTCCACGAAGGCCATTGCCGGCCGCGCGTGGAGCCCTAGTGAATTGCTGACGATGATGTCGCGCGAAACGCTGGGCATGAAAGCTTGGACGCCGGCCTTTGGCCGCCGCGCTCCGGCCGACTCAGGCGGAACGACGCGCGGGCGGTTCATTTCCCCTGATCAGCCTCGTCGATCAGATCGACGATCGCTTCCTTGGTAGCGGCTTGTCTCAAAAACCGCCGGAACATGTCCTTCTGAAGATTGCTGAACACAATGTTCATCGCCTGGAGGTGCTGCTGCGGCTGATTCTCCGGAGAGAGCAGCAACACGACCGTGAATACCGGTTGATGATCCAGCGCGGCAAAATCGATTCCCGAGGCGCTGCGTCCGATGGTGCCGCTCATTTGCTTGATGCCGGGATGTTTGACGTGGGGGACGGCGACGCCCTTGCCGAAGCCGGTGGAGCCGTTTTGTTCCCGCTTGATGAGGGAATTGACGACTTCCTCGACCGCCGACTTGGGCAGCGCACCGGCGGCGGCGAGCGAGGCGACCAGTTCCTGAAGCGCCGCGTCGCGATCGGCGGCCTTCAAATTGGGAATGATGGCGTCAGCAACGATGAATTCCTTCAACTTCATGATTCCTGCAACCTTTCGATCGGCGCGGATGGTTTCACGATCCGGTGCGCCGCATTTGACGCTTGTCGGATGTGGCCGGATGCTTGCGGTTCCGAAATTTCTTCTTGTGCTCCGACAATTGGCGTTCCAGCTTGTCCATGCAACCGTCAACGCAGGCATAGGCGTCGTCGTGGTCAAAGCTGGCGACAAACATGCCGCGGCGATCCGCATGAACGATCATCTCCGCCCGCATGGTCTGCTTCAAATTGTCAAAGATGACTTCAATCTCATGAATCCGGTCGTAATAGCGCGTCAGTTTCGACGCTTTTTGCTCCGCGTAAGTCTTCAGCGGCACCGTTACTTCCATATGGCGCGAAGAAACGACTACAAGCACTTGGACCTCCTTGACGAAAAAGGCCTGAGGCCCGGACTCATCGGTGATCCATTGTACCTCAAAACGCCCCGAAAGGCCGCGCCCGACGTGGTGAAGTTTATCGGCGGGAACCGACGGCGTCCGGAGCCGCGGGGGTCAGCGTCGCGGACATCTCCTGGCCGAGCATCTTCTCCTGATTCGGGGCGATGACCCCCCCGCTGACGAGCAGACGGAAGGCTTCCTCAACCGTCATCGGCAATTCCACGACCCGCTTGCGCGGAACCACCAGGACATATCCGCTAAAACTGGTCGGCGTGGAGGGGATAAAGACGGTGACCATATCCTCCGGATCGGCTTCGGAGAGCCGCCATTGGCCCGAGTTGGTGACCAGGCCGATCGACCAGATATTCTGCTCATGCGGCTGCACCGCCACGACTCGGCTGGCCTGAAATTGCCGGGAGCGGTCGGCGAGCACGAAGTCGGTAATCTGCTTCACCGCCGGATAGATGGCGCGGACCAGGGGGATGCGCAAAAGCGCCCGCTCGACCAGGAGCCAGGCGGTGCGACCGATGAGATTTCCGACGAAGACGCCGATGAAGTAAATCAGAATGACCGAAAGCAAAACGCCCAAGGCGCGGGTGCCGAAGGAGGAATCATCCAGATGGTAAAGAATATATTGCGGGGTCTGCGGGGCGATCCACCCGCGGTTCCCGGCGGCAAACCAGGCCTGGCGGATGAAAATGATGATCTGGCGGCCGATATTGGCCCAGAGAAAATCCCAAACCCAAAGCAAGAGCCAGATGGTGACCAGCGTGGGAGCGATGGCGGCGAGTCCGCGAACGAAAAATCGCCGGAAATCCTGCGCGAAACCGAGCCGCCGTGGTTTATCGGGATCGGGGGGTTGAAAGAGTTGGGCGGTCACCAGGGCTCCTGGCGTGGTCGGTCCGACCCAAGATGTATGGTACGAGCGGGGCGGAGTCAATCACGGAGAGGCCGACGGCGTCTGCGCGGCGGGCGCCGGCGCGGGCGGCACGGCGGCCAATCGCTGCGCCGTGAAGACCGCGAAATCGCGAACGATCGGGTCGGAATCCTTGGATAACTGGTCCGAAAGCTGTTCGCTGCCGCCGACAACGGCCTGCGCGACCATCGCCAGCAATCGCGTCTGCCAGTGGGCTTGATCTTGTCCCATCTGGGAGATGACCGTGGTCTGGTCGTCGCCGGTTGAAAGCAGTCCGAGTGAAAATTGGGCCCAGGCGCTGACCGAGGGAGTTTCGTCGCTGGTTGCCTGGCGGATGTGGGCGATGAATTTATCAATGATCGGCTGGGAACCGGGCTCATTGGTGCGTCGCATGGACTGAATACAATTGGTCAGGATATCCAGCGTGCGGATTTTTTCCCCGCCGTCGCCGTCATGGAGGCGTTGCAGGAGGGCTTCGCGGGCGTCGTCGGTGTCGAGGGAGACGGCGCCTCGCAGAATCATGCGCGACAGTTGAACGCCGTATCCGCAGGGACCGGATCTACCCAGCGACGGCTGGCCCGCGCCGGCGGACCTCACCGAAGTGGGATTGGTCACGATCCCGCAATTGATGGTCAGACTCGTCCGCGGATCGGAGAAGAAAACGCTGTTCAGCGAGCCGTCGTCCACGCGGACGTAAGTTGAAACGGTTTGCCCGACGGGGAGGACCAATTTCTGTCCGAAGCGGTCGAAGGCCGCGCCGGCGAAGGTCTGGGTCTCCATGCCGCGCAGGGAGGCATCCACCCACAAGTCCGGATGCAACACCGCATCGGGCCCGATGGCAATATCGTAGGGGCTGATATTTTCGATCATCACGTGGATCAGCACGGGCTCGCCAAAGGAATAAGTGAATTCCGACGGCTCGGCGTGAACGATGTAAAAGCTCTGCGGATGATTCACGATCTGGGTGAAATCCATTGGAAAAGCGAGCAAAGCCTGATAGATCGCATCGGCCGCGGGGGGATGTTCCAGCGCCACATCGTATTTGCTCAGCGCTGCGAAAATGGTGGCGCCGACCATTCCGGCGGGATGGGCGGAGAGAAGCCGCTTGCTGTGGCTGACGGCGTCGTCGTGCTTATGCGGATCGGCCAGGTCGATCAGATCTAATCCCAATGCCGCCAGCGGATCGGTCCCCTGGACGGCCACGAATTTGGTCGACGCGGCCACGGGATCGCCGGAGACGTATTCCTGCCAACCGCGCAACCGCGCCAGCTGCGGGTCCTGATCCCCCAGCAGTTTGCCCAGCACGTCCAGAAGCGGTTGGGCCGACGTGGCGTCCTTGGCGAAATAGAGGTCGTACCAGGTCAGCGCCTCAACCGTGGCGACGTAATCGTCGGTGATATCGGCGCGGCCGGCTTTACGCAGCATTTCGGGATCGCCCGTTAAATCCGGCAGCGGGGCCGCGGCCTGGGATTCCATCGGCTGGGTCGTGGGGGGCGTGCCGCCGATTGCCATGCCGCGAACGACCATGAGGTGATTCGTCAGGCCGATCGACGTTTGCCGCATGATATCGGCAGTGGCGTCCTGGATGGTTTTGTCGGCGGGGTTTTGGTCGGCCTGATACTTGGCGACCGTCGCCCGCAGCAGCCAGCCGTTGACGTTTCCGGGTATGGCGGCGACGAATTGCGACAAGAGCGAAGCGGCGTCATCGGAACGATCGGCTATCAGCAGCTCCGAGGCCGCTCCCAGCGCGAACGACTCGTCGGGACGAACGCCGCTCATCGAATACAGGCCGTTGGAATAGGAATACCATTCGATGGACTGACTCGTCAGCCCGGCTTCGGCCAATTGCTGGGCGAGTTGGGTGGTCACCAGCGGGTCGGCGGGACAGGACATCAGAATATTGAGCAACTGGTGAACCCGATCCAGCGGAGTGGCGGTGGCGGACGTTAAGTCGAATTTGGCGCGCATCGCGGCGGAATTGAGCGGGTCCAGAACCAGGGCGGCGTCGAGAACTTTGATCGCCTCGTCATCCTGCAGCCGCGCCGCCAGCAATTGAGCGCAGCGAACGGCGGCGCTGCTGCGAACTTCCGGGGGGATTCCCTCTTTGTCCATGACGCCGCGCAGATAGGCGATTTTCTGATCGGCGCTTTGCATCTGGGCGAGGAATAGATCCAGCAATTGAACCTGTGCGGATTGATCTTCGCGCTGGAGCTTGAGGTAGTGCTTGAGGGCGTCGATGGCGCCGGAGGAATCATCCAGGGACAGAAGGTCGTCGGCCAGGAGCCGGGCGTAGCGCGGTTCGCTGGGATCGAGCTTCACGGCGGCCTTGAGCAAGTCGGCGCTTTGGTTCCAGGCCTGGGCGGGGACGTCGGCGGTGCGTAGCATCTGATGGGCGAAAGACTCCATCCGCTGCGCCAGCGCGATCGAGCCGTCCGGATCGCCCTGGGGGGGGCCCATATCGTTATCGGCCCTGGCGCTTGCGGCACCGAGACTCAGGAGAACGGCTCCCACCAACGCCAATCGTCGCTTCATTTCAATCCTCTACGGTTAGTCCAACCCGATTGTCGCCAGCAATTCGCGGCAGGCAAGGGCGGCGAGTTTTGAATTTCATCGGCAGGAATTACCATGCCAGTGCGAACAATTCGCGCAGGATCGGCCGATCGGCGGTGATCTCCTGGGAATCGGCCATCAATTCGGCCCGGCGGCGGAGCCAGATCGCCAAATCCCGCCGGCCCGTTTTCAGCGCCGCCACCGCCATATAGGCCTGCGAACGGGCGGCGTTGACCGAAGGCATTAATTCGGACATTTGCAGCTTCGCCCCCAGGCCCGAAAGCATCTGCTCCCAAGCCCCCACGCGCCAGCCGTAATCTAGTTGCAGTTGCTGAAGCGCTAAAGCTTCGTGCAGATTCAATTTCTGGCGGCAAAGCCGGCCCAAGGCGGCGTAGGCGCCGGCGAGATCGTTCATTTGCAACATGGAATCGGTCATCATCAGAAGCGTGGATCGCGCCAGGGCCGGCGCGCTGCGCTGGGCCAGCAGAGCCTGGCAAAGGAGGGTCGATTCGCGCCAGCGGCGCTGGGCGTGCCGTAGCAACGCCAGATGATGCATGCCGATGAGCTTGGCGCTGCGGAAGAGCGAAAAAGTTCGCAGCGCGGCGGCGATATGGTTCTCGGCCAATTCAAATTCACCGGCGGCGATCAGGGACGGCGAATCCGCCGCGACGCGGGCTGCGCTCATGCTGCGGTAACTGAGCAGGACCCAGATGGCGACGATCGCCGCCAGAGGGATGGCCTCGTCGCCATGAGTTCCCAGCAGAGGGCCGCCGATCAGACACATCACGGCGCTGCCCATCAGTGCGACGCGCAGGAACCGGGAGACCGCCAGATCGCGGCGGAATCGGGAGATGGCGGTTTCCACGGGCAGCATGATCAGAGCACCTCCGCCGGGGCGGGCGCGGGGGATAATTTATCCTTGAGCGCCGCGATTTCCGGATAGCGGCGAATGAGTTCCGGAAGCGGGAGGAGGACGGTGGCGTTTTCGAACGCCGCCTGGGCCTCGGGCTTTCTTTGCAGCAGATCGTACGCGCGTGCCGCCAGGGCCCAGACATCCCCGAGGCGATGTCCGAGATATCGGCGCAAGTCCGCCAGGCGCAGGTCGAACATTTCCAGGGCTTCGACGGGATGTCCGGTTTTGACGTCGCGGTAAATTTCGACCAGGGCCAGGGCCGCCAGTTCTCCGCCGCCGGCGCCGGTGCGCATATCGCGCCGCAGCTCGGCGATGGCGCGGTCGGCGTCGAGAAGATTGTCGGCTCGCAACATCGCCATGGCGCGGCCGAGTTTCACGGTGTGGTCCGCCGCGTCATCCATCTCCAGTTCGTCCAGAATGTGGTCGTAAACGGTAATCGCCTCCTCGAAGCGGTGATAGCGCGCCAAGACCATCGCCAGGAAAAGCATCGCCTGCCCGCGAGCGCCGGCGGTTCGGGCGGGGCGGGAGAGAAAATCCTGCACCTGGATGGCGGCCTCCGGCCAGCGGTGAAGCTGGATCAACTCCTGGATGGCGTCGATCTGGCGCTGCTGGGTTCTAAATTCGCGGGACGTTAGTGCGCCGTTGAAGACCCAGGCGCCGGCGATCGTTCCCAGGACGACGCTGATCAATGTGGAGAACGACGGCTCGGCGGCATCGCCGCCAATGGCCTGGCTGATGAGAAACCAGACGAGAACGCCCGCCCCGACCATCCCCGCGCCGGCGAGCCGCCAGCCGCCCCACCGGGGAACCGGCTGGCTGGTCTCCAGCAGCGTGGGGACGTCCAGAAATGGAAATTCGGGCGCGGGCAAGGTCATGACAATGGATTCTACGGGGTCTGGACCGAAGCTGTCACCTGCGGAGTTGGCATATATTCGCAAGTAATCGGCCGCGATGGGTCCCGATCCACCCATTCAACGCAGCGGGCGATATCCTTCTCAATCTGCGATTTTAACGACTGGACATTAGGAAATTTTCGCTGATCCCGCACCCAATCGAGCAATTCGAGATCGATTTGCCGGTCGTAGAGGTCGCCGTCGAATCCAAGCAAATGGGCTTCGACCTGAATCGTATGGTCCCCGAAAGTGGGGTTGGTCCCGATACTGACCGCCGCGGGATAGATGCGATCGTCGATCCTGCATCGACCGGCGTAAACCGCCTGGGCGGGAAGCATCTGGTCGCCGGTTTGCAGATTGGCCGTGGGAAATCCAATTTTGCGCCCCCGGGCCGCGCCACGGCCGACCGTTCCGCTCAGCGAATAGGGCCGGCCCAGACCAATGGCCGCGTCGCGCACTCGACCGAATTCCAGTAGAAACCGGATCAGCGAACTATGCACGGCCGCGAAGCGCATGTCGAGCAGCGCGACCTCCACGGAATCGACGACATGCAAGTGGAAATTCGACCCGGCGGACCATTCCCGCAAGAGCTGCACGTTCCCGGCGGCCCCCTTTCCGAAACGAAAGGTGGAACCCTCCACCAAATGCGAAACCCGCATTTGATCGCGAAGGATATGCCAGAATTGCTCGGCCGTCAGATTAAGCACCTGAGGTTCGGGCGGCAGCACCACCAGATAATCCGCGCCGGCGGATTCGAGCAGCGGCTGCTTGATCGCCGGCGGCGTTAATCGCGGCGGCGCCTGCCGGGGGCGCAAGACCGTGCTGGGATGCGGCTCGAAAGTGACAACGACCAGGGCGCGCGCTTCGGATTGATCCGCCAGTTGCCGAGCCGTTTTTAGAATTCGCTGGTGCCCGAGATGCACGCCGTCGAAATTGCCGATGGAAGCCGCGGCCCCCTGGGGAACACGGGAGAGTCCTTCTAATCCGTGCAGAATTTGCATCGTTAATGAGTATATCGGCAGTCGTGGCCAAATAACGGCCGTCGTGGTTTCCAGACGGCGATATTGGGCAGCCCGCCCGGCAGACTAATTGCGAGCCATCCCGGCGACGATCCACGGCGCCCGCGGCGGCTGACGCGGCGAGGTATAAATATCCAGGACCAGGGCGAAGAGCCAAAGCAGGAGCACGGCCGCGATCCCCAGAATGATCTGCCATGACCCCATCCACCACCAATAGGTGGCCAGCAGCGCCGTCCCCTCGACGACCCAGAGATGGCAGACATAAACCGCCAGGCTTTTGCGGCCCAGCGTCTGGACAAATTCAGCAAAGGGTGAGCTGACCAGGAATCGCTTCCAGAGCATGTCGGTGGTGACGACGATGCCGACGATCATGCTGAGATAACGCAGGGCCTCGCCGTCGGAAAGGGGGACCTTGGCGAAGCTTAAGCGCAGATTCAGGTGCGGCAGGCCGAAGTCGGAACTATATTCGGAGACGAATAGGAGGCCGAACACGGTCCAGGCGGCGGCGGCGACGGCCATTTTCCAGGTCAATCGAAGGGCGTCATATTTTCGGAAGGAATTGGCGAAAAGCAGGCCGCAGATGAAGACGGCTTGCCAGAGAATGGGCGGGAAATTCTGATGCATCGCCAGGGAGAAGGCCCAGGGATGCCGCATGCCGTAGGCGAAGCCGCAGAAGCTTAAACAGGCCAGGACAATGGGCCCGCCGCGACGGCGCATGAGTTCCAGCAGCAGCGGCGAGAGCGCGATCATGACAATGTAAAACGGGAGAAGGTCGCCCCCTTCGCGCATCAAGAGAACGTTGCGGAGCACATGCCAGATGCTGTAGTAGGTTCCGCCGTTGCCTTCCAGTTCGGCCAGGAGCATCTGGGCCAGGGCATTGATGTATTGAATTCCCAGGATGTAAAGGGATCCGATCCAGGGAGTCAGAATCGTGCCGAACTGCACGCTCTGATAAACCAGGTGGACCAGGACCATGTCGATGAGACAGAGCCCACGCCAGAAATCCAATCGTTCATCGCGCCGATGGCGCGAGGCGACAGATGGAACGAAGTTGGCGGTTGGATTAAAACTTCTCAAATTTGCACGGCGAAGGGTTGGTGCATCGGATACTACTTCGGTCAATTCCCATATTCAAGTTTATACAACACTCAAGTGTTAAAGGAGGCAAACATGCAGCGCTATTGGATTTTATTTTTTTCAATTTGCGCCATTCCTTATTGGTCGTATGCTGACGTCGTGATTACTCCCGTCGATTACAGCCAGGGCGGCGAGCAGCTTCAGGGATGGCTCGCTTACGATAATACGACACAAAATGTGCGTCCTGGTGTGGTGATCTTTCCAGAATGGTGGGGATTGACCGATTATCCGAAGCATCGAGCCGAGGAATTGGCGAAATTAGGTTACGTAGCCTTCGCCGCCGATATGTACGGCAAAGGCGTTACAACCGACGACGCCGGCCAGGCGACCTCGCTCTCCGGGCGATTTTATAATGACCCGGATCTCATGCGCGCCCGGGCTCAGGCGGGTCTGGACCAGCTAAAAAATGACCCGCGCGTCGACGCCAGGCGAATGGCCGCCATCGGGTACTGCTTTGGCGGAACTTGCGCCCTGGAATTGGCGCGCAGCGGGGCCGATCTGGCGGGGACTATCAGTTTTCACGGCGGACTCAAGACCACCCGGCCGGATGACGCCAAGAACATTAAGGGCAAAATCCTGGTGATCACCGGCGGCGACGACGCGTTTATTTCGCCCGCCCAGGTCAACGCCTTCGAGGATGAAATGCGTACGGCCGGCGTGGACTGGCAGGTCGTGGTTTACGGCGGGGCTCACCACGCCTTTACCAACCCGGATGCCGATCGCCACGGGATACCCAATATCAAATACGACCCCGAAGCCGATCACCGCTCCTGGGCGGAAATGCAGGCGTTTTTTGCCGAGATTTTCGGGCAGTAATCTGAAATTCGGCGACTTTGAATCCGCTGCTATTCCCGATAGAGGACACGGCGTATAATTTGCCGGCTCGTCGATGGAGAACCATCATGCCCCTGTTTGCTTATGAAGCCATGAACTCGTCCGGCCAGGAGGTCAAGGACGAGATCGAAGCGGCCAATCCCGAAGAGGCGATCGCCAAAATCCGCGGCAAAGGGTTCTTCGTCACCAAGGTCAAAGAGAAGGCCGCCAAGAAGGCCGCCAAGAAAAAAGGTGCCGCTGGCGGCGGCGACGGGGGGGTGGTGCAGACCAAGCGGAAGATGCCGATCTCCATCGGCGGGGTCCCGCGAAAACAATTGGTCACCTTCACCCGGCAGTTGTCCACGCTTCAGGACGCGGGGCTCCCCATTCTTCGCAGCTTGCAGATTCTGGAGCAGCAACAGAAGCCGGGACTGCTCAAAGCGATCATCGGCGGCGTCGGCGATGAAGTCGAAAGCGGCGGAACCCTCTCCGACGCCATGGCGAAATTTCCCAAAGCCTTCGACAAGCTTTACGTCAACATGATCAACGCCGGCGAAGCGGGCGGCGTGCTGGACCTCATCCTGGCGCGCTTGGCCGATTTCATGGAAAAAGCCGCCAAGCTCAAAAAGAAAGTCATCGGGGCGATGATCTATCCGTGCGTGGTCATCAGTATCGCCGTGGGCGTGGTCTCGGTGATTATGATCTTCGTGATTCCGAAGTTCATCGGCATCTTCAAGGATTTCCACGCCGAGCTTCCGCCGCCAACCAAAATTCTGATCGCCATCAGCAACTGGTTCGCCGTGGATTACGGGTGGGCTTACGTTCTGTTTTCACCTATCGCAATCGTGCTGGGGATAAAACTCGTACGCATGAGCGACGGGGGGAAGTGGTTTGTCGATTGGGCGTCGCTAAAAATTCCGGTCTTGGGGGGCATTCTCGGCAAAACCGCCGTCGGGCGATTCACGCGAACGCTGGGAACTCTGATCAGCGCCGGCGTGCCGATTTTGGACGCCATCAACATCACCAAGGAAACCTGCGGCAACGAGGTGTATGCCCGCGCCCTTGCAAAAGTGCACGATGCCATCCGTGAAGGCGAGTCGATCGCCGATCCCTTGCGCGCGACCAAGGTGGTCGACGCCATCGTGGTCAACATGATCGACGTCGGCGAAGAGACCGGCGACCTGGACAAGATGCTCATGAAGGTAGCCGACAATTACGACAACGACGTGGACGTGCTGGTCGGCTCGCTGATCAGCATTCTGGAGCCGATCATGGTTGTCGTGCTCGGCCTCATCGTCGGGTTCATCGTCATTTCACTGTTTGCACCGATGGTCAGCCTCATCCAAGCCGTCTCCGGCGGCCACTAATCGATCGAATGAACCGCTTGCGCCGCAACTTTGGCGGCTTCACCCTGACCGAGATGCTCACCACCGTTGCGGTGTTGATCATTTTGCTGGGACTCATGGTCAGCCTCGCCCGCCATGTGCGGCTTTCCGCTTCCGACCAGCTCACCAGGGACATCCTGCACCGCCTCGACGAGGCGATGGCCGTCTATATCCATCTCAACGACGAGGCGGTTCCGGATATTCCTCCGTTCATCGACGATTCTCACGGGCTGCCCGGCGAAGCGGCGCTGCAGCGATCGGCCCTGGTCAACAATGAAAGCTTCGTGCGCATTTTGAATTCCCAGGGCCTGCTCAGCGACCGGGTGAGCGATCTCTCGATCGAATACTACGATGACGTGCACGTCTTCGACGCCTGGGGAAGCCCGATTGTTTTTATGGCGAAAATGCATCCGGCCGTGGGGATGAACGCCAAGGGATGGTTTTTCTTCAGCGCCGGGCCGGATGGGAGATACCTGACGCGCGACGACAATCTTTACAGTTACGATCAGCGGGCGACGACGCCGTAGATTTCATCGTGCCGGCGGCCCCGACGGCAACACCGGCGGCGGCCGTCGCTGGTGAAATTGCAGCACCCACGGAAACTCGCGGTGCCAGCCGCGATAAACCAACCCCAACGTCCAGCAAAAATAATGGAGCAGGAAGATCCCCGCGATCAGCGTTGGATACGCCAGGATCGCGCGGAAGATCTTCGGCGTCCGGGACGTCGAAGCGAAAAGAAAAACGGCATTACCCACGGTCATCAGCAGGCCGGCCGCGTAAACGACGACGGCGGCGGCGAGAATTCCGACGACCAGGAAATAGCGCATCCCGATGATGCCGATCATGCGCCAGGGCCGGTCGGGGCGAAGATTCAGAAAGGTGCCGCTGGTCGTGCTGGTCAGTAGCGTCGCGGGCAACAGAAACGTTCCCAGCGCCGCCAATCCCAGGGCGATGCGCCAGCGCGGCGCGGGGGCAATGGGCAACCGGAAAGCGAAAATCGTCAAGCCATAACAGAGCAGAATCGCCAGCATGACGTTGGCGAAGGGCCGCCAGAGATCCTCGCTGGGGCTCAGGTCGCGCAAAAATCTCGGCAGTTCATCCCGCTCCAGCGGGCCGATTTCTTCGATCACGGTTCCGTAATGGGCGATCATCAAAAACGCCGCCACGCCCGCGAACGGCAAAGCGAGGTATTCCCTGCCGGGGATTGGGATCGAGAGTATTGCGGCGATAAAACAATGGATCAGAAGGACAAAGAACATCACCAGGATGTTGATCGGATGCAGCAGCGACCTTATCGCGGTAACGGGTCTGAGCCGCGGCGGCGCAGTGGAATTGGTGCCATATTGCAGGACCCGTTTTGCCACGGGAATAGCGGCGGGGTTCTCACCGAGGTCCGGGTCGGGCTGAAGTTCCAGCGGCTTGATTAATTCCCCGGTCTCTGGGTCGTAATGCGGCGCCACTCGCTCGGGTTCGCTGGCCAGGGGAATCGTTTCGGGAGTATTGGCGGGTTTTTCGGAGTAACGCAGGTCGATGGGCTGCCCGGCCGCGTCCATCTTATCGCGGCTATAGGCCAGGACCATTTCTTCCAGTTGCCGCGGATTCGTCGGCGGGATCGCGGGATTCAATCCGTAGGTCCCGTCGGGGCTGATCTGCTCCAGTTCCCCCATTTTGGGGACGTCGTTGAGCAATCCGCAGTGTGGGCACTGAATCTCCGTGCCGGCCGCCTCAAGCGGCACACTTAGCTTAAACCCACACCGGCAGGCAAATTCGATCATCCCAATACTATATGACGGATTCACCCCCGCTTGAGATGCAGTTAAAATGCCGCCGGACCAAATTACGGTAAAGGAACACTATGCGACGCGTTTGGATAGTCCTGGCCCTGGCGCTGCTGGCATCCCCGACCATCGCCCAGGCCGACGATGAAGTTAAGCCCGAGGATTTGCAGAAGATGTATAAGGACACGCTGGTGCAGCTCAAGGCTGCGCAGGATCGCAAGGCGGAACTCGCCGCCCGAGTCGCCGATCTGGAAAAACAGCTTCAGGCGGCCAACGCCCAGAACGACCAGCTAAAACGCCAGACGGCGGATTTCGCCGACAAAACATACTTCCTTCGCAGCTATTACGCCGCCTGGCTGGAATTTGTTTCGACACGACCCAAAACGAAAATCGATTGGGATATTTTCCTCAACAGCGACGTGCCGCTGACGCCGGCGAATCAGGTCCCCTTTATCGATCCGGAATGGCCTCTGTCGGCGAAGGGGTGAGAAGGATTTTATTAATCGCCGCCCCCAGGTTGGCCGCCGCCAATCGAGATTGCCTGCCCAGCCGAACCAGCCCCGGCAGAATTCCCGGCCGCCGCAAGATCGCCCCCGCCACCGTTCCAATCCGCAACTGGCCATCTTCGTCGACCCAGCGGTCCACTCCATTTGGCAAATCCTGATCCGCCGGGTCGCTGATCGCCCGGACCGTGGCCATAGGCACTCCCGCCGCCTGGCACTGCCGCCGGACAATTTCCGTCTCCATATCCACCGCCAAAGCCCCGGTCCGCTCAAATAGCATTCGTTTTTCGTCGCTGTGGGCAACCAGATGATCCGACGTGCAGATTTCTCCCCGGCGGTAAGGCAACCCGGGCCACCATTCGCCCGGCGCGCTGATGACCACATCCCCCGTTTTCACATCCGGATGCAGCCCCCCCGCCAGACCCGCCAGAATGATCCCACGGAAGCCGGCCAGATCGGATTTATCGAGCCGATTTGCACGAATTCCGATAATTCGGACGGCGGCTGATCCGCCGCCCTTTTGCAGTAAATCGCCGCAAACGGCGGTTATTGCGTTGGCTTCCATCGCTAAAGCGGTCAGGATCAGCCAGTTAGAATCGGACATACCGCCCCATTGTAACTTCAGGGGCTGCTGAGGTATGCTTCGACCCCCGTATGGCCGTACCAGCTTCCCAGATGTGGACCGTGGCCTCGTATGTCCTGCGGCAAAAGTTCGCCGGACGAAAACGATATCCCCTGGTCCTGATGCTTGAACCGCTCTTCCGCTGCAATCTGGCCTGCGCCGGGTGCGGGAAGATTCAGTACCCGGCCCACATTCTGAAAAAGAATCTAACCCCCGAACAATGCTTTAAGGCCGTCGAGGAATGCGGGGCCCCGATGGTCAGCATCCCCGGCGGCGAGCCGCTGCTTCATCCGCAAATTGATCAAATTGTGAAGGGACTGGTTGCTCGGAAGAAATATATCTATCTCTGCACCAACGCGTTGCTGCTGAAGGAGAAGATGGACTTGTTCACGCCGAGCAAGTACCTGACGTTCAGCGTGCATATGGACGGGCAGAAAGAGCACCACGATTTTTCCGTCTGCCGCGAGGGGGGATTTGATATCGCCCTGGCAGCCATCAAGCAGGCCGTCCAGCGCGGCTTCCGCGTAACTACCAACACCACCCTCTTCGACGGCACCGATCCCAAGAGCGTCCGAGCCTTCTTCGATGAGATGATGGAACTGGGCGTGGAGGGGATGATGCTCTCGCCGGGATATAGCTACGATAAAGCCCCGGACCAGCAGCATTTCCTCGGGCGAGCCCGGACGCGGAAATTATTCCGCGGGATTTTGAGCAACCGCTCGAAAAAGTGGAAATTTAATCAGAGCCCGCTGTTCCTGGAATTTTTGATGGGCAAGCGTACCTACGCCTGCACGCCCTGGGGGATGCCGACGTATAACATTTTCGGATGGCAAAAGCCGTGTTATCTGCTGCAGGACGGATACGCCGATTCGTACAAGGAATTGCTGGAGACGACTTCGTGGGAAAGTTACGGCACGGAGAGCGGCAACCCGCGCTGCGCCAATTGCATGGTGCACAGCGGATATGAAGCCAGCGCGGTGGATGACACGTTCGGTTCGCTGGCCGGGCTGATCCGAGCGGCCAAGGCGACCCTGTTCGGCGGCACCTACGCCGACGCCGCGGCCAAGGAATTGCTGGATCAGCCGATCAATCAGCCGCACGAACCGCTGGTTCCCATCACCATCGGCGGCAGCGCCAAGCGCCAAGTGGAAACCCCCGTCTGAAGTCCGCAAATTCTCGATGCCTCAAGAAACCAAATCCCGCCCTTTCAACGCCGACGATATTGAAGTCGCGCCCGGCTTCGTTCATGAGAATCTGGAAGGCTGGATTCCTCCTGTCGCGACGGACGAAGAAATTCGGCTGGCTCTGGAGAAGGCGTTTGATTATCGGGGCGACGTGACGATCACCCTGAAAAACGGCAACACGATCGAAGGCTACATCTTCGACCGCCGCAGCGGAAAAACGCTGACCGATTCGACGGTTCGCCTCTTTCCCAAGGATCGCGATGAAAAGATTTCGATCGCGTATGCCGAGATCGCCCGGCTGGCTTTTACGGGGAAAGACACCGCCGCCGGCAAGAGTTTCGAGACTTGGGTGAAAAAGTACCACGAGAAGAAAGCCGCCGGGGAAAAGAATATCCAGCTGGAACCTGAGAAATTGGATTGAACCGCGGATGGCGCGGGCCAATTAAATACGAAGAGAATTAGCCACAGATAAAAATCAGATGGACACAGATAAGGGCGAAGATTTGGCCTCTTTATCTGTGTCCATCTGATTTTTATCTGTGGCCAATATTCTTGCTTTCGTCCGTGACGACAAATCACATCGCGGCTTTTTGCATCCTTCGATACCTCGCCAGCGCCGTCAGCGGGAAATAGAGCCGGTAAAGGTGATATTTCAGATAAAAGACTTTCGGAAACCCGGTCCCCGTGTACCAATTTTCCTCCCAGTTCCCGTCCTCGCCCTGGCGATCGATCAGCCACTGCAGCGCCCGTTTCACATCCGGATCATCCGGCCCCGCGACGGCCATGATGCCCATGGCGCCCCAGGCGGTTTGGCTGGCCGTGCTCGGCCCCTGGCCGATCAGGGATGAATCCTCGTAGCTCTGCGCGGTTTCCCCGAAACTGCCGTCTTCTTTTTGGACGGTGCGGAGCCAATCGGCGGCTCGCGCGATCCAGGGGGTTTTCATATTTTCGCCGATGCTTTTTAGTCCCGTCAAAATTTGCCATGTCCCGTAGACGTGATTGACACCCCAGCGCCCCCACCAGCTGCCGCGCGGGTCTTGCTCGCGCTGGATGAAGTCGACGGCGCGGCGAACGGCGGGGTGATCGGCGCGAAAACCATGATGGCCGAGGCTTTCCAGAACTCTTCCCGCGATATCCGGGCAGCTTGGGTCCTGCATGGCGTTGTGATCGGCGAAAGGGATTTTTTCCAAAATGGGCCGCGATTTCGTCCGGTCGAAAGCCGCCCAGCCGCCGTCGGAATTTTGCATCGCCAGCAGCCAATCGACGCCGCGTCGGACCGCCGCCTCCGCGGGCTGTCCGCCCACCCGCCTCAGCGCCATGGTGACCGCGGCGGTGTCGTCGACGTCCGGGTAATGGGGATTTTTAAATTCGAAATACCATCCTGAC
>JBEKPV010000046.1:0-21211 GCA_049520395.1 Tepidisphaeraceae bacterium
CTGAATGATGAATGCGGAATGCTGAATTAAATTGCTGATGTGGAGGCGGGGGTTTATTATTGTGGGGATGAATCCGGAAGCCTTGGCGCGGGAACTTAATCGGGATCCATTCATCCCGTTGCGAATCCGTCTGGCCGATGGGCGACAGATCGATATTGGCAATCCTGGGCTCTGTTTTATTGCGAGGCTGGCGCTCTATGTGTTTGCGGCTAAGCCGCATGACGCGTTGGCGGAGGATGTACAGGTCATCAGTTTGCGGGGGATTATTTCGGTGGAGACGATGCCGCCGTCGCGGGCGGCGTAATGGCTCCGCGGTTTATTCGATTTCATTCGCCTGATATTTCAGGAATCGTTTTTTCATCCATCTCACGCCCAGGAGGTCGACGAAGGCTCGCCAGGCTCGGTTGCGGAAGCCGTATTTGGCGGTGCCGGCGAAACGGTGGGAATGTTTGACGGGGATTTCGGAGACTTTGAAGCCGCGCATTTTTACCAGCGTGGGCATGAAACGATGGGAGCCATTGAAAAGGTAGATTCCCTGGAGGCAATGACGGCGATAGATTTTCAAACTGCTGGCGGAATCCTGGATCGTTTCCTGACTGATCCAATTGCGGACGCGATTGGCGATCCTGGTTTGGAAGAGTCGGAAGGCGGAGTCCTGGCGCTTTTGGCGCCAGCCGGTGATCATGTCCACGCCTTGGAGCATGGGGAGGAGGCGGGGGATTTCTTCGGGGTCGTTTTGGAGGTCGGCGTCGATGGTGGCGATGATCTGGCCGCGAGCGGCTTTGAAGCCGGCGTCGAAGGCGGCGCTTTGTCCGCCATTTTTTTTCATTCGCAAAATACGCAGCCAGGGGCGCGTGGGTTTGGCGTCGTCGAGAAGTTTTGGGGTCTGGTCGGTGCTGCCGTCGTCGATGATGAGGACTTCGAATGATTTCTGCGTTTGAAGCAGGGCGGCTTCGACCCGTTTGAGCAGTTCGGGAATGACCTCCTGCTCGTTATAGGCGGGGATGACCAGGGAGAGTTCGGGTTCGGGGCTCATGCGGGAGGGACCTTGGCAAAAAGTTTGACGATTTGCCGCGCGACGGAGGCGACGAATAAGCCGAGGCAGGCGCCGGCAACCGTGTCGCTGGGATAGTGGGCGCCTTCGGCGATTCGTTCCAGGCAGGTCCAGATTCCCAGGGCCCACCAGAGCTTTTGCCGGCGCGGCCAGGCCCAGGTGAGGCTGGCGGTCATGGCGAAGGCGAGCGTGGCGTCGCCGGAGGGGAAGCCGAGGCTTACTTCGGCGTGGATGAATCCGGGGATTCCGCCGATGAACGGGTGCAAGGCGAAGGGCGGCATGTTGTGGAAGGGACGGAATCGGCCGAAGCACCATTTGAAGAATTGGTTGGAGCTGGAAAAGATTCCGCTGAGCAGGACGACCAGGCCGATTTGATGTCGTCCTTGCAGCCATAGAACGAAGCAGGCGGCGAGGCAGAAGCCGATTTGACCGTAGAAGCGGAGTCCGTAGTGAATGAAATAGTGGGCGGCGCCCGTTGCATTTTTCATGGCGGGGGCGAGACCGGAATTGTGAGCCCAATTGCTGATCGGGACGTCCAGCGCCAAGGCGATGACGAAGATTGCAGCGGCGATGGCGAAGCCGACAGGTCTGGCGCGGGTGGTGGCGCTAGCGGGTTGGGGAGGGAATGAGGCTATTTCTGGCCCCGAATGCACGAGTTATCGGATCATCGAAGGCGGGCGGCAAAAGTCAAGTTATCGCGGAATTGGGGTGCTGCGATGAGGCGGAGTTGCACAATTCGTGGGCGTTGGTCATGGGGTTTGAAGACAAAATTAGCGGGAGGAAAATGGGGGCCGAAATGAGGCTTGGGAATGAAGCCGGTTTTTCTGGTGAAAAGGGCAATTTTTCCAAAACCGTGCGCAATGTTGGGTCATGGCACCGGCTTTGTTAATGGGGAGGATGTAGCCGTCGTGGTGACGGTTATGAGTGGCCAAGCGAGTCACTCACATTCATGGAGCGCGGTTGGTTCCCACGGGCAGTGTCGCCCGGCCGGCGGTCGGCCGGGCGACACGCTGGCCCGGGGTTTTTTCGTTTTTGGGGTTGGGGGGATTCGCGCGGGGCGCGCGGTCCTTCGGTTCGACGGTGCTCACCGCGGGCGGACGCGCCGGTAAATATTGGGGACGGGCGGGCGGTCAGTCTTTTACGACTACCAGACTTTTTCCTTCGACGAGCAAATCGAAAACGATGGCGATGTCCGGGGTGCGGAGGCGGATGCAGCCGAGGCTGGATTGTTTGCCGATGCTGTCGGGGTCGATGGTGCCGTGGATTCCGTAGGAGAGTTTTCCGACGGCTTGGCCTTCGGTGCCGGTGAGTCCGATCCAGAATCCGCCGAGGGGATTTTTTGGATCGTCGGCGGCGATGACGCCTTCGCCGCGCGGACTGTAGTAGGTGGGGTGTTTCAGTTTGCGGTGGATTTCGACCATCCAGGTGCCGGTGGGCGTGCTGTCATCCTGGCCGAGGCCGACGGGGAAAGTGGTTACGTACATTGAGCTTTTTTCGCCTGGGAGGGCGCCGAGGTAGATGTCGAGGGTGAATTTTCGTTTGTCGACGACGGCGAAAAAGGGACCTTGTGCGATTTTGATGGTGGCGCCGGCGCGGAGATGTTTGGGATCGATGCCGTTGATGCGGCTGAGGAGTTCCCAGGTGGTGTCGCACTCATTGGCGATTTTGGCAAGGCTGTCGCCGGGCTTGACCTCGTAGACGCCGCCGTAGGGATCGTCGGGGAAGTGCTGCTTGCTGAAGACGAGGGTTTGATTGATCTGGCTGAGTTGCAGTTTCGTTTGGGCGGCCTGGTCTTCGCTGAGCGTTCCAGATTGCAGGGCATTATTGAGCTGGTCGCGGGCGGCGAGGAGATCGCCGGCGTCGAGTTTTACCCTGGCGTCGCTGAGCAAATCGGCACTGGGGAGAGTCGTGGGGCCGAGCATTGTTTCAGCGGCGGGAATGGCGGGGGCGGAATCCAACGTCGGCTGAGTCGCGGGCGAGGGATTCACGGCGAGGATCGGCTGATCGTCGATCTTCGCGGCAACATTGGCTTCAACATCCGGCACGGCGGACGGCGCGATTGCGACGGGCGGTTCGACTGAGGCCAACGCGGGCGCCGCGGCGTGGCGGACTTTGTAGCCGAAGGACAAGATTCCCACGGAGACGGCGACTAGCAGGATGGAAATAAGGATACGACTGACGCGGCGATCGGAGCGAGCCACGAGAACCTCCATGTTCTCAAAAAGCCGAATGAGGCTGTGCGGAAAACGCTCAGGGCTGCGTCATGCAGTTGGTTGCGAAGCGGCGAATTCCGCGATCGGTGCACAGCATACTCAGAGCCATGTCGTGGTCAAGCACGGGGAGGGTGGGAATCATTTGTTCTTCGAAGGCGTATCCGCAGGAGAGGCCGATGAAATCGTTCTGGGCGAGGAAGCGGTCGTAGAAGCCCATTCCGCGGCCGATGCGATGTCCGTCGGGAGTGAACCCGATGCCGGGGACGATGACGAGGTCGATGAGATTGAGCGGCATGGGTTGTCCGCTGACGGGTTCGCGGACGCCGGGGCCGGTGGTGGTCATGCTGGTTTGGAGGGAGGAGATTTCGACGGGGAGCATTCGTCGCTGATCCCAGGAGACTTTGGGGACGACGACGGTTTTTCCGGATTGCCAACAGCGGAGGGCGAGTGGTGCGGTGTCGATTTCGTATTGGCTGCTGAGATAGAGCATAACGACGCGTGCGGCGGTGAATTCGGGGCTGGAGCACATGAGGGAGCAGGCGCGGAGGCTTTTGGCTTGCCGATCGGATTCGGTCATTGCCTCCAGCTTGGCTTTAAGCTGACGCCTGATTTGAGATTTGTCGCTGGCTTGATCCATCAATGACTAAAGCTCCGCATTGAACATATCGGCTGAAAGGCTCAGCCCACTTCCGCCGGGGGCGGGAGCGATTCGCGGGTGTCGGCGGAATCTGCCGGGTTTGTCTTACCGGACTGTTTTCTCAGGTCCTCCAGGCGCTGCTTGATGAGCGCCTCAAAACCTTGGCCCGCAGGATTATAGTATATTTTATCGACCCCAAGGTAGTCCTGAGGGACAAATCCGCCGGAAAAATTATGGGGATACATGTAGTCTTCGCCATGGCCAAGTTGTTTGGCGCCCTTGTAATGCGCGTCTTTGATTGATTTTGGAACGGGGAGAGTGCGGCCTTCGCGGACATCGGAGGCGGCTGCCCAGATTGCCAGTGCGGAGGCGTTGGATTTGGGGGCGGTGGCCATGTAGATGACGGCCTGGGCGAGGGTCAACTGAGCTTCGGGCATGCCGATTTTTTCGACGATATCGAAAGCGGCGGCGGCGACGGCGAGGGCCTGGGGATCGGCGTTGCCGATGTCTTCGGAGGCGAGAATGGCGACGCGGCGGGCGATGAAGCGCGGGTCTTCGCCGGCTTCGAGCATGCGGGCCAGCCAGTAGACGGCGGCGTGGGGGTCGCTGCCGCGCATGCTTTTGATCAGGGCGCTGGCGGCGTCGTAATGCTCATCGCCGGTTCCGTCGTAGACGATCGCTTTTCGCTGAATGGATTGCTCGGCGACATCCAGGGTTATTTTTAAAGCGCCGCTGGAGGATTTTTCGCCGTCGGAGAGGACGGCGACTTCCAGAGCGGAGAGGGCGCGGCGGGCGTCGCCGTCGGATTTGACGGACCATAAGTTGATCGCTTCATCGGCGATTTCAATTTTCAGATTACCGTAGCCGCGCTCTTTGTCGGCGATGGCGCGGCGGATGAGCCGGCGAATATCGTCTTCACTGAGCGGGCTGAACTGGAAAATCTGGCTGCGGCTGATCAGGGGGCTGTTGACGGAGAAAAACGGATTCTCGGTGGTGGCGCCGACGAGGAGGACGTAACCCGCCTCAACGTCTTCGAGGAGAATGTCCTGCTGGGCGCGATTGAAGCGGTGGATTTCGTCGAGAAAGAGGACGGTGCGCTCGCCGCCGGCGGCGAGGCGTTCTTTGGCGGATTCCAGGATGGCGCGAACTTCCTTGACCCCGACGGCGGCGGCGTTGACGGGGACGAACTGGCTCTTGGTGTAGGAGGCGATCAACTGGGCGAGCGTGGTTTTTCCGGTGCCCGAGGGGCCGTAGAAAATGACGCTGGTGAGGCGATCGGCCTGGAGCATGCGGCGGAGTAGTTTGCCTTCGCCGAGGAAATGTTGCTGGCCGGCGAATTCTTCGAGGGAGCGCGGGCGCATGCGGACGGCGAGGGGGGCGACGCGGGAGAGATTTTTTTGGCGGGATTCGGCGAAGAGGTCGGGCATTAGAAACTTCGGCGAACGCGCCGGGCAACCTAGGCCGCGACCGGCCCGAATCTCAAGCGGAAGAGCTGCGATGCGGACAAGGTGGCGAGGGCATAGGTACGGCCGTTTTCATCGACGAATTCGACTTCGAAGTCCGTGGGCGAATAGACGTGGACGACCGTTCCAACCTGGCCGCGCAGCAGGTTCTCCGACGGGATATCTTCCGTCAGAGCGACTACGTCGAGTTCCTGTATGGGTTTTTCCACGGCGATGCAATTATAGGGGATAGCAGGTCACCAATCGAGGAATTTGCTCGTTATCCGGGACAATCCATATGCTCAATACGCGTTTAGGGCGGTTTTGGCCGGTCATCTCAAAATCGACGCGATATAGCTGGCCGAATCTGTTTTTTCTGGTGGGTGTTGCTTCGCCGTCGGAAGCCGCGCCGGCGAGGGCATTACGCAGGGCCTCGACCTGGTTGATGCCGACTCCTAATGAAGCGGCGAAAAGCCTCGCCTTATGGCGGCCGCGCTTATGCGCAAATGACAAACAGTAGTCTTCGAGCTTTTTGACGTCGATGATCGCACGGTGGCCGTTTGGCAGTTTCATGGGATCGGTGCGGCATTCACCATCGTTTGGCCTGCTGCGCTACTTTCATCGGCAAGCCGAATAGATCGATGAAGCCTCGCGCGGCGGTGACGTCGTAGCCTTCCATGCTGAAGCTTGCTAGTTGAGGGTCATAGAGGCTGTGGGGGCTGGTGACGCCGGCGGCGGTCGCTCGGCCTTTGAATAGTTTTACCTTGGCTTGGCCGGTGACGGGTAACTGGGTGTGGTCGATGAAGGTTTGCAGGGCTTCGCGGAGGGGGTGGAACCACTGGCCGTAATAGACGAGTTCGGCGTAGCGGAGGGCGACCTGCTGTTTGAAATGGAAGGTGTCGCGCTCGATGGTGATTTGTTCGAGTGCTTTGTGGGCTTCGTAGAGGATGGAGCCGCCGGGGGTTTCGTAGGCGCCGCGGGATTTCATGCCGACGAGGCGGTTTTCGGCGAGTTGGGTTTGGCCGACGGCGTGTTTGCCGCCGATGGTGTTCAGGGCGGCGATGAGTTCGTGGCCGGGGAGGGGTTTCCCATTCAGGGCGGTCGGATTTCCTCGGTCGAAATCGATGGTTACGTACTCCGGCTCATTTGGCGCTTTGCTGACTGGGACGGAGATGAGCCAGAGATCGTCTTTGGGCTCGTTAGCCGGGGATTCGAGGTCGGCGCCCTCGTGGCTGATGTGCCAGAGGTTGCGGTCGCGGCTATAGATTTTTTTCTTGCTCTGCTCGACGGGGACGCCTTTTTTATTGGCGTAGTCGATGGCGCTCTCACGGTCGCGCAACTCGAATGTCGGGTCTTTCCAGGGGGCGATGATCTTCAGCTCCGGAGCAAGAGACATGTAGGTGAGTTCGAAGCGGACCTGGTCGTTGCCTTTGGATGTGGCGCCGTGTCCGACGGCGTCGGCGCCGGTTTGGCGGGCGACTTCGACCTGGTGCTTGGCGATGATCGGGCGGGCGATGCTGGTGCCCAGAAGATAGTCGGTTTCGTAGACGGCCTGGGCGCGGAGCATGGGAAAACAGAATTCCTCGGCGAATTCTTTTCGAAGGTCTTTAATGATGACTTCATCGGCTCCGCTCTTGCGTGCTTTTTCTTCGATGCCTTTGAGTTCGTCGCCTTGGCCGAGTTCGGCGGCGAAGGCGACGAGTTTTACGCCCGGATATCGGTCTTTGAGCCAGGGGAGAATGACGCTGGTATCCAATCCGCCGCTATAGGCGAGGACGATTTTTTTCGGTGCGCTGGGTGACATAGGGGTAAGTATAGGAAATTGGAGGCACGAAGGCACGTAGGCACGGAGGCACGGAGGCACGGAGGGGGAGGAGAGGAGACGCGGTGCTTTGCGCGCTGTTAATTAATGGCGGAGGGCGGTTTTGCTGTGGACCAGGTTTGCTGGGCGTCTTGGAACTCGTTTTTCAGTGTGGCGGCGAAGCGATATAGAAAGCTGATGGCCAGGATTTTGGTGACGAGGACGATCAGGTCGCCGAGGGTGTACCAGAGCGGCGTCCAAGCTAAATGGCGGAATAGGTATCGGTATAAGTACGACATCGACAAATGGAAGGGTGTGATGAGGGCGATAGTTAGGGCTAGGGCGTAGGCGAGGCGGTTGGCGGTGCGGGCGTGGGCCGAATCGGGGATGCGCAGGGCGAGGAATTGGAGAACTCGGAACAGGACGAAATAAACGACGGCCGAGAGCAGGTCGGCCAAGACATAGATGGTGTGAAGCAGGTCGGTGTGATTGGCCCAAATCGGCAGGGAAAAGGCAACGCGAAACGTTAACGACCGGGCGAGTTCGATATAGATTAGGATGCGGAGGAAACGGGGCCAGCGCGCGGCGGGATCATCGATGGGTTGGCTGGGATCGGGGGTGGAGATCAGCCAGGCGCCGGACAGGAAGACTAGAAAGCCGAGAAACGAGCCGATCGACTCGACGATGAAGAGTCCTGGGCCGGGGAAGCCGATGGCCCGCTGGGGAATGGGGCCGAACATAACGGAGCTGATCAAACCTGCGGTGGCGCACCAGGCGCCGATGAGGAGTTTGTTTAGCCACTGGGGATCGGAGAATCGGAGGCGATCGCCTTGCATGGAGTGAGCTACGGGAGAGCCGCACTCGGGGCAGAGGGAGCTGGTGGCGAGGGAGCGGAGGTTGTAGGAGCAGCGGCGGCAGGGGAGATCGCCCGTGACCACCGGCGGCATCGGTAGCGCGGGGAGGGGCAGCGGCGAGGACCAGAAAGGCGGCGGGGGAATTTCGGGCATAGTCTGGACTTGCCAAGATCATAACGGAAAGCAGAGGCGGCGGATTTGGTTTCCGCGCGGGTTGGGTTTAACATCGTCGTGAGTTGTCGGGGGAAATGGTGGTTGCACGGATGCGCGATGCGATGCGAAAGCGATCGGAGATCGTTTTTAGCCTTCCTGGGCCGCGGGGAGAATCGGTGGAGGCGCAACGCCGCCGATATGCCCGATTCGTTCACGATCCCATCAAATTTCTTACCGATGTTTACGAGAAATATGGTCCGCTGAGCGGGATGGTTTGCGATGGGATGCGGATGGCGTTTGCGATCGGGCCGGAACTGAATCGGCGGATTCTGAGCGATCCGGATGTGTTTCACAGTTTCGGTCTGACGGTGCCAGGGCCGGCGGGGAGTTCGCAGTGGCGGATGGGGTATGGGATGTTCCGGGAGGATTCGCACGCCAACGCGCAACGGCGGAAAATGTTTTCGCCGATGCTGAGCGGGCAGGCGGTTGAATCGCACTGGCCGGAGATGGTGCGCATTGTCGAGGAAATGTTGGATGGTTGGCGGGTGGGGGAGACGGTTGAAATCACGAATCAAATGCGGGATTTGAGTCTTTCGGCGGCTTGCCGCGTGCTGTTTGGATTGAACCCGGAAGGGCGATGGCGGGATGTGGGACGGCCGATCGAGCGGTGGATGCGGATGAATAGCTCGGTGGGGGGAAGACTGGCGACCGCGGCGCGGCCGAGCGCGGGGTATCGGCGAATGCTGGCGGGGGCGGATCAATTGGAATCGCACGTGAGGGATCTGGTCGGCTCATCGGCCAAACCGGGGACTTTGCTCTTCGAGCTGCTGAAAGCGCCGGGCCGGGAAAATCCGGATCGGGATGAACTGCTGGGGCAGACGGCGGTGCTGCTGGCGGCGGCGTATGAGACGACGGCGATGGCGCTGACGTGGACGACGTTTTTGGTGGCGCAACATCCGGAAGTGGCGTCGGACGTTTTGGCGGAATTGAATAGCGAAGTGGAAGGGGATGCGCCGACAGTGGCGGAGATGGGGAGATTGGAATTGCTGGATCGGGTGATCAAGGAGAGTTTGCGGTTGTTGCCGCCGGCGGTTTATGGAACGCGGGTGGTGATTACGCCGACGGAATTGGGGGGGCATATGCTGGCGAAGGGGACGAGTGTTTTTTTCAGTCATTACGTGACGCAGCATTTGCCGGAGATTTTTTCGGAGCCGCAGCGATTTTTGCCGCAGCGATGGGAGAGCGCGAATCCGTCGCCGTTTGCGTATATGCCGTGGGGCGCCGGGCCGCGGAAGTGTATCGGGGCGACGTACAGCAAATTTGTCATGAAACTGGCGCTGGCGATGATCTTCAAACGGTATCGGCTGAGCGTTGCGACGGGGGCGACGATCAATCGGTCGGTGAAAATTATTCTGTTTCCGCGTCGGGGGATTCCGATGGTGGTTTCGCGGCAGGATGGGAGATTTGGGCGCACGACGGTGCGCGGGAATATCAATGAGATGGTGGATATGAGCGGGGAAAGCTCGGCGGCGGAGGAAGTGGAGGTCACACTTCCAGCATTAGCCGGCCGGGGTCTTCCAAGTACTGTTTGATGCGGACGAGGAAGCTGACGGATTCGCGGCCGTCGACGAGTCGGTGGTCGTAGCTGAGGGCGACGTACATCATGGAGCGGATTTCGATTTTATCGTTGATGACGACGGGGCGTTTTTGGATGGTGTGCATGCCGAGGATGCCGCTTTGCGGGGGGTTGATGATGGGAGTGCTGAGGAGGCTGCCGAAGACGCCGCCGTTGGTGATGGTGAAGGTTCCGCCGGCGAGTTCGTGGAGGGCGAGTTTTCCCTCGCGGACGGCGGTGGCGAGGCGTTTGACTTCGCTTTCGATTCTGGCGAAGGACATTTGATCGGCGTCGCGGAGGACGGGGACGGCTAATCCCCTTTCCGTGCTGACGGCAATTCCGAGATTGACATATTGGTGATAGACCACGTCGTCCTCGTCGAGGAAGGCGTTGAGTCTGGGGAATTCCTTGAGAGCCAGAATCGTCGCGCGGGCGAAGAAGCTCATGAATCCGAGGCCGACGCCGTAGAGTTCCTGGAAGCGTTCTTTGTAGCGGTTGCGCAGATCGACGATCGTCGTGAGGTCGATTTCGTTGAAGGTGGTGAGAATGGCGGCGTTGTGCTGGGACTGGACGAGAGTCTGCGCGATGCGTTTGCGGATTTTGCTCATCGGAGCGCGGGAGATTCCGGTGTTGTCGAATTCGATGGGGGCGGAATCGGGCGCGGCGGGTTTCGAGGCTGTGGGAGAAACGGGCGCTGAAGCAACGGGTTGCTCTTTTTTTCTGGCGGGCGGCGGCGGTGGAGCGACGGTCTTTGGCGGCGCGGGCGGTGATGGGGCGGCGGCCTTTGTAGGCGCGGGCGGGGGCGGCGCGGATTTTTTTGGCGCTGGAGGCGCGGGGGTGGCGGCGCCGTCGATTTGCGCGATGGCTTCGCCGACGTTGACGGTGTCGCCTTCTTTTTTCAATCGGCGCAGGACGCCGGCGCCGGGGGCGGGGATGTCGACGTTGGCTTTGTCGGTTTCAAGTTCGCAGATGGGTTCGTCGGTGGCGACGGAATCGCCGTCGCTTTTATGCCATTTGAGGAGCTTGGCCTCTTTGACGGATTCGCCCAGTTCGGGGACTTCGACTTGCATTAGGATCCTTGCCAATTTTCGCCGGCGCAAAAGGCGTCCGGAGGTGCCGGCCATTGTAAGGATCAATCAGTCGCCGCCCAAGCCGGAACCGGGGGCGATTTTTGCCATTTCGGGTTTTGGGGCGCTGGTGGTTCGAACGGGCTCACCGCTGGCGGTTCGAACGGGCTCACTGGTGGCGGGGGTGGGAGGGGCGGGGAGGGGTTTGGGGGTTTCGGCGACGGGAAGTTCCAGGGCGCGGGAGAGAATCTCGGCCTCTTCGGCGTCGCTGACTTTCTTGGAGCCGACGGCGGGGCTGGCGGCTTCGTCGCGGCCGACATAGCTCAGGACCGAAGTTTCGGGGAGCATCGGCTCCAGGCGGCCGAGCATGAAAGTCCATGCCCCTTTGTTCTTGGGTTCCTCCTGAACCCAGCAGACTTCGCGGGCATTGCGGTATTTGGAGAGGATCGCCTGCAATTCTTTTTGGGCGTAGGGATATAACTGCTCGACGCGGACGATGGCGACGTCCTCGAGGCCGACGCGCTTGCGGGCGGTTTCGAGGGCGAAATAGATTTTTCCGCTGCAGAGCAGGAGGCGGCGTATTCGATCGCGGGGGGGATTGTTGGGATCGTCGATGACGACCTGGAAAGTGCCGTCGGTCAGATCGGGCAGCGTGGAGACGGCGTCGCGCAAGTTGGCCTTGGGCATCATCAGGATCAGTGGCTTGCGGAAATTGCGCTTCATCTGGCGGCGCAGGACGTGGAAATACTGGGCCGGAGTGCTGGGGTAGACGACCTGAATGTTGTTTTCGGCGCAGAGGGAGAGGAAGCGGTCGAGATAGGCATAGGAGTGTTCGGGGCCGGAGCCTTCGTAGCCGTTGGGGAGCAGGAGGGTGATGCCGGACATTTTGCCCCATTTGGATTCGGCGGCGACGATGAACTGGTCGACGATCGGCTGGGCTTCGTTGACGAAGTCGCCGAACTGGGCTTCCCAGACGACGAGATTGCGAGGGTCGGCGGAACTGAAGCCGTATTCGAAACCCAGGACGGCCAGTTCCGAGAGCATCGTGTTGACGAAAATGATCGGGGCCTGGTCGGGGGAGATATTGGAAAGGGGGGTATATTTTTCGCCGGTGTTGTAATCGCGGAGGGCGGCGTGGCGATGGGAGAAGGTGCCGCGCTGGGTGTCCTGGCCGACGAAACGAACGGGAGTGCCTTCGAGGACCAGAGTTCCCAGGGCGAGCATTTCGGCGCCGCCCCAGTCGATGGGGGCTTTGCCAAGGGACATGTCGGCGCGGCGGGCCATCAGGGCCTTGAGTTTTGGATGGATGGTGAAATTTTCGGGCACTTTGGTTGCGCCTTGGCCGACTTTTTGGAGGATTTCGGCGGAGACGGCGGTGACGGCGGACCAATCGGAGCCGGCTTTGGAGAGTCCTTTCCAGATTCCGCCGAAGCCGGAGGTCGCCGGGCGAGGCTTGGGTTCGCGGGCTTTGGCGAGGGCTTTGTCCATTCGCTGGCGCGATTCGAGCTTCATTTGCTCGAATTCCTCGGGCGTCAAAATCGCCTGCTCGATGAGTTTCTTGGCGTATAGATCGCGGACGGTGGTTTTGGCGGCGATTTCGCGCGCCATGACGGGCTGGGTGAAACTGGGCTCGTCCTGTTCGTTGTGGCCGTTCTTACGGTAGCACCAGATGTCGATCATGACGTCGCAGTGAAATTCCTGTCGGAAGGCGATCGCCATGCGGGCGACATGGAGGCAGGCTTCGGGGTCGTCGCCGTTGACGTGGAAGATGGGGGCTTGAATCATCTTGGCGACGTCGGTTGGGTAGGGCGTGAAACGGCCTTGGCGGGGCAACGTGGTGAATCCGATTTGGTTGTTGACGATGATGTGAATCGTGCCGCCGGTGCGGTAATAGGGAAGTTCGGAGAGAGCGAGTGTTTCGGGGACGATTCCCTGGCCGCAGAAGGCGGCGTCGCCGTGAAGGAGGATGGGGGCTACGCGGGTGCGGGTGGCGTGATCGCCCAGATAATTTTGTTTGGCGCGGACGATGCCGGTGACGACGGGGTCGACGAGTTCCAGGTGGCTGGGGTTGTAGCTTAGGGCGATGTGGATTTTTTGTTTTCCGCGGGCGACGCGGTCCTGGGCGTAGCCGAGGTGATATTTGACGTCGCCGTCGCCTTCCTGGCCGATGTTGGTGGGGCCTTCGAATTCGCCGAGGATGACTTCGTAGGGCTTGTTGAGTACGTGGGCGAGAACGTTAAGGCGGCCGCGGTGGGCCATGCCGCAGACGATTTCCTGCACGCCGAGGGCGGCGCCGTCGTCGACCAGCGTGTTCATCAGGGGGATGAGGGATTCGGCGCCTTCGAGGCCGAAGCGTTTTTGGCCCTGGTGCTTGAGGGCGAGGAAATCCTCGAAACCTTGAGCGGCGACTAATTCATATAAAAGCGCTTTGCGTTCTTCGGGGGCGAGGATGGGGCGATTTAGATTTGGCTCCATGCGTTGGAGGAGCCAGTCGCGCTGGGTTTTGTCGGAGATGTTGGTGAACTCGACGCCCAGGGTGCCGCAATAGGTGGCACGCAATTTGGCGATGAGATCGCGGAGGGTGCCGTCGAAGGGGCCCTGGAAATCGCTATGAGTGACGCGTTTGTCGAGGTCGGCGAGGCTTAGGCCGAATTGTCCCAGTTCAAGCAGGGGATGGGTTTCACGGTGATGGCCGAGGGGATCGAGCTGGGCGATGAAATGGCCGAGTTCGCGATAGGAATGGACCAGGTTTTTGACTTCGACGCCGGCGCGGGCGTCGGTGGGCTGGGGCGTTTGGTCGGCCTTGAAGGCGCCGGAAAGGGAGACGGCCTTTCCGCCGGCGGCTTCAAAGCCGGCGAAGAAGGCTCGCCAGTATTCGTCGACGGAATTGGGGTCGGATTGATAGCGCTGGAAAAGCTGGTCGATGTAGTCGGCGTTTTCGCGATTGACGAAATCCATTGATTCCATGAGCGATTTGAATCCAGGCGGTTGAGCAGCGGCCGGGAAATTATAGGCTGCAAGTCGTCCGTGACCTGTTCAAAGCCAAAGCGCGGCCAGGCAGGTATCACAGTTTACCGCTATAAACTTCTTCCTGCCACTGTTTTGGATAATCTGTGATCGAACCGTCGATCCAGACATTACTTAGATCGTCTTTCGTCCCGGGCCGGCTCAAGGAGTGGGCCGCGGATATTTGCATAGGACACTTTGGGTGTGCGTTGCGTTGGTTCCAGGGCCATTTTATATAAGTCTTTCCCCTATAGGTGGTTAAAATAATAAACGATCTGGAATTGTTTTTTGGGGTATAGGGTTGGAGGCCCATTCACGGGGGCAGGGCAGCGCGTACAATAAATTTGGATGGGCATTGAACGACATGGGAACATCTGATTTGTTGATTTGTCCGGACTGCGGCGGGCTGATCGGGGCGACTGAGACGACCGACCAGGGGAAGCCGTGCGTCTGCTTTAAACAGGGGTCTTACAAAAAGGCGGCGGCGGCTAATGCCGAGGAGGGGGCGGGTGGAGATACCTCGGTCATGGGGCAGGTGGTCGCTCGGGGGAAGGTTTGTTGTCAGTGCGGGGTCGATTTGACGGGGAAAAAGCGGCTGCGGGACAGCCTGGGGTATTGGTGCGTGGATTGCCATCGGAAGGATCAGGCGGCTAACGCACCCAAGGGGGTTCGGTGCGCGGATTGCGCGCGAGTCGTGCCGGAGGCGGCTTTGACGGAATACGACGGGATTCGCCTGTGTCCGAAATGTCTGGAGGATCGGAAGGCGGCGGCCAGGCGGGAGCGGAAATTCGGGAAGGTGGACGATAAGCACTACCAGGAGGAAGATCGAAGGCGCGTCATCGTGTTTGCGATCATTTTTGCAATTCTTTTGCTGATCATTATTCTACAAAAGTTGCATGTTCTGAAGGCGTTGTTCTGAACGGGACGGGATTGGCATTTTGCGGGACGGGCGATGCCGCAACTGCTGTTCAAGCGACAATTTTTTGACGCGATTCGATCGGGAGTTAAAACGACGACGTTGCGGCGTTGGAAGTCGTGCGCGCTTTATCCGGGGTGCCGGGCGACGACGCCGGGGTTGGGGGTTTTAAAAATCGTGGATTGCCGGCGGGTGGAATTGGAAGGATTACGGGAGGCGGATGCGAGAGCGGACGGATTTGGCTCGCTAGCGGAATTGCGCGAGGTGCTGAGGCGGCTGTATCCCGATCAGAAGGGGGATGGGAAACATTGGTACAAGATCACGTTCGCGCTGGCTTCGGAAGCGGCGGGGAAGAAGAGGCGCAAGGCGACGAAAATGGGGGTTCGGAGCCAAAAAGCCCGGTTGGCGGAGCGGATTCGGGCTGAGCTTGACAAGGCGGTGGAGAGCAATGGATCATTGTTCGGTGTATGAGCATTGCCGTTGTTTTGCAGCATGTCCCGCAGGAGACGCCGGGGCGAATCACGCCGATTTTTAGGGATTTTGGCATTCCTGTTCAGGTGCGCCGGCTGTACCAGGGGGATGAAGTTCCGTCGGATCTGGAGGAACTAAGGGTGCTGATTGTGCTGGGGGGGACGATGGACGTCAGCGATATTGGGAACGGGAAATACCCGTTTTTGGAAAAGGAAATCGAATTGCTGAAACGGATGATTCACGCGGATCGTCCGGTGCTGGGGATTTGTTTGGGGGCGCAGCTCCTGGCGCATGCGGGGGGAGCGAAGGTGTATCCGAATACGCATCCTGGGGCGAAGCCGGGGGATCCACCGGTGGCGGCTCCGGAATTGGGATGGGGTCCGGTGACGTTTCCGTTTCCGGGCGGGACGGAGCCGATCGTGGGGGGAATGGTGGATGGGGCACCGATGTTTCATTGGCATTTCAACACGTTTGATTTGCCGAAGCTGCCGCCGCCGGCGGGAGCGCCGCCGAATGCGCCGACGGGGAGCGCGCTGCTGAGTTCGAGCCGGGTTTGTAAGAATCAGGCGTTTCGGTTCAAGGGCCGGCTGTTTGGGTTTCAGTATCACATCGAATGTACGCAGCCGGAGATCGAGGCGATTGTGTCGATGGGGCGGCCGGATGCACAGAAGATATTGGGTGGTGACGGGGAGGGGACGATTCGCCGGGAGACGGCGAAAGTCTATTCCCGCTACGATCGTCTCAGCGCGAGATTGCTGGGCAATTTCGTGGAATTCTTGCGGATTTATTGATTTTTTGGGCCGGAGGCGAAGAGCCGGCTATTTTTTTGCGCCGAATCCCATGTCGGGATTGCTTGATTATATTCGCAGGCGCCGCCAGAGGCCTTTTGTGAGGCCCTGGGCGCTGGCGACGCCGATCGCGGTCCTGCTGGTCTGCCTGCCTTTGCTGCGCCCGCTTCGGCATCCGGGGCAGGTGAGCACGGATGAGGAACTTCGGCTGGCGACGATCGCGGCGCTGGCGGAACATCAGAGGGGGTGGACGGTTCCGCTGGCGGATCGGCTGGCGATCGACGAGAGGCTGTTCGCGGCGGATTCGCATTTGATTCGCGTGAACGGGCGTCTGTATAGCGATCAGCCGCCGATGCTGGCGTTTTTGCTGAGTGCGCCGTATCGGATTCTGCATCGGATGGGGTATCCGCTGCGGGATTATTCGGTGCTCGTGCCGTATTTGCTGACGCTGATCGGCTCGACGCTGCCGGCCGCGGCGGCGGGGGGGCTGGTTTACCGAATGGGGAGGACGTTTGAGCTGGCGCGGCCGTGGCGGGCGGCGCTGGCGGCGGCGGTGGTGTTTGGCTCGGGGCTGGTGAGCTATGCGGTGGTGTTGAATCCGACCGTGGCGGCGGCGGCACTGGTGCTGGGGTCGATGGGAAGTTTGTTGCATCTGGCGGCGAGCGATCGACCGAGCCGGGGGGGAGGGTGGCTGGTGATCGCGGGATTCTGCGCGGCGCTGGCGGCGACGATCGATCCCTGGGCGTGCGTGTTTTTGCTGATGCTGCTGATCGTGATACCGGCGATGCGGCTGCCGATGTCGCTGCGGTTTGGGGGCGTGATCCTGTATTTGCTGGGGGCGGCGCCGCCGATTCTGCTGCATGCGACGTTGACGGTTCCGCTGACGGGGAATCTTTTGCCGGGATATATGCATCCGGAATTGGAGGTTGCCGCGCCGCGCGGGGTGGAAACGGCGGCGGCGCCGATCGCGGAGGATGACAGCAATCTGGATATTGGCGATGAGGACGACAATGGCGCGGGGCCTTCGCTTTGGACGAGTTTTTGGCGCGGGTTTGATCGATTGGGGATGGCGCTTTTTGGACAGCATGGGCTGCTGGTTCATTTTCCGGTGGTGGTGGTTGGATTTGGCGGGATGCTGGCGGTGATGCACCGGCATTGGCCGACGACGACCAAATTGCTGGCGGCGGTGAGCGCGGCGGCGCTGCTGATTGCGCTGCTCGGATATGCCGCGAGCGGGCGCGATGCGTCGGCGGGATTCGCCAATCGGGATTTGATCGTGTTTAGCCCGATTTTGTTTTTCTGGACGGGGGCGTGGCTGAGGCGGTCGCACCACGCGGCGGTCTGGTGGATCGCGGGGATTTTGCTGGCGTTTAGTATCGCGGTTTCGCTCATCGGGGCGACGGACCCGCTTCCGCGGGATGGGTATGACCGGTATACGGTGGCGGGGGCGCTGCATAATCTTTTCTATCCGGCGGGGCCGACGCGGACGACGGCCTGGGCGCAACCCTGATTTTTCTGGAAGACATTTCCGATAACGGTATGCTTCTGCTGCCGACCGAACCGCGCCGGAAATTTTGACCTATCGATCCGCAGGTGAGGAGTGCGACCATGTCCGAATCGAATTATGAGAAAATGATTCAAGAGGGTCTGCCGAAGACCGGGAACCGCGGGAAAGTGGTGATCGTGGGGGCGGGAATGGCGGGACTGGTGTCGGCGTATGAACTGATGAGGGCGGGGCATGATGTGACGATCCTGGAGGCGCGCGGACGCGTGGGGGGGAGGGTGCAGACGATTCGCTCGCCATTTGAATCGGGACTGCATGCGGAGGCGGGGGCGATGCGAATTCCGGCGGCACATCGGCTGACGCAGAGCTATGTCGAGAGGTTCGGACTGAAACTGATTCCGTTCACGATGAATAATCCCAAGGCGTTTTACTATGTTGGCGGGAAAAAACACCGGATCGGCGAGACACTGAGTTCCAACGATTGTTTTGGGTTTGACCTGCAGCCGGAGGAATGCAAAAAAACGGCGAGGCAACATTGGCAGGATGCGCTGAAGCCGATCATGGATATGCTGGCGGCGCGGGGGCCGGATGCGTGGTCGGATATCATCAAGAAGTACGACCATTTTTCGACGCGCGAATTCCTGCTTAGCAACGGGTGGTCGGAGGGGGCGATCGAGATGTTCGGGGTTTTGGAGAATCTTGAATCGCGGATGAGCGCGTCGTTCGTGGAGGTTTTGCTGGCGGAGCTGGGGCATGCGTTTACGGATATGGTGCAAATCGAAGGGGGGATGGATCGGTTGCCGCAGGCTTTTTTGCCGGACCTGAGGGGGAAAATCCGGTTTGGATGCGTTTTGAAGGCGATCGATCAGTCGGCGGAGGGGGTGACGATTTATTACAACACGGAGGGGGGAAAAAAACAGCTGCAGGCGGATTTTGCGATTATCACGGTGCCGTTTTCGGTGCTGCGGCATGTGGAGATTTTGAAGCCGTTTTCGCGGGAGAAACAGCGGGCGATTCGGGAATTGCATTACGATGCGTCGGCGAAGATTTTGTTTCAATGCCGGCGCCGATTTTGGGAGGAAGACGACGGGATCTTCGGCGGAGGATCGTTCACCGATCTTCCGGTGCGCAGCGTTTATTACCCGGATCATGGGCGGGAAACGGGGCGGGGAATCCTGGTGGCCAGCTATACGTGGGCGGAAGATGCGCAGCGGTGGGGCTCGCTTTCGCCGGCGGATCGAATTTCGGAGGCGCTGGACGACGTGGCGCAGTTTCATCCGCAGGTGAAGGATGAGTTTGAGATCGGGACCAGCAAGATGTGGCATGAAGACGAATTTGCCTGCGGGGCGTTTGCGCTGTTTGAGCCGGGGCAGAATTTACAGTTGTATAAGAGCATCATTTCGCCGGAGGGACGGGTTTATTTCGCGGGGGAACATTGCTCGCTGATTCATCGGTGGATTCAGGGGTCGATCGAATCGGCGCTGCGCGCGGCGAGCGAAATCAACGCAGCGGCGGGGCGAGGGAGCGCGGCTTGAGGGGGCGGGTTCGATATGGTCCTGTCCGCTTTATGATTACCCTTTAGTGAGGAGATTGGCGTGCGGGTCTTTGCGGTTTTGATTGGACTGGGGATGATCGGCACGGTGCTGATCGATACGTTTGAGACGATCCTTCAGCCGCGACGGGTCACTCACAAATATCGATTTGCGCGATTTTTCTACCGGACCAATTGGAGGTTCTGGACGCTTATCGCGCGGACGGTTCCGGCGGGGAAACGCCGGGAGTCGATGCTGGCGTATTTTGGGCCGCTGTCGCTGCTGGAACTGTTTTCGGCGTGGGTGATCGGGCTGGTCTTTGGATTCGCACTGGTGAATTGGGGAGCGGGGGAAAGAATCCTCACGGCGGATAGTCCGATCAATTTCTTCAGCTACTTGTACATGAGCGGGACGACGTTTTTTACGCTGGGGTATGGGGACGTGACGCCGCTGGGTTATTTCGGGCGGGCGATGGCGGTGACCGAATCGGGGTTGGGGTTTGCGTTTTTGGCGATGATCATCAGCTATCTTCCGAGCACGACGCAGGCCTTTTCGAGCCGGGAGACGACGATATCGCTTTTGGACGCGCGGGCGAGTTCGCCGCCCTGCGCGGCGCAGCTTCTGGTGCGGCTGGCGCGCGGTGGGAATATGGCGGAGCTGTCTTCGTTTCTTGCCGAATGGGAAAGATGGTCGGCGGAGCTTTTGGAGAGCCATCTTTCGTTTCCGGTTTTGAGCTACTTTCGATCGCAACACGATAACCAATCCTGGCTGGCGGCGATTACCTGTATGCTGGATACGTGCGCGATCGTGATGGCGGAGGTGAAGGGCAATAAGCCGTATCGGGCGCAGCTTACCTTCGCGATGGCCCGTCACGCGGTGGTGGATTTATCCTTGATTTTTGGGACGGGGCTGGTGAATCCGGAATCGGATCGGTTGCCGCCGGAGACGCGGATTGAATTGCATAAGGCGCTGCGCGAAGCGGGGCTGGAGTTGCATGGGGACGCGGAATCGGCGGCGAAGTTGACGGAGCTGCGCGGGATGTATGAGCCGTTTGTGGGGGGGCTATCGAAGCGGTTTTTGTTTGCGCTTCCGCCGATCTTTTTTGAGGGGGAATCGATCGACAATTGGCAGAGAAGCCGGGGGATGCGGCGAGCGCCGGGGTTGGGGAATCTGGCGACGGGCGACGGGGCGGATGAGCATTTTGGTTCGTGAGGGGAAATAAAAAAGCCCGCGAAGGAGATTTCGCGGGCTGAGGGAGAGAGACCATTTTCGGGAATGTTGGCCTATGCGGCCGAGGCTCTGACGCGCCGGCGGCAGAGGGCGAGCAGGCCGAGGCCAAAGATTGTGGCGGAGGCGGGTTCGGGGACGAAGGATACGGACCAGGCGAGGCCGTAGGTCGTGTCCGCCGGGGCATTCATCTGGGCGTTGACGACATCCAGGGCGTATGCCTGGCCATACTGAAGTTGGTTGGAGGAGATGTACTCGACGTTGTCGATGTCGCTGGTGGAATAATCGATGTTTTGTCCGAGTGTTCCGTTGGGATTGAGTTTGAAGAGATAGAGGTCGAGATCGGTCATGAGGGCGGGTGCGTTGGCGTTATTGCTTTGCGACCCGACGGAGGGGGCGTTGCGGATTAAGGTGGAGGTCGTGGCGGAGAAGGCGCCCTGGGCGTTGTTGACGACGCCGCCGACTACGTTGTTGACGGCGTCATCCCAACACAAGGTGGCCTGGAAGGCACCGAAGGTGCCGAGGACCTGGTTCATGGTGAAATCGTATTGGTAGGGCGCGGTGTTCGCGGCGGTGCCTGCGGCGACGGTGCGAACGTCCCAGCCGGTGGGGTTGTCATATTGGCTGGAGACGCTGGTGGGAGTTTGCTGGCCGGCGGCGTAGTTGGTGAGGCTGTTGAGGACGTTGAGTTCGCCGGTGCCGAGATTGGGATCGAGGCCGGGGCGGACGAGGGGGTTGGCATTGTTGCTGTAATTGGCGCCGCTGGTGCCGGTGAAGTAGGGGGTGTAGCCGCTGCCGGGGAGACGGGCCCAGGGATTGCCCTGGGCGTTGGTTAAGGGAGTCACGGTTCCGTTGAGGTTATGGAATTGGTGCACGGCGCCGTTCATGAGGAGGGCCTTCATGAGCCGGTGGTCGGTGCTGTAGTTTTGAA